>NZ_KQ976354.1:927030-1272981 GCF_000346485.2 Scytonema hofmannii PCC 7110
CCCTCTCCCCCTCTCCCCCTCCTCCATTCCCCACCTGGGAGGACGAACTGTATTTGGAATTCCATCGGGGTTGCTACACAACTCATGGCGATCAAAAACGTTGGAACCGTCATTGTGAGGGGTTACTCTATCAAGCAGAGCTTTTTGCGGCTTGGGCAACATTGAGTTGTGGAGTGAGTTATCCGAAGAATGAGCTAGAATCGGCGTGGAAAAAGGTATTATTTAATCAATTTCACGATATTTTGCCCGGAACTTCGATTTCGCCAGTTTATACAGATGCATTACCAACTTGGCAAGAAGTAGAACGGGTTGGTGGTAGTATTTTGCAGCAGTCTTTGAATGCGATCGCATCCCAAATCTCTCTACCGACACCTCCACGAAGAGAAGCACAACCGGTAGTTATTTTCAATTCTCTCAATTGGGTGCGATCGCAGGTTGTTGAACTTGAATTTCCAGAAGTGGATGATGGGCAAAATCTGGATTGGACAATATATAATTTGGATGGGCAAGAGGTTGAGTCTCAGAGACGTTTTATTGGATTTAGACGCGAATCGAATGGTGATGAAATACCAGTAACGTCAGTCTTGTTTTTTGCCAGCGATCTTCCTGCTTGTGGTTATCGTGTCTTCTGGCTATGTCCGTGTAAACCTACTTTACAGTCTGTTAAACCATTTGAAGAGTTTGTTTTAGAAAATGAGTGTTTGCGAGTGACGATTGACTCAGAAACGGGTGATTTGTCCGGCGTCTTTGATAAAACCAATCAGCGTGAAGTTCTCAGTGGATTGGGAAATCAACTCCAAGCATTCCAAGATAGGGGTCAGTACTGGGATGCTTGGAACATTGACCCAAATTATGCTCAACATCCTTTACCACCCGCAGAATTATTAAGCGTTCATCATTTAGAACGGGGTACCTTACGAACCCGCGTGCGAGTAGTGCGAAGAATAGGTCAATCAACTTTTTCTCAAGATTACATTTTAGAAAAAGGGTCTGCTGTTCTTAAAATAGCTAACAAGGTTAATTGGCAAGAAAATCATGTTTTGGTAAAGGTAGCTTTTCCGCTAAACTTAGAAGCAGACTTTGCGACTTATGAGATTCCCTGTGGGGCTATTCGTCGGACTACTAAACCCACATCTCCAGCAGAAAAGGCAAAATGGGAAGTTCCCGCATTGCGTTGGGCAGATTTAACGGAAATTGAAACCGCAGATGCACGCGGATGCACGCAGATGGAACAGGAAAATATCAGCGTCCATCTGCGTCCGTCTGCGGTTAAACATTCTTACGGTGTTAGTTTACTGAATGATTGTAAATACGGTTACGACAGCCAACCCAACCAACTCCGCTTAACTTTGCTACGCAGTCCCGATTGGCCCAATCCGGAAGCAGATCGAGGTGATCATGAATTTACTTATGCCTTATATCCTCATGCTGATAGTTGGGAAACAGCCCATACAGTACGACGGGGGTATGAATTAAATCTACCCTTACAAGTGCTGGTACTGAATCCACAACAGTACAGTAGTAAAGGTTCTTTATCACCTAGTGGTAGTTTGTTGAACTTATCAAATGATAATTTAATCTTGATGGCTTTTAAGCAGTCAGAAGATGACCCAGAACAGTGGATTCTCAGGTGTTATGAATGTCATGGTAAGACAGCAGAGTTGCGCTTGCAAAGTGATTTGGGATTGACTTTAAATGAGTCGGTAGACTTATTGGAACGTTCTTTGAATTCTGACGATCCGCATACCGTAAAACCCTGGAAAATTATCGGCTTCAAGGTAGGTAAGAAGGAATTTAACTAGTAGACTGCACTCTTGAGGAGCTACCAGATCCCCGACTTCTTCAAGAAGTCGGGGATCTAAACCAACTTTACAATTAATATGGCAGACCACTCACTGGTTAGTTTTTCTATCTAAAGGATGTACCTGCTTAGACAATACTGCGTCACAATATCAATGTAGGATTATAACCTTATATATTTTGGTGTTGTATATACAAAAAGTTGAATTTTCTAGAGTAATTTTTCACTGGTCTACTGATAAGAAATTAACCAGAAATTATACAACACCTTCATTTATCCACATAAGTGATTAAATCTCCAATTGGTAGGAAAAATGCCTAATAATATCAAAGAGCAAATTCAAGCCGATCTTCAACAAGCAAAACAAACTGGACAGCTAAGAAGCGATCGCATTCGAGAAATTGTCAAAGGAGCAGTTTCTCAGGTAGCTTCTGAGTTTAAAGAAGGTTCAAGCGAACTTCGTACTCTTGTCAAAGATGCTATCTCTACAGTGATTGAGAACTTACAAGACAAAGGGGGCGAACTCAAAGAAGAGGTGACAGCCTCTATTGAGGGAGCTCTAGAAGCAATTAATAGTAAAAGACACGAAGCGATCGCAAAAACTCAAGCCGAGGTTCAGCAGCTACAGGCTAAATTGGACGAACAAGAAGATAAAATCCAACAAGAAGTAGAAGGTATACTAGCAGAAATCCAAGAAACAGGTAAAGAGAACTCTTCTTCCACCAAAACTGCGGTAGACTCTGCTATTAATGCCGTCAAAGATAGTGAGGAAGTTGCTTTGCTTAAGAAACGCTACGCTCAATTGCAAGGACAGCTAGCCATTGTACGAGCTAACATAACTGCACGGTACGGTGGACGTTCCCAAGAGGTTCAAGGGTATCTAGACGAAGCAAAGAACTGGTTTAACCAGGCTCGTCCACAAGCAGAAGTCGTAGTTACACAGGTACAAGAAAAGCACTCTCAAATCGATGAAAAAATTGGAGAAGCAGGTACTGCACTAGCTAGAAAAGAGCGACAAATCAGACAAATCTTGAGAGATTTATTATTAGCAGCAGCAGATAAATTTAAAGACAAAGATTCCGTAAAAGACCAGGAAACAGTCAATAAATAGAGACTTTAATTGTAGGTAGGGCTAAAGCCCACCTTTTTTCATCTATTAAAATCACAGTCTTAAGGGCTTTCCAAGAAATATATTATCCCAGAATGTCTACAATACAGTTCAGTTAAGCAGTTATTTAGAAACCCGGTATCTTGGAGATACCGGGTTTATTCTACTATGTCTTACGTTTTTGATGTTGACCAGTTACTTATACAACATAAGCCCCTAAATTTATTTATGCAAGACAAGAAATTGATTCATTATTCAAATTCCCTACTTTTAACCATGGGGATTAACTAGTCACCAGTCGCTGCTCACTGTTAATATATTTCTCCCTCTCTATTCAGTTTCTCTTCATACTTAGCAATCACCCAGATTGCATGAATACTACCGGGAAGCCAGCCCAAAAGGGTCAGTAAAACGTTGATGAACAAAGTTGGACCAATTCCAACTGTTAGAAAAACACCTAAAGGAGGCACCAATAAACCGAGAAGAAAACGAACTATTTTCATGGGATTGTTACTTCTTAATTTAAACTCTTTTACTCACATTATCTTGAAGTTACCGAATAAATGAATCCACCACATGGACTATGTTAGTTCGGTATTAAGTAGAGACCAAATTTTCAACGGCTCTACAAATAGATAGGAAAATCTAGCTGGATGGTAATTCAGCCTTTGTTTTGTCTTCACTGCTCTTCAAAGACAGGTCTTTTTCAACAAAGTAATTGTTGATGAAGGTATTAGCAAAAGAAAGAACTACCGGACCTAAAAGAAAAGCAATGATTCCATGAACGCTAAACCCTGGAACTAAGAATGCAGATAAAGCAAAACAGATGCCATTAACAACGAGTGAAAACGCGCCCAAGGTTACAAGGTTAAGAGGAAGAGAGAGAGTTGATAGCACTGGCTTAACTGAACCGTTGATTAAACCAATCACTACAGCAGCAATCATAGCAGATGGAAAATTAGCTATGTTCACACCAGGAACGACTAGATCGACAATTAGCAGACTCAAAGCTGTAGCAAGTGCGGTTAGAAAGATACCCATAATCAATGTACCTAAAAACTAGAGTTTTAATGTCCTATTACGATCTTTAATCGACACGTTATGCTTCAACATCTCTAGTAAGGCAGATTTGGCTTATCCATTTGGATGGGCTTTAATACAATATAGGAGTAAAGATTTGAGAAGAAAGTCCTTATAAAGAAAATCTTAACAATCGATATGACTCAAAGGAGCTATACACCTTCTGATACCTTAATTATTCTGATGGCTATGTAATATTTTTAAAGTAAAGAGACAATTTATACAAAACTTCTTCTTGATGAGTTTCTAAAGTACAATCAGATAAGGGATACGCAACACAAGTTATGGTGTAACCCCTCTCTATTTCATTCGGACGCAAAAACTTTTGCTCGCTTTGATCGACTTCTCCAGTTACAAGCTTAGCAACGCAGGCTGAACATTCTCCCTGCTTGCATCCAGATGGTAAGCGGATACCCGCGTCTTCTGCTATATCCAGAATATATTGGTCATCCGGTACTTCGATAATGCGATCTAAGCCAATATTAGAATTGATCAGTCGAACTTTATAAACTGCCATCTACTGTTTTTGATATAAATTGATGAGTAATTTTGCTCAGATCCCCGACTTCTTTGAGAAGTCGGGGATCTTGCAGTGCATTCCACAAGAAAAAGTGCGTATCACACCATTGCTAGTTGTTGATTTGAGTATGTTTATACAGATGTGGTGAAAGAATAACTTGAATCTGTTTGTTCTGACACTCTTGAGAGAAAGCTTGGATTTGCTCGTCCCCATGCTCTTGCGTTAACAAAGAATTGAGAAATCCCTGAAATCCTAAAAAGGCTAGTTTGTAGATAGCCTGCTGACTAAACTGACCCTGAAAGTAGCCAGTGTGGGTATCAACTCCATTAGAAGCGTCATTATTACTAGCTTTACGTGTATATGCAAATGTTAGAGAAACATAATCCCAAAAGTTTATAGCTGGCTTTTGTATAGCCAAACTCACAATTCCTATATTTTGACTCTTATCATCTTTATAATCTGTACAATCAAAGTAAGTGAATAAGTCTGCAGGCTGTAACTCAGTTTCTGAGAATGTCCTCATTTCTTCAAGTTTTCTATGTTCCCTGTTAGAAGAGCGAATTTCTAGATATTTATAGGGTCGCTCAAACGTGTAACTATCAGCATTGCCTTGCCGATCTAAATTAACAATTCCATATGTAGGGGTGCGACCAACTTTATCATGTTGGTTAGTGAAATGACTTACTGTTACATTACCAAGCCTGTAACCACTAATACGAGTCTTAGCAGGAAAACTAAAGTAATTTGCTGCTGTAGAGTTAACTCTCAAAGGTAGATCGCCCTCGTTACAAAAGATATAAGCTTCCTGGCAGCGTCGTAAGGAAGAACGTAGAAAGTTAGCTCGTCCTGGTAAAATAGTTTCTACGGGAATATCAGGTGCAACTAAAACAAGTTGTCCTAAGCAAAATACATTGCCAATATTTGAAGAAGGTATTTTGTTGATAGATTGAACGTCAAAAATATCCGAAAGAATACGAATGACATTAGTGACTACAAAACACCCCATGCTATGACCAATAAATGATAATTTGATTCGCTTATCTTTCGCTTCCTTATGTACAGTAAAATCAACCTGTCTTAACAATTCTATTAAATCTATAACTCCATAGTTACTAGCTCTATAAACATCACGAAAATAGGCACTTATTCTCAAAAGAATTAGCGCAAAAATAACGGAAGTTGCAATCACAGACGGAATTAAAAAAGCTGTGAATAAATGAACAAGGCTAGACGGTAATCGATTGAAAAATAGGAAAATTAGTGTAGTGACTATGCTAATTCCTAGCCCTATACTTAAGGTACCAGCTAATACAATTGGTAGAGCATTCAGTGCATAGCCGAGCTTTTCTTTAAAGGTGCCTGACTGGTCTTTTTTAAAGGGATTCTCGGATGGCCATCTGTATCCTATAAATATATATTTATTTTTTTGTTCAAGATTTTCATTAACGTAATCATAAATCTTTTTACATCCTTTCTCCGTATCAGAAGGTGTAGAACTGTATCCATGAATATTTATGACAATTTCTGGTTCCTGACTTTCTATTAAATATCTTGCAATCTTTTCAATGACTCCTTTAGTTGAAGTTTCATCTTGCTCGGCGATCGGAATAAAAAATTGTGGGTTAGCAGGTTTTTGTAAATGTTCTATATCATTGTCAGCTTTTTCGACATTGAGCGTTGCAGTACTAACGACTAAATAACCAGGTACTGTTGCCGATTTATTTTCTTTAAATTCGTAAATTTTGTACTGTTCAGCATCTAGAAGACTAGTAGCATCAGTATGAGAGTTCATAAAGTGTGTACTCCTTTACATCTCAAAGTCATTTAACAAAATTAAAAACTACGTAACAAAGTTGCCTATTTTTTTAAATTAACTAATGATTGTGTAACTGAAGTCTGTTTTGCTATATGGCAATCCTAAATCATTCGTAAGAAATTGATAACCGAACGGGCGAATAAAATTCGCTACTATACAAACAAAGTCCACCTACGTGGACTTTATCAGATAACCTGCCGCCCGTATTTCTTATCACAAATCCATGACTAGCTAACCGCTTACTGGTCACTGGTCACTGGTCACTGGTCACTGAAATACTTTGGAAAGTCGGAAGCGATCGCTACGAATTTTACGACCACCTTGCCAAACTTCTACTCTATCAGGATTGACAATATAGGAATAGCTACCGTTATTTGCACGATATTTAGATTTGCCCACAACCTTAGCAGGTAGTTTCACAGGTTTATTCGGATCTTTCTTGGATTTCCCGACATATAAAATTTGATTGTTTTCCTTGTAAACTTTGACAATAAAGTTGGCTGTCTCACCTTCAAGGATCGTAGTAATACTGTACCGATTTTTAGCTCTTGAGGTAGCAGCAGGTTTCTTTTGTGATGGTGAAGTTGGTTGTGTCTTAGAGTATGGTGAGACAAAATCAATAGTGAAAGCCGTTTGAGGACTTTTAAGCGAACCTTGTGCTGTTTGTGATAAAACGTGGTTACTTGTACCGAACAGAGTGGCAGAAGTCATAAATGCTATCAAACCATAACTGGCTTGCGAACTTCTCACTTTTTGCATAAAATTCCTCCCCCCTAACAAAGATGGTTCAAAACATCCGTGGTTAATTGCTGTTACAGTGTCATAACGACAACATCAGGAGAATTAGCGGTATAATCTATAGCAACGTAAAGACAAAGATAAGAGAGAATCAACACAAAAATACCCTGCCTTTCCACAATATATATATAAGACAGGGTGTTTTACAGTTTGTTAGTTCAGTTGAAAGGGATTTTTAAATGACAACGATATGGCATTAATACCCATTGTTGTATCTGCTACTACCGTTGTAGTAACTGTTGTAGTAACGGCGATTGCCTGTACCGTAGTAACCGTTGTTGTAGCGGCGATTGCCTCTAGAGTAGTAGCCGTTCCGAGATGGTCTGTAAACGTATACAGTACGATATACAGGACGGTATACTACACGCTGATATCCATATCTTCCACCAGAACCGTAGTAAGCTCTTCTGTGGTATCTTCCGCCTGTACCGTAGTGAGCTCTTCTGTGGTATCTTCCGCCTGTACCGTAGCAGTAGCAGTTTCTGTTATATCTACCACCAACGCCATAGCCAGGACGAGTTCCATAACCAGGGGTTGTGCTAATCCAGCTAGAGGAAACCCAATTACCAGTGCTTAACTGAACAAATCCACGTCTGGCTCTTACAGGTGATGCAAGTGCTGCACCATTTCTGACACTACCAATTACAGGATAGTAGTAGCCCGGACCAGAGCGAACATTGAGGTTGCCACCATTGGTGTTTACATAGTACTGGTAACCACGACCATAGTAAGCAGCTGAAGCTGGTTGAACTTGACCTAGAATTGCAAATAATGTACCAATAGTACCCAGGCTAGCAAGAGTTAACCAAGTAGATTTGAATTGTCTGTTCCAACGAAATTGGAATTGAAACTCAGGAAGATCGTATTCAGCATCTTCCGTTGCCTCTGCATAGGCACTATCCAGTAGAGAATAAGCAAGATATTCCACAAAAATCTCCTTCTTTAAAAAGTATGCTAGATGTAGAGATTTGCCTTGCCCGTTTCCGTGTTAATTCTGAGTATTTCCGAAAATACTCAAGTAATAGTATATGGCTTAATGTAGAAATTTTTACTTAGAAATTGAAAAAAAAAATTAATATTTGTCACAAAACTCGGAGATCGTCAAATTTATCATAGCGATCGCAAAAATTTTCATAAAATGTGATTCAGATCGCTGACAAATAATTGAGTTTAGAGGAAGCAGAAGGCAGAGGGCAGAGGGCAGAAGATGCAAAATGTTATCATGCAAGCTTTTGATTGATTTTTAATGGTTGATTTATTTACACTAAGTTGTACTAGCAACTTCTCCCGTGTCTCTCGCGTCCCAATTTCTTCTTCAACCTCCGGAAACATTTTGTTTGTCAAATCTGTCAGAACGGATAGGATAGGGATTGCCATTCTGCCAAACTTCTACTTTTTGAGGGCTGACGCGATACCAGAAACTACCATTATTTGCTTGATAGGTTTGTCTGCCAAGATACTCAGCTGGTATCTTAATGGGGCTACCTGGATATTCTTTCTTTTGTCCTATGTAGTAAAACTGTCCGTCCTCGTAGCACACCTTAACATGAACGCTTACTGTTTCTCCTTCAAGCATTGTCTTGCCACTGCATTCAGCATCAACGGATTCAGGAGGTTCAGCGTCAAAATTTTCAGAATAAATCGGTTCAGGAGATTCAACTGCTCTAGACATTGATTGTGAAGGCGAGACGTGCCGTCTTCCCACAAATGGTGGCATTTCACGAGCAAAGTTATCATTTCTTCTACCCTGAGTAGGAGATGATACTATTTTTTGCGGTGGTATTCTTCCAGCAACTAAAGATGGTAAAAAACGTATGGGGTCAACAGCACGAGGACCGTTAGGATAAATTTCAAAATGCAGGTGAGGTCCACTACTATTGCCTGTAGATCCCATCTTGCCAATCATCTGACCCTTGTTGACTTTTTGTCCTCTGCGAACTAACACATTTTGATTGTGACCGTAAACTGTAACTCGACCGTCAAAATGTCGAATATTAACTGCATTGCCAAGTCCCGTGTCCTCCCAGCCTGCTCGTAGCACTACACCGTCATCTGCTGCAAAAATAGGAGTTCCAATTGGTCCTGCAATATCAATGCCTTCATGCTGCCGTTTGCGAAAACCTTGAGAAATGACCCCTTGAGCGGGCCAAATCATCCCAGAAGAAACGGAATTTGGAGAAACAAAATTTTCTGGAGAAACAGAATTTTCTGGAATCCCGAACTCTTGATTTTCCTGTGTAAGAACACGATTATTTGTACCTAGCAGAACCATAAAAGATAATAGTCCAACTAAGCCACAACCACAAACACGAGACGCAGTTATTTTTTTCATTAGCTTCCACACCGGAGGAAAAATGGTTCAGAGTGTTTTTTGAGAATTGCTGTTACAGTGTTACGACAACAACGTTAACTTAGTCATCTGAATAAATTTGTAAGTCCGTTGCGATCTTAAGATTGGCTACCACTATAGGTTTACGGAGAAGGAATGTCTTGCCAAAATACCAAGTGGAAAAAGTGAGTTTTCTCAATCATTGACAGGTAACAGAAGGCACTTTGATATTGTTCCCAAGTAGAACCGTAATGTTTACAGAAAATTATATTTAGGGCAAAATTTCCTTCATTAATTCTGACATTGGAAGTCAGAAAAGCTTGTCTGTAGGAGTTTTTCTCGTTAAGTGCAATACTATTGATAAGGAGCTTGTGGGGCGGGCATCTTGCCTGCCTAAAACGGGCGAGACGCCCGTTCCACAAGAACTGTATTGGATTCAAGCGAGAATCACTATATTTAGAAATTCAAGTATTTTTAGGGTATCTTTATCCTCCTTAACTGGTCACTGGTTACTGGTCACTGGTCACTGGTCACTGGTATTTGTAGAATTGGTTCGTCTTCTTCCTCCGGTAACCCGTACATCGATCTATATAAATTCACGTATTGTTTGGCAGAGCGATACCAACTAAAATCTTCCTTCATACCCCGTTGTTGAAGTGCTTTCCATTGAGGTTTATAGCGGTAACCTTCCCATGCTCGGATTAAGCAGGTAAATAAATCCAATGGTTCGTAGCGGTCAAAACAATAACCTGTCCCTGATTCTGTCATTGGATCGTGGTGAGATACGGTGTCAACTAGTCCTCCTGTACGGCGGACAATTGGTACGCACCCGTAACGTAGAGACATCAATTGACTGATACCACAAGGTTCAAATCGGCTTGGCATGAGGAAGGCGTCACTACCTGCGTAGATGCGACGAGCTAATGCATCATTATAAAGTATATAAGTTGCAACTCTTCCGGGATACCGAGATGCCATTTGCCACATTTGGCTTTCATAGTATCTATCTCCTGTACCCAAAAGTACAAACTGAGAATCAGTATAAGCCAGGAAACGATCTAGAATTTGCAGCACCAAATCAATGCCTTTCTGCTCTACTAAACGCGTTACCATTCCCATCAAAAAGGCACCAGAATTGACTTCTAAACCTACTTCTTCCTGTAAAGCAACTTTGTTAGCTCTACGCTTTTCTAGGGTATCGGGTGTAAATGCCTGAGTAATATATTTATCATTCTCAGGAGCGTAAATTTCAGTATCTATACCGTTGAGAATTCCAGATAATTTCCCACTAATAAAAGACAGCAAGCCTTCTAACTGTTCACCATAAGTAGCTGTTTTGATTTGCTCAGCATATGTTGGGGAAACAGTAGTGACTCTATCTGCAAACTGCACCGCAGCTGCCATTGTGTTGTGTCCTTGCATATACCAAGGACACCAAGTAATTTTCTCCAAGTACCAGCGCCACGGACCTTGGTATGCCAGGTTATGTATCGTAAAAACAGTGGTGATCTCAGGAGATTGGTGCATCCACACTGGGATCATACCCGTATGCCAGTCATGACAGTGGATAATTTCTGGCTTCCAGTAGTTCCAGCAAAACTCAGCAGCACCATTCGCAAATAGTGTGAACCGCCAGAATTCATCTTCCCCACCATAAATTTTTCGAGGCGAAAATACTGGATGTCCAAACAAGTATAAAGGAATATCAGTACCAGGCAGAACGGTTTCGTATACCGCAAAGTCTTGGAACATGGCAAATCCCTTCCAAATTGGATCTTTGGGAACGTCCATTTTGTCTGAGATGTACCCATAGTAGGGCAAAAATATTCGCACATCGTGCCCCATTCTTTTTAGGATTTTGGGTAGTGCTCCAACAACATCACCCATTCCTCCAACTTTGGCAACGGGAGCTGCCTCAGCCGCAACAAATAGAATCTGCATGGTAATCTGTATTTCCCCGGCTCTGCCTAGTTTAAACTCTACTGTAGGGTGGGCATGACTCACCGTGACATTACTGGTGGGTATTACCCACCCTACTGCCGTACAACGGTAACTTCTTTTGATCTAATCACATTGCCAGCAGAAAAAATTAAGAATTTCTTTGGATTTGAGCAAAGATTTCATCGAGAATTTCTTGTGCTCCTTGCTCTCGAACCTTTTGCGCCAGTTCAGTTCCCAATTTTTCTGCGTCTTCAGTCTCTCCAGAAACCGTGTCTTGGACTACTTTTTTCCCATCAACACTGGCAACATTACCTGTCAGTGTTAAAGTATTACCATTGATTTCTGTATTGACACCGATAGGAACTTGACAGCCACCTTCTAAATCGCGCAAGAAAGCTCGCTCTGCCAAACAGCGATCGCGTGTTTCTGGATGTTCAATGGCTTTGAGCAGCGATATCAATTCGGTATCATCAGCACGGCATTCAATTCCTAAAGCCCCTTGTCCAACAGCATGAAGGGACACTTCTTTGGACAAAACTTGATGAATGCGATCGCTCATTCCCAATCGTTCCAATCCTGCAACAGCTAGAATCAGAGCGTCGTACTCACCAGCATCCAGTTTGGACATCCGCGTGTTGAGATTTCCCCGCACATCTTTAAAACTGAGGTGAGGAAAATGATACCGCAATTGTGCCAATCGTCTTAGGGAAGAAGTCCCAATGACTGCACCTTCTGGCAAAGTATCAATTTGTTTATCCTTATGTTTTTCATGCACAACGAGCGCATCTGCTGGGTTTTCACGTTCTGTTACAGCAGCCAGTGCCAATCCTTCAGGCAAACGTGTTGGCAAATCCTTCAGGGAGTGAACAGCAAAATCAATCTCCCGATCCAGCATTCCCAGTTCAAGCTCTTTAGTAAATAATCCCTTATCGCCAATTTTGGCTAGAGCTACATCCAGAATTTTGTCACCTTGGGTAGCCATGGTGTGAACTTCAAAAGAAATTTCCGGAAAACGTTTCTGGAGTTGTTCTTGTACCCAATGGGTTTGAACGAGTGCTAATTGGCTTTTACGAGAACCAATGCGAATTGTACGTATGGAACTGGAAACAACGGATGTCATAAAAGAATATGTAAAGCCAGGAGATAAATTCACTTTATCTAGAGTACCGCAGTGAGTGACTTCTCAGCCTTGCAATCTGCCGATTTTAGTGCTTATTTCTTCTTCACATTTCTTTACTAAATTTTTGTTAATTTTATATAGCAAAATTGCCTTTTTTGCTTTTTTTTACTCTCGTGCTCATACTCTGCATGGGAATGAAGTGGTCGCAGCCTAGGGTGTTGTCTTTGGGGGTATAAAGAAGCGATCTCCTTCCCCTTAAATCAATGCTATGAGGGGTCTGTTACTCCAAATTGAGTGATGACAATTTCTCTATCAGGAAAACGTGCTGTTATAGTAAGACTTCCGCCTAGAGATGTAATATATCTTGAGAGCGTAGAAACCTGAATATCGCCCTGATGCTCAATTTTTGAAAGAGCGGATTGCCCTACCCCCATATTGTCAGCAACTTCACTTTGAGTCTTGCCTACAGATTCCCTTATTTCAGAAAGTGTCAAATATAATAGTGCAAGATTTGCCTGCATCTCACTTTCTGCTTGCTGCTGAGGCGTCATTTTTTTACGAAGTTCGCTAAAAGGCTTGGTTTTCATAGGAGTCCTTCAGTTTTTAATTCTTCGAGGTGTTCATCATAAAGCGAGTCTGCCTTTGGAATATTCTCCTCGTACCAGCGCTCGTATCCCCCTTTATTCCCCCCAAGAAGAAGAATGGCAACTCTTCTAGGATCAAAGGCATAGAGTATCCGGTACGGTTCTCCCTTGTGCTGAACTCTTAATTCCCTCATGTGAGAATGGCGTGAGCCGTTAATCTTTGAACTGTAGGGAAAAGGAAGCTCTGCACCTCGTGCCTCAAGCAGTCGAACAACTGCGTCAATCGCAACCTGAGCACTTTCATCCAATTCCATCCACCACATTTCAAATTCGTTTGTAAACTCTACCTCCCACGTCATGTTGCTTAGATAATAAATATTTTAACTAAAATATCACCTTTAACTCATATTCTGACTGCATGGAGAGGAAAAGTAAAGAAAAAGTTTCTACTAAAAATATCTGGAATTATCCTTATTCATCACGTAATCTTTAGTGCTATTTATATAGATAGCAAGTCAAAGTAACTTGACTCACTCAGTTCTGTAGGTACGGGATAATGTCTTGGCGTTGCTTGGTTGCCTTTAGTTTTGTCGCTTTATCTCTAATCAGTTGTAGCACCTCAAAGTCAGTAAAAGAAATTGGTAAGCTCGCTGGAGAAAGTGTGGTTTTCATCAACTACGAAGATCAGCCAGGGCATGGTACAGGATTTTTTGTGGTTGGTGAAGATAACCAAGCCTGCACGGTACTCACAGTGCGTCATGTGATCCCATCCAGTGCTAAATTTCAACTGCAAACCCCTGATAAAAAAATTTGGAAAGGAGCCAATATCACTAGTATCAAACGCTTTTCCAAGCAGGATTTAGCAGTTGTAACGTTCAACCCTGATAGTGGAAGTTGCCCCTATAAAGCCCTCAATTTCGGTAACTCCGACAATGTCTCTTTGGGAGACACGATCTACATTACTGGTTTTCCTGGTAGTGGTTTGGCGAAGCAGTTTACTGTTGGCACTGTGTCATTAATTGATAGCCAAACCCAAGGCTATGGCATTTCCTATACTGCAATCACCGCAGCGGGGATGAGTGGTAGCCCAGTGATGAATACATCAGGGCAAGTGGTTGCAGTTCATGGGCGTACCGATGTGGAACTTTCTCGAGAAGCTGAACTCAAAGGCGAACAACCACCACCACAACAGCAGTCTACAACAGTTACTAACCCAAGTCTCGGCGATGCAGTCGGCACTTTTAAATGGGGCATTCCGATTAATACTTATGTAGCAAATTTCGCCCAAGTAGCTACGGAGGCAGATAACTTCTTGAATGAAGGCAATGATTTGTCAGTTTCTCAACGCTATGAGAAAGCTATTGTCGCCTATGAGAAAGCCTTAGAAATCAGACCTGATTTGCATGAAGCTTGGTTTGGTAAAGGATTTGCCCAAGGCGAATTGAAACGCTACAGTGATGCGATCGCATCCTACGACAAAGCGATCGCACTCAAACCTGACAAACATGAAGCTTGGAATAACCGAGGCACTGCCTTAGATGAACTGCAACGCTATAATGATGCGATCGCATCCTACGACAAAGCGATTGCGCTCAAACCTGACTATGCTAATGCTTGGTATAATCGAGGTTATGCCTTAAATAGACTGCAACGCTATGATGATGCGATCGCATCCTACGACAAAGCGATCGCGCTCAAACCTGACGATGCTAATGCTTGGTATAATCGAGGTTATGCCTTAAATGGACTGCAACGCTACAGTGATGAGATCGCATCCTACGACAAAGCGATCGCGATCAAACCTGACAAACATGAAGCTTGGAATAACCGAGGCACTGCCTTAGATGAACTGCAACGCTATGATGAAGCGCTCAAATCATATGATAAAGCGATTGCGATCAAACCTGACAAACATGAAGCTTGGAATAACCGAGGCACTGCCTTAGATGAACTGCAACGCTATGATGAAGCGCTCAAATCATATGATAAAGCAATCAGTATTAAGCCCGACTATCAGCAAGCAATAAATAACCGCAAGCAGTTGCTTACTAAATTAGGTCGCTCAACACTGTCTTTCCCCTACACCCCATCACCTACACCCTAAACTCTGCTATAATACGCAAGTTATATTCCTAACAGCTTATTTCTTAGCATCCGATCCAGCTTTAAGATCCTCTTTTGCTAATTGGTCTTCAAAGCTGATAAACGTTGAACCAGGCGGAAAAGTGGAGACTGTTGAACTATTCGAGCCTTGGTCAACAGTAGTACCATTTCTATGAGCCTCAAGCATACGTCGTAGGGAATCATATCCGTCAACATTAGGTTTGAGTGTTATTAGCAGATTGCAATTATTGCGATCGAGCTTAGTGATGGCACAAATCACAGATTGGTTAGGTGTTTTGGGATCAAAGCGATGGCTAAACCCCACTAACCCATCTTGGCGAAAGCTTTCCAAGCGTTGGGCAATCTCATTGCATCGTTTTAGGGTATTCCAGCCACCACCAAAGCTGTTGACCATTCTCAGCCAAGGCTTTGTTCCCCGATCATTACGATACATCACCATCCAAACTTCACCACCGTTTTGTGCATCAGGTTGCAAAGTGCAAGAAAAACGATCTTTTGAACTGAAGCCAGACATCTCAGGAGTCCAGCCAGTAGCAACAATGTATGCTAATACCAAGCTAGCAATACCAGCAGCAGCACCAATCAAACCTGTAGTCAAATTTGCGCCTTCAAATATGTGCTTTCCCTTAGACATGCGATTTGCTCTCAAATCAGAGTAACACTGTTATGTATTGAAGATACATGGGACGCAAAGGCAATTACGGAAGGATTTGTAAAGAGGTGGCGATCGCTCTTCTGTTACTTTGCCCAAAGCAGCATTTCAAATTCACGTAAGCGTGGGCGAACACGCCCCTCTGCCCAGTACAATTGAAGCGGTAGTTAAAATTCTGGCAGTGGCGGCAGTACTTAATTGTGAAGACAGGATGGGAAAATGTACATTAACTACACAGTTCAAATTTGGAAAGAAGACTCGCAATTTGTAGCCCATGCCAACAGTAAAGCAGTTGAATTTTGATTTACCGCTTTCGGTGTTAATTGAGAGTCAGCAACAAGTAAATGATTTGCAACTTCTATCAATTACTACTGGACACATTTACGCTTTAGAAAAGCTACCAAACCATCATCGAGATCCATTTGATCGTTTGTTAATTGCTCAAGCAATGACTGAAAAAATGCCATTGTTAAGCGTTGATGCTGTGTTCGATCGATATCGGATTGAACGATGTTGGTAAATTTCATCTTCTCCCACTGTTGTAAAGAGCAAAATGCCTTCCCTACTCCCTACTCCCCACTCCCTATTACACCATTGCAAAATCAGATGCCATTTCTTCCTCAAGTTCATAACCTTGAGTCAACAGTTCAATGGCATTGTTGATTAAATCGACACCTTGCTGAACTGAGTCAACTACGCTCAACTGTCCGCGTAAATCGGCAGCACCAACAAAACCCTTAGCATACCAAGTCATGTGCTTGCGTGCTTGGCGTACACCTCTAATACCTTTGTACTCATATAAAGCTTCCAAGTGCTCCCTAGCGCATTCCAAACGCTGAATTGGAGTAGGCGGTGGTAAATATTCTCCGGTTTTGAGAAAAAAATCAATTTCACCAACTAGGAACGGATAACCTAGAGTTCCACGGGAACACATCACCCCATCAGCACCCGTTTGTTCCAAACACTTCAGTGCTGCTTCAACCGAAAAAATATCCCCGTTAGCAATTACGGGAATTGAAAGTACATTTTTAACGCGTTCAATCCATTCCCAACGGGCATTGCCATTATAACCTTGGGCGCGGGTACGACCGTGTACCGTAATCATTTGCGCCCCTGCATCCTGCATCCGCTTGGCAAAATCAAGAATTGTAATTTCTTTGTCATTCCAACCAATACGGGTTTTTACCGTCACAGGTACGTTTACCGACTTTACCACCTCTCGAACAATTGCCTCAGCCACTTCTGGTTGACGCAGTAGAGAAGACCCACCACCATTTTTAGTAATTTTATTGACTGGGCAACCCATATTAATATCAACGGTATCAGCACCTTCTGCAACTGCTTTCACCGCCGCTTCTGCCAAAAAATCTGGGCGACAGTCAAACAGCTGAATGCTAATTGGTCGCTCGTTGGGGTCTACCTCCATGATTTTGGGCAACTGCTTGACATAGTGTAAGCCCGTAGCATTTACCATCTCCGTGTACATCATTGACTCAGGCGCATAACGACGCACCAGTCGCCGAAATACCATATCAGTCACTCCGGACAAAGGCGACTGAAGGACTCGACTTTTGACCTCAAGCGAACCAATTTTTAGAGGAGTCGAAAGTCTAGCTTTTAAACTAGGAGACAGCGTAAGCATAAATTGAAGATTTTGGATTAGGGATTTTGGATTAGGGATTTTGGATTAGGGATTTTGGATTTTGGATTTTGGATTTTGGATTTTGGATTTTGGATTGGGGATTAGGGATTGGGGACTAGGAACTAGGGATTACAAAATAAAAGTAACAACTTAGATCTTAACTATAACTTCTCCTAATTCTAATCGCCAATCGCCAATCGCCAATCTAAAATCCAAAATCCAAAATCCAAAATCCCCAAAGACGGCAAACACCACAAGAGAAATACGGTTCACCCTATTTGTTTCAAGTATTAATTCTCATACATTAGATGAGTGACTGAATACTAATAGCCAATCACTGAGTGGTCAAGTGCTAACCAGTATAGAGGCATAACCGCCCTAACAAAGTTCGGAAAACCACCCTTCATGGACTGGCTACATCGGCTCAGTATATATATCAGCAGTACGTCAAATCATAGGGAATTATTGCTGGACTGGCTGCTTTCTAACTCAGTTGGTTCAAGATTTAGTCCTTTATACTCTCTTTAAATTTCTTGTAGTTATACGGAGCCAGCACCTACAATGGCAAAAGTAGTTGGAATTGACTTAGGTACTACAAACTCCTGCGTAGCAGTTATGGAAGGTGGTAAACCTACAGTAATTGCGAATGCAGAAGGTTTTCGGACAACACCTTCAGTCGTAGCGTTTGCGAAAAATGGCGATCGCTTGGTTGGGCAAATTGCAAAGCGCCAATCGGTGATGAACCCAGAAAACACATTTTATTCAGTGAAGCGCTTCATTGGTCGTAAATTTGACGAAATTACCCATGAAGCCACTGAAGTGTCTTACAAAGTGCTACGCGACAGTAACAGCAATGTAAAATTAGACTGTCCTGTAGTAGGCAAACAGTTTGCTCCTGAAGAAATTTCAGCGCAAGTTCTCCGCAAACTGGTAGAAGACGCTAGCAAATATATTGGTGAGACTGTAACTCAAGCAGTTATTACCGTTCCTGCATACTTTAACGACTCTCAACGTCAAGCAACCAAAGATGCTGGTAAGATCGCCGGCATTGAAGTACTGCGGATTATCAACGAGCCGACAGCCGCTTCTTTGGCTTACGGTTTTGATAAGAAAACCCAAGAAACCATTCTGGTATTCGACCTTGGTGGTGGTACCTTCGACGTATCCATTCTCGAAGTGGGCGACGGCGTATTTGAAGTGTTAGCAACTTCTGGAGACACTCACCTTGGTGGTGACGACTTCGACAAGAAAATTGTTGACTACTTGGCAGAAGAGTTCAGAAGGCAAGAAGGGATCGATTTGCGTAAGGACAAACAAGCTTTGCAACGTTTGACTGAAGCTGCAGAAAAAGCAAAGATCGAACTTTCTAGCGTTACCCAAGCAGAAATTAACCTGCCTTTCATCACTGCTACCCAGGATGGACCAAAACACCTGGATATGACGCTGACTCGTACTCAGTTTGAAAAACTCTGTGCTGACTTAATTGAGCGCTGTCGCGTTCCTGTAGAAAACGCAGTGCGTGACGCTAAGTTAAGCAAAAACGACATTAACGAAGTTGTATTAGTTGGTGGTTCTACCCGTATTCCCGCAGTACAACAGCTTGTTAAAACTGTGTTGGGTAAAGACCCCAACCAAAGCGTAAACCCTGATGAAGTCGTAGCTGTTGGTGCAGCAATTCAAGCAGGTGTGCTTGGTGGTGATGTTACTGGTATCTTACTGTTAGACGTAACACCACTGTCTCTAGGTGTTGAAACCTTGGGCGGTGTCATGACCAAGATTATCCCTCGCAACACTACCATTCCTACCAAGAAGTCGGAAGTTTTCTCTACTGCCGTGGATGGTCAAACCAACGTGGAAATCCACGTTCTCCAGGGTGAACGGGAAATGTCAAATGATAACAAGAGCTTGGGAACCTTCCGTCTTGATGGTATTCCCCCAGCACCACGTGGTGTACCCCAAATTGAAGTTATCTTTGATATTGACGCCAACGGTATTCTCAACGTGACTGCAAAGGACAAAGGTACTGGTAAGGAGCAATCTATTAGCATCACTGGTGCTTCTACCTTAGATAAGTCCGAAGTTGACCGCATGGTCAATGAAGCTGAGAGAAACGCTTCTACCGATAAAGAACGTCGCGAGAAAATTGACCGCAAGAACCAAGCTGATTCCTTGGCATACCAAGCTGAGAAGCAGTTAGAAGAATTAGGCGACAAAGTTCCGGATGCTGATAAGACCAAAGTAGCAGGTTTGGTCAAAGACCTGCGCGATGCAGTGGCTAAGGAAGATGACGAGCAAATCAAGAAGGTTATGCCCGAATTGCAACAAGCACTCTTTGCTGTTGGTAGCAACATCTACCAACAAGGGGGTGGTGATACTTCTGCAAGTAGTAGTTCTTCTTCTAGCACCTCTGATGGCGGCGCTTCCTCAAGTGGTGGCTCTGGTGATGATGTCATTGATGCCGATTTCACCGAGTCTAAGTAGGTTGGGTTGAGGAACGAAACCCAACATAATCGGCAATCTGTTGTGTTGGGTTTCGCAGCCGCTTAACCCAACCTACGTATTACCCTCAATACAATTTAAAAATGCCCATTCAAGATACTCTTGGATGGGTATTTTTATGACAGTTTTTAATATTGAAATTTTGTAAAAATTCTATGCAGCGATTATTTAAGAAAATTGATATTACTTTATACGGTTTTCATAGCAAAATTTATTCAAAAATGGGAACACTGAATATTAACAGCTAAGAGTTTGTACTCTAAGATGAACCTACAAATGAATATACAGCAGTGGTTTCCAGTTATCAAATGGTGGGTTTGGATTGCTATAACATTATCGTTTCCAGTTGGTGCGGGAGGATGGGGAGTTGTTCAACTCTTACAGTTGCCAGAACTTCCGGATTGTTTATCAGAAGCAAGTAGGACTTCTGCTTCTACAGTTTTCTACTGTGGCAAAGCGATCGCAGATGAACAAGATGTAGATAAGTTGTATCAAGCCATAGAATTAGTGAGTAGCCTACCTGCGACGCATCCCCAGTATCAAATGGCTGAACAGTTGACAGAACAATGGTCGCAGGCAATACTGCGATTGGGTGAAAATGCCTTTCAGCAGGGAGATATAGATAGAGCAGTTGATATTGTTAAAAAGATTCCGGACAGTGTTCCTACTTATAAATTAGCAGATAACAGAATTAAACTATGGAGATCTGTATGGTCAAAAGCTTCAGTAATTTATGAAAAAGCTGTAGCCAAACTAGAGAAAGATGATCGAGATAACTCGTATATAGCATTAACTGAAGCTCGAAAACTTCTAAAAATCGGGAATGATTATTGGGAGACAACCAAGTATCAAGAATTAGTGGCTCAAATTCAAGATATTAGAGAGAAACAGGAAGAGCGAGCGGCAGAAGAAGAAAAATATCGTCAATCAATAGCCAAACAAGAACCGGAGAAAATCGAGAATTGGGAGCAAGAGCAAGAAACACAAGATGTTGCTTATTTAACAAGAGCTAGGAACTTAGCCAAGTCTCAAAAAGTTGAAGAAATGATAGATGGCATTAGTGAGGCTAGCATGGTGAGTTATGGTCGTCACTATGATGAAGCACAAAAACTGATTGCTGTTATCAGACAAAATATAGAAATTGTTGATGACCGCTCCTCACTTGAACAAGCTAAAAAACTTGCAAGTCGTGATGATTTGATATCTGTACAAATGGCAATTAATGAAGCTAGTTTGATTACAAAAGGGCGTCCTCTATATAAAGAAGCAAACGAGCAAATTGCCAAGTGGAATGCGAAAGTATTGAAACTGCAAAACAGTGACCAGTGACCAATGACCAGTGACATTAATTAATAAATTTGTACCTAGAGTAAGGTGCTTCATCACAAGCTAGCTTCTAAACTAAACTTGGTACTGATTTTAGACTTATTTAGCAGCACCAAGTAATTTATTCATACCTTGCAAACAATGGCATACCCACAAGCACCTTGGATACTGAATGGCTACGCTCTCCTGACCGGACATTTGGTAAATATTGAGCGAGTGCGTCACTTGATACCGAAAGAGTTAGAAATTATTACTGTGTTACCCGGTAAAACTCTTGGTGGTGTATATCTATCCTATTATGGACAAGGATCTGAATTGGAGTATAGCGAGTTAATTGTAGTTCCGGCGTTTGTGGGCTATCAAGGAAAAGTTGGTGGGTGGGTTTCCCATATATATGTGGACAATCCAGACTCAGTTGCTGGTGGTCGAGAAATTTGGGGATTACCCAAGGAAATGGCAGAGTTTACTTGGGAAAAAGGCGAACAAATCACGGTCCGCCAGGGAGAGCGAACATTGGTTCTCATTTTTCTATTTTTAAAGCATAGCAAGTTAGCTATATTTAGACAGCTTTGCTTAATCTTAAGCTAATGTAATTTTGTTAATTCTATTAGTTTGGTTCAAGATTTATGGATGTTAATACAGATACTATTGCAATCGCTTGATATATAAATATTCTATTGATGAATGCTTTGCGAAAGCAATGTTTAGCCAAGACAGAATTCAAAAATGCAACTGTTGAAACTATCCGATTAAAACTCTTGAAGCTAGGGGCAGTGATTACTATTAGTAAACGACGAGTTGTCATCGCGATTAGTCATGCTTGCCCTTATCACGAAATTTTTGCAAAAGTTTATGAGCGTTTATCCCAACTGCCTTGCCCTGGCTAATCATGACCTAACTAAATTCATAAGACATAGCTAATTCTAATTTTTTATAACTGATGTTTTGGGTTATTTGACTTGATTTAACCTAGAAATTGCTCTGTCAATTTTGATTATTAAAAGTTTTGACTCTCAGTAGAAATCAATTTTAGTGTATTTTTTATATTTTAAGTGAATCGCATTATTACTTAGACTCACCTATAGTCTTTAGGGAATTTGATGATGTATTAATTAAATTTTCCTAAAACAGGCTAATCCAAGTGTTTTTTTCTCACTCGTGAGAAATCTGGGTTTACCATCGGATTGAATGGTGTAGCAAATTTTATCGCGCTTACTTAAGCCAAGAATTTTGCGAACGGCATCGGGGACTGTAGTCTGATAGCGATCAGTAAGGCTAGACTCTACACATATAATTTCTGTTACTGCCATAGAAAATTAATTTATTTAAGATTTCTTTTAAAGTAATGCATTTGCATTGTCTTGTCAAGAGTGCAATTTGGCGGGAATGTACCATAACTTGCTATTGCCAATACTCCCCTGTCACTACGCTACTTGAGCCACTGCCACGAATTCAAGTTTCCAAACAATCGCAGGAATTACAGATCTGACTATACTCAATTTTATGCAATCCACTTGTTGAATAGCATAAATCAAGCGGTAAAAGTTGCACTTTTGTGCCAGTTAATTGGTAATTTCTTGTAATTCATTTAATCGCCAAGGTCTTAAAATGGGTATTTCACCAACATTAGCAGATTCAAAATAACTCGTTTTCATTATGTTTAGCTACTCCCTCCTAAAGATTAATTAAAAGTAAGTAATGATTTCTTTACTAGACAATGTAGTTATATTTGCTACTGTAATTGCTATCCCTATTATTTTACGGCTAATTATTTCCAGACACTTAGCACAACAGGCTCTGCGCTGGTGGTATCAGAGGCAACATTTGAGAATGTGTCAAGAAGCTGAGTTAATTCGCAATAAAATGTTACAAGAATTATTTGTCCTCAGACGACATATTGAATTATCGCGGTTAAGCTGCTCTGAAAGTAAGTTTGACGAAAAAAATCTCGATCGCATCCAAAAAATACATTCTTCGCTGATAGACTTGAGTGAATATTTTTACCCTGCTCACCTTGATGATGGTTTACCATTGGCAATCCGTGCTTTTGTAGAATCACGGCAGTCACACTTGTTTAACTTAAATATACAACTGGACTTACCAGAGACATGGAATCAAGGATCTGAGGAAATAAATCGTATATTATTAATGCTTTTGCATGAAGCTATTGAAATTATCAACGATCATAATGCGAGTTACTCATCAATTTTGTTAAGTTTAAAACAGGAAAAAAGGTACAGTGAGCTTAGATTAAAAATCTCTAGTACAGTCAAGTTTAATCATCATGATTATTCTGCTTTACAAACATTAAATTATTTATCCCATATTTTTAAAACTTTGACTGGCGGAAAATCTGGGTATCAGCAAAATGAATTTAGCCAGATATGGTATTTTTATTGGTAGAGGCAACAAGGTTTTAATTTTCAAACCATAGTTTTCTAATGGAAGGACTGAAAAATGAATCAAATGAATTCTCAAGAAAGTAAATACAATTTTTTAATTGTCGATGACCAAGAATTAGTTTTATATGCAACTATTGATCCTCTCAGACAGCACTATCCTGGAACTGAAATAATTCAAGCAAAGACGGCTCAAGAAGCATTGAAATTAGTCGCGCAAAACAATCTAGATTTAGTTGTTGTTGATTTATCGATGCCTGAAAATAGCGGACAATCAGCTAGAATTGATGCAGGTATTGAATTGCTCAAAAAATTAATGGAGCAGTATCCGACAATAAATATAGTTGTTCAAAGTGCTTATCCTCGCTCTCTAATTCGCTTAAAACCCATCATAAATAATCATGAAGGTGGTTTTACCGTTGCAGATAAAAGTTTACCAATGAACGAGATGCTAACAAAAGTAGATTGGGCACTTAGAGGATTAAATTATACACCAAAAGAGATGCGTTCTGGCTTAGAAATGAAACCAGAGTGGCTAGAAATGTTACAACTAGCCTTTAAAGAAGGATTCACTGATAGAGCAATTTCTGAACAAATGCGGATAGCTGAACGAACAGTAAGACATTACTGGACAAAAATTCAGGATGCGCTTTCTGTGTATCCTGAAGTAAATAAAAACTTGCGAATTCAAACTGAAAGTCGAGCTAGGGAAGAAGGGTTGATTGATTAGTCATTTATTATATTGTTCGGAGTCCTGTTGAAATTAGTTTAGATGCTAAAAACAGATGTTTACAAATTTTTGGAGAATAAGTAATTCCGGTTTTCAAAAACCTGTTGACATTATTGCTGAAACTGTAGCAATAGGTTTTATCATAATAGCCCGTTTGTTTGGAGGATTTGAATTCCTTGAATTATATGTGTTTGATACATTTATGCGTATACGTCCCCAAGAAAATCCAGATGAGAGGATTTTAATAGTAGGAATAAATGAGGATGATATCCGCAACATCGGTCAATATCCGATTCCAGATGGGAAACTTGCATTATTATTACAAGAGTTACAAAATTCTCAACCTGTTGCAATTGGTTTAGATATATATCGAGATTTAGCTGTACCCCCCGGAAGTAAAGAATTAGCTAATACTTTTAAACAAGCAAAAAATCTTATTGGGGTTGAAACAATTGTTCCTGACATTAGTAAGAGAAAAGTTAATCCTCCTCCAACATTACTGTCAGAACAATTAGGTTTTGCTGACGCTGTACCCGACAAGGACGGGAAGCAAAGACGAGCTTTATTAGGTGCATCTAATGCAAATGATGAATGGCGATTATCTTTACCATTACAATTAGCACGAATTTATTTAGAAAAGCAAGGTATTAAGTTAGATAGTATTGACGGTGATGAGTATGGAATGAGATTTGGTGTGACAGAATTACCACGCTTCCGTTCCAATTCCGGTGGATATATAAAAGCAGATGCTGGTGGTAGTCAAACCTTAATTAATTTTCGCGCTCATCCTCAACCTTTTGCTATTGTTTCTCTGAAAGACGTTGTTAATAAAAAAGTCTTACCAGAGAAGATACGAAATAAAATAGTTTTAGTAGGGATTATGAGTCCTAGCGCCAAAGATTATGTAGTTTCTGAAGCGATAAAATTGAAAAACTATAGCAAAGACCCATTAATTTATGGTGTTGAAGTTCAAGCACACGTTGTCAGTCAAATAATTAGTGCTGTAGAGGACAGAAGAACTTTATTAAAAACCTGGTCAGATGGGGGAGAGTATTTGTGGATTGTATTTGTTGGGTTTGCAGGAATTTTTCTAGGACGTAGCATTAACTCTTCCAGAAAACTCGTTTTGACTATTGGTATCATTAGCTTGATTTTGGTTGGTATTTCTTATCAATTATTAATATTCGGGTGGTGGCTTCCGATTGTTCCCTCTATTTTAGTTTTTTTATGTAACGGTTTGGCGATCGCAGTTTTTTCCAAATACGACGAAGCTTTACGCACCAGGATTCAAGATCGTCAAATAGTTATTGACTCAGTGTTTGAAACAATTCACGGTGGTCCTCTACAAAAGTTGAGTATGATTTTGAGAAATCTCGACGGGGATGAAAAGTTAGATAAACAGATATTATCTACTGATTTGAGACAGCTTAATCAAGAACTGCGGCAGGTACATATACTGTTACAGAGGGAAACTTCTACTAACGGGGAGATTTTTTATTTGCGAGGAGAACAACAATTAAATTTACAGCAACCAATTCATGAAGTTCTCCACCAAGTTTATTTTGATGTTTTAGAAAGAAATCACCCAGAATTTAAGACTCTTAAGATTAAGATAGTCAATTTTCAGCGACTTGACGAACGCAATCTAAGTATTGAGCAAAAACGGGGATTGTGTCGGTTTTTAGAAGAGGGATTAACTAATGCGGGTAAATATGCACGGGGTATGACTCGATTAGATATTATCTGCAAGCAAGAGCAGGGTTTTAATGTGATTCGAGTCAGCGATAATGGTTGCGGGATTCAAGAATCGAACCGGGAACATCAAGGTTTCGGAACGAAGCAAGCACAGAATTTAGCAAAGCAATTAAGGGGGAAATTTCAACGTTTTGCAAATTCTCCCAAGGGGGCAGTTTATCAACTTATTTGGACTGCTAGGAAATTTAATTTTTGGCGTTTGTAGTTTGGTAAATCTTGGAAATCAACAAATAATGATGTGTAGAAAAGTTTTGATATAACGTTTCTACTGTTTTTATATATTATAACAGAAGCATAATTTAGTAATGCAGATTTATGCAATTAAAATGGCATAAACCATGAAAGGAATATATAAATAATTGATTTAATATATAAACAGTTAGCGGAAAGGTTAATTTTTATAGTTTACAAGAATAAAAACTAGTTCTAATTAAGTATTGGGAAACATTGATTATGTATTTACGTAAATTATTTTTAATTTGTACAGCTAGTTCACTTGGATTATTTCTCGCACCCTTAAAAACTAATGCTGATACAATTTCAGATTATTACCGTCAAAGTAATTTTGCTGCTACTCTAGTACAAATAGAACGTTGGAACTCCTACACACCCAGACAAAAACAGCTATCAAGAAAAATTGGAGAAATTGCTAATGCTTATTACCAAAAGACAGGAAAACATCTTCCTATCACCACTCAATCTATCAGAATTATTATGAAGTCTCTAAGTGCAAACCCAGAGGAAGCTGCTTTTATTCGAGATAGAATGATGGCAAATAGTAACGCACAAGCAGTTATACCAAGGGTAGATAGGCTTATTAATCGCACGCGGAACTTTTTAGGTTGTCTAAATACTGGTGGAAGTGGTTGTATTCCTTAAATTAATTATGGGCTTTGTCTGTATAATATTTTAGAACCTTCCAATTAAAATACATACAAAAAATACAATTATGACAATTAGCAACAGAGCCATGAATAAACAATTTTTAGTGATTTCAAGACATTTACTGAATCAACTGCTAATAGCTAGTGTTTCCAGCTTATTTATTGTCAATACAGCATTAGCTTATAATCCACCCAAAAAGCCATCCCGTCCAAGAACTACGACTTCCAATGCAATCAGAAATGATCTCTGTTTGCAAAGTACAGAATATAATTTAACTGTACTTGCTCCCGTTGGTCACATTGGAGAAACTATTTCCCAGCAACCTATATTTGCTTGGTTTCTACCAAACAGCAAACCACGTAAAATGGAATTGAGTGTTTTTGAGTATGTTAATGATGCAAGAGGTAAAAAAATTAAAAGTTTTCAGCTTGACAGCCAACCAGGTCGTATGATGAAGTTCTCTCCTAATTCAGAAGGGTTTACTTTTGAGTTAGGAAAAACCTATCTTTGGCAAATATCACTGTTGTGCGATCGCAATAATCCGATGAAGGATATTTTTGCTGAAGCTGTCATTCAAATTGTACCCAAGTCCCCTGCTTTAGTAAGTCAGCTTGGTCAAGCAAATGACCCTCTTAAAAGAGCGAAAATTTATGCAGATGCTGGATTATGGTATGACGCTTTTGCTGAGGTTTTAGAAAACCCCCAAGGAAAAGATTTTATGTTACAAATGCTGACTAAGTTAAGTAAATTAGAAGCAGAATCTGCTGGTGATGCTTCTGAAAAATGGTTAAAAGATAACTTAGAAGCACAAGCTTCGCAGCTTGAGAAAGTGGTTGCAAGGGAAAAGTAATTTATCAAATATTGAGAATTTGATAGTAGTGAAGAATGCGGTAGATATCTACTTGCATTCTTCATTTTTTGTAGTTTACATCCAATTCCCTATTACTACCAAAGAAGACCAAAATCCAGGATGATTGTATCTGCTTGCTGGTGTACCTGCTTGGAGAAAAGTTTTTTGGACAGCTTGTAAAGCTTCTGCTCTACCCATTGTCGGGTGGGAGTTTAATTTTTCGTAAAAATCATTTGCGAATATAACTGCAACTTCATCGTTTAAAGCCCATAATGAAGCTATAGCGGATTTTGCTCCTGCTTGGATTGCAATCCCAGCTAATCCTAATGCAGAACGATTATTACCAATAGCGGTTTCGCAAGCAGTTAATGTCAGAATTTCTAATGGTTCTCGGTTGCGAGAAATTTGACGAATGAGTTGGTCTAATTCATTAAACTGGAGGATTTGATTGTTTCCTTTCTCATCTTTATCCCCCATAACTATAAATGTATTTTTTGGTTCTGTACCAAACTTACCATGAGTCGCAACATGCAGAATAGAAAACACCTGTTGACCGAGTTGTTGCTGCAAATTCTCTCGTGTCAATTCTCTATCCACCAACTTTGTACCAGGAATTTTTTCGATCACTCCGTCTATTTCCCGCTTCACACCGTCAAGTTCTGCAAATGAGAACTCATTCAGCTTCGGTTGTTCGCTCAAACCTAAAGCTAGTACGCGCAAATTTCCCCGATTTAAAGGTTTTGAGTCAGTTAACTTTAAACTGGGGGTAGTTGCGATCGCGTATTTTTCTATTAAAAACTGTTGACCATCGTGGAGTGCAGACATGGGAACGCTACGTAAGATACCATCATGGATAAATACCAGCTTGTTGATTTTTGCAGGATTGAGTTCATTATGGAAAGGTGCAATCATCCAATTGTAAATATCTTGGCTGATTTTTAGGTCATAATTATCCCGAACTCTCTGTAAACTGCGACGAAAATTATTAATTTCTTCGTTTAAATTTTCCTTGGATATCTTGTACCATTGATATTTGTTGTTTTGACCCGGTAAGCTTAAAATTATTGCTGTCTTATTCTCAAAAATTACTGTACTGATAACAGCAGTTTTGTCATCCTGTATTTCCGGTATTTTTGCTTGCTTCTGGATAAAATCATTGATATTACAGTCATTACCAAAATAATTTTGTAATTCTGCTAGTCTCAGACCGTCAATTGTATTTAAAGCTGAACTAAAGTTATTGTTTTTCTGATTATTCTTATTTTCTAACGATGATTTCCTTGATATTGGTAATGGAGTTTCCAAACTTAGCCTCATCTCCACCAAATCGCGGTAAATTGGCTCAATAGTATCCCGAAAATCAAATTGAACATCTCGATTTGCAGTGAGAATATCTTGACGAATAGTATCTAGAGTATTTAAGGATTGTTCGTAAGCAGCGATCGCTAATTCCAGATTTCCTTGTCTTTTAAAAATACGTCCAGTTTGCCACTCCCACAAATATAAACTATCTGCAGCATTTAAATCTTGTTCTGCTGTTAACCGCGCTTTTCTGGTAAATTCTAGCGCTTGTGAATATTTTACCCGACATTCATAAATATGTCCCAATTGACCTTGTGCAAAAGACTCCGCACGAAAATCTCCATTTTTTTGAGCAATCTTCACTGCTTGTTTGAGTAAAGTTTCAGCTTGGGGAGAATTTTTTGAATTTACACATTCATATTTACCACCCAACTTTCCTTCTTTTGTTTCACTTTGGATAAACCGCGCCAAATTTATCGCTGCATAAACCCTAGTTTGATTTTCTGGTAATTTCTCCAGCAAACTCATCGCTTGTTTTAAATTATCTCTGGCTTGATTTATATTACCACTGCGATAATAAATTGGAATTAGTGTTTGTAAAATTTGTACTTCCCGTTGAAAATCTTCCTGATTTTTTGCTAGCTCTCGGCTTTTTTGTAAAGAGATAATTGCAGCATCATCTTCCGCTTTTGCTCGCTGACGAAACCTTGTCTCCGCTTGCTCCGTATCAGCTCCTTCACTAGCTAGATCGGCACGGCTATAATTTAATAAAGCCAAGCTATTGTGAGCATTCCCTAAACTGTGATTGATGGAAGCAAAATAATTAGATTTCCTTTGTTTCTCAGCTAAACTCAAACTTTGCTTGAGTACCTTCACCGCTTCGTCGTAATTTCCTCGCAGTCGATAGGTATCCCCTAAAATCCCTAAAGCTGTAATTTCTCCTTCTACATCTTTGCTGCTACGAGCAATTTGTAAAGCACTATCACCTGCACAATTTTTCGCTTTAATATCGGGATTGCACACCAAGTTTAAAGCCTTCTCTGACTGCCCAATATGATTGTAAACCTGGGCCTGCTCCGCTTTTAATCGCCCCCACATTTTCATATTACCAACTTGAAGGTAATGCGCGATCGCTCGTTCCCAATTGTTCAGCGATTCCTGCATTTTCCCCGTCTGGTAATAGGTTCTCGCTAAATTTTCCCTGACTACTACCTCATCGGATGGATTTTTAATCTTCTCCTTTAAAGCTTTTTCCCACAATGCGATCGCACCTGTTAAATCTCCTGCTTGGTAGCGTTCTACACCTTGCTCCACTAGTTGATTAGTCGCTTGAGCGTTAACTTTCTGTCCAGTTACTGTAGTTTTATTTGTAAAATTTACATTTCCCAACCACAGACAAAAGGTGAGACTGCACAGAAAAATTATTCCCAAAAAGCGCCGGATTTTTGACAGGGGACGTATATTTAGCTGCATGGTTTTATGAAGCTTAGATAAAGCTTTTGTGACAAGAAAATGAGTCCTTACCAATCCATATATCGGTTTTTGTGGATTTTGGCAATAAATATAAATTTTTTTGTAAAAGATTCACTAAGTAATTTTGCGTATGGTATTTTATTTGTAAGCAAAAATACTAAAAATTTATAAGAGTTTAACGCCGTGCTGAAGAACAGCTTGGTAAATTTGGTGCTGAAATGCGGAGTAGACATCCTAACTCCTGTAGGGCTTATATTGCTAGGTTGTGGGAGTGCGTTAGCGGAGCTTAACGAAGTGATCGCTCAAGTGCAACCTGATGGTAGCTTGGGTAGAGAAAATTCAATTATTAATTCAATTGATTCCCTCAACCAGCGTGTTGATGGTGGTGCGATTCGCGGAGCTAACTTGTTTCACAGTTTTCAAGAGTTTAATATTGGTGAAGGTAGGGGTGTATATTTTGCCAACCCAGATGGAATAAACAATATTCTATCCCGCGTCACTGGTGGTAATGCTTCTAATATTTTTGGGAAATTGGGGGTATTGGGTGGTGCGAATTTGTTTTTACTTAATCCCAATGGAATCGTATTTGGGGAAAATGCGAGTTTAGATATTCAGGGTTCCTTTGTTGCAACGACTGCTGATGCAATTGAGTTTGGGGAACAGGGGAATTTTAGTGCGACTCAACCGCAACAAAGTCGTTTGCTTTCCATCGCACCAGGAGCATTATTTTTTCAGCAAGTGCGATCGCAACCGGGGAATATTGTCAATCGCGGGAATTTGGCTGTAGGTAAGGATTTTACAGTTGCTGCTGATAATTTAGATTTACAGGGACAGTTACTTGCTGGGGGAAATTTGAACTTGCAAGGGACTAGTATTATTGAGTTAAAGAATGCAGAAGCTAAAGGTAATAATGTTGGTATTCAAGCTGGCTCATTAAATATGAGCCGCAGTTTGATAGAGGTAAATTCTTCTAGTCAGGAAAAAACTGGCAGCTTGTTTATCAAGCTGATACAAGCAGTGATAACAGAGCCGGTGATATTAATATTAATACTCGCGATCTTACCTCCCTGATTGGTGATGGAACTGCTATTGGTACCACTACTAGAGGTAAGGGAAATGCAGGGAATCTGAGGCTTAATACAAACTACTTAATAGTTAGAGACGGAGCTTTGTTAGCAGCAGATACTACTTCTAACAGTAGTGGTGAGGGAGGAAGTTTAAATATTAATGCTTCTAAAAGCATTGAAATAATTGGAACAGCAAAAACAGATAACAGTCCTAGTGGTTTAACTACTGAAACTAGAAGTTCTGGTAAAGCAGGCAATTTACAGGTCTCGACAGGACAACTAATAGTACGTGATGGTGGAACTATATTGGCTGAAACTAGCGGAACCGGAAATGCGGGAAATATCAGTATTAACGTTGATAATCTCTTAAACATGAAAACAGGGAATATTTCTACAGCTTCTACCCAGTCTTCCGGAGGTAATATTCAGATCGAAGCTGGAAATATTCGCTTATTTGATGATAGCGATATTACTACTTTTGTGAGTATTGGCGAAGGTGGAGGTGGAAACATCACCCTCACAGCTAACTCTATTATCGCCCTCGATGACAGCGATATCCTCTCCTTTGCTCGTGACGGTAAGGGAGGTGACATCAAATTTAACACCGCAGGCTTTTTCAGTACACCCCTCTACCGTCCTACTCCTCCAACTACAGATGCAAATGCTTTAGATGCACTTGACGGTAATAACCGCGTCGATGTCAACGCTTCCGGTGCAGTTAGTGGAGCCATTACGGGAGTTCCAGATATTACATTTATTGAAGAGAGCTTGACAGATTTACCCAACAATCAAATAGATACCAACGCTCTCATCGCTAATAGTTGCATTAACCGCACAGCGAACCAAAACAGCACCTTTTTCATCACTGGTAAAAGTGGTATCCCCATCCGTCCCGACGACGCACCGCTTCCTCATCATTCTACAGGTTCGATTCAGTCTTTACCTACTGTAAATAACCGTCCAAGCTGGAAAATTGGCGATCCGGTTGTGGAACCGACGGGGGTATATAAATTACCGAATGGGAAGTTGATACTGAGTCGGAAGTGTAGTTAAGAAAAAACCCGATTGTGAGATAAATCGAGGTTATCAAGGTCTAAATTGGCAGTTATATGAACTAGTAATATCTTCTATTTTTCCTCCAATTTGTATACTGTTGGTTAAGATGTTCTTGCCAGCGCATTTGTTGCCGCATTCTCACATTATATTCTTTACAAGCATTTATATTGCCATTCACACAAGCTTGACTGAGTTGATTTAGATCCTCCCTTCCGCACCCTCAGTGTCACAGACGAAAAACTGCAACTAAAATAGTACAAAATAACTAAGTTGAGAAGAGAGTTCAATCAAATTGCTTTGAGTATTATTAATGGGTTGATTCACAGAACGTCGATCTTGCCCTGAGCAGCCTACGAAGGAAATGAAAACTAGCAAAGAACAAATGGCTAAACTCTGAACTGACGAACTTTGCATGATAATTCTTCAGAAATAAAAAATATTTACCTGTCAGAATACTACATCGGTCTAACTACAATTTTTACGATAAATTGCCGCAGCCTCCTGCCTCACCCGTCGAGATGGATTATTTTGAGCCATCTGTAAAATATTCGCACATCCACCAGGTCGGACTTCAGAGCGTTGCACCGAGGTAGGTCGAGAACGTGAGTTTCTTGGAAAGACAAGGCGAGGTCTACACACCAGTTTTGTTCGCCTGACTTGCCGCTTTAAGAATGGATCGAAATAAGTTTCAGTTTCGTTCTTACAAGTGTTTCGTAGCTCCTGCCTTGCTAATAGAAATGAACCCTGCATCAAGCCGTTGCTTTCTGAATGCGCGGGAGCATTAATTAAAAATGAGAGTCCTGAAACAGTTAATGTACTTCCTAAAGTTAATAGAGAAGTAACAAGTAGTTTCTGTAACATATTATTTCTCCTGGAATTTGGATTATTTTTCTTACTCGACAGGTATTTGTTTACCTCACACTTATAAGAATAAGAAGAATTTTTTGAAGATGCATTCACCATTTCTGCCTTTTGATTTGCAGAAAACTGCAATTTTATGAAAAACATAAACCGATAAAATAAATGAATTGAACGAACAATAAACAGCATTGTACTTTTGTGTTTGGTGGATAAATATGTATGCAGGTTTCTGCCAAGACTTTCAAAGCTACTGATTCCGTGGAATTAAATAATTCTAGTAAGTTATCTATAGATACAATCGAAAATGGTAATGCGGGAAGTTTGGCAATCGAAACCAAAAAGTTAACTATTAGAAATGGCTCCAAGGTATCATCTTCTACCCTTGGTGGTAGCGGAACAGGCGGAAATTTGGAGATTAACGCCTTCGATCTAGTTGAAATAACTGGAACAACACTAGATGGTTTAACGAGTAGTGGTATTGAGGCAAATACTCTAGGTTCTGGTACAGCAGGTAATATTAAAATTAATACTAGTAGGTTAATTGTCCGCGATGGTTCTAAGGTTTCATCTTTTACCGTACTTGGAAGTACAGGGAGCGGTGGAACTGTAGAAGTAAATGCCTCTGAATCTGTGGAAGTTAGTGGTATTCGCCCTAATTTATTAGCTTCCAGTAGTTTAGATACCAGTAGTGATGGGACAGGAAACGCTGGCAATGTAAAAATTTTTACATCTAAATTAATGATTCGCGATGGTGGACAAGTCACAGTTTCGACATCAGGGGTAGGTTTGGGTGGAAATTTGCAGGTAACTGCAACTGACTCTATTGAAATTAGCGGACAACTTTTCAATGGATTTTATCGAAGTGGAATTTTGGCTCAGAGTAGACCCATTTTTACCGAAGTCGCAGGAAAAGGGGGAGATATCGAAGTTATGACTCCTTCTCTAAACATCAGTGATGGAGGTCAAATCAGTGCTACAGCTTTAGGAAATGGCGATGCAGGGAATATCACCATCAACGTTGATAATCTCTTAAATATGAAAACAGGCGATATTTCTACTGCTTCTACCCAATCTTCTGGAGGTAATATTCAAATTAAAGCGGGAAACATTCGTTTGTTCGGAGACAGTGATATCCGCACCAACGTCTCCAGTGGTGAAGGTGGAGGTGGAAATATCACCCTCACAGCTAACTCTATTATCGCCTTTGATGACAGTGATATCCTCTCCTTCGCTCGCGACGGCAAAGGTGGCGATATTACCTTTAACACCGCAGGCTTTTTCAGTACACCCCTCTACCGTCCCACCCCTCCAACTACAGATGCAAATGCTCTGGCTGCGCTTGATCGTAACAATCGCGTTGATGTCAACGCTTCTGGTGCAGTTAGTGGAGCCATAACAGGAGTTCCAGATATTACATTTATTGAAGAAAGCTTGACAGATCGCTCTTTGCCTACTGCAAACAGCCATCCAAGGTGGAAAATTGGCGATCCGGTTGTGGAACCGACGGGGGTATATAAATTACCGAATGGGAAGTTTATACTGAGTCGGAAGTGTAGTTAAACACATCAATTTTACCTGAGTTTTGAAGATTACAGATTTATGCCATCCTGTTGTCCCCTAGCTGCAAGTTAATTGGCAGAAATGGTGGTTGAATGTCATAGTTGTTTTCCCTACTATTTAGTTACATTACGGGAGCAACAAATGATTTGAAACCAATAAAAATTATGAGTTGTTACTGATGTCACTGTATTGTATTCAAGGAAAAAATCATGAAATTAATTGAAAAAAACTCTCTGTTCTCAGACATTTCTGCTGAAGAATCTACAGTTTTTAATGGTGGTTACGGAAGTTATCCTACTTACGAACCCCGCGTCGTCTGGGACCCTAGACTGGGTAGATATCGCATCAAAATGGTTTTAGTTTTACGCTGGCGCTAAAAGCATTTTTGAAGCTAGATAAAATCTGGATCGCAAAGTGAATTTCTAACTTCAATTTCCACAAAACAAGAGAAATAACATATAGATTTCTCTTAGTATTTAAGGCATCTTTCATTATCAAAGATGCCTTCCCTCAAAAAATCTCCCCCATACCAACATCTCCTCCCATGAAATACGCTAGCGTTTTACAACATAGTGAAGAAGATTGTGGTGCAGCTTGTCTGGCTTCTATTGCTAAATATTATGGACGTAATTTCACTATCAACCGCATCCGCGAACTGATTGGAACTGGACAAACTGGAACTACTTTACTAGGTTTAAAGCAGGGTGCGGAAAATCTTGGTTTTAATGCACGTACTGCAAAAGCGTCTCCAGAAATTATCAATTGCATCCACGAAGCACCTTTACCTGCAATTATCCACTGGAAGGGTCATCACTGGGTTGTTTTGTATGGAAAAAAAGGTAATAAATGTGTTGTAGCCGATCCTGGTGTGGGTATTCGCTATCTTTCTATGCGGGATTTAGCGGAAGCTTGGTCGGATTGGGTGACTTTACTGTTAGAACCAGACCCCGTGCGATTTTTTGAACAATCTGATGATAAGGTGGGGGGATTTGGTAAGTTTTTAAAGCGCACTTGGAATTACCGCAATGTCCTATCTCAAGCATTAATTTTAAATAGTGTTTTGGGTTTGCTTTCCCTTGCTTCTCCGTTTTTGATGCAGATTCTTACAGATGATGTATTGGTGCGGGGTGATACTAAGTTACTAACTACGGTTGCAATGGGAGTTGCGGTAATGACCTTGGTTGGTAGTGTATTGGGGTTAGTACAATCGAATTTAATTGCCAATTTTGCCCAGCGTTTGGAGTTGGGGTTAGTATTAGAATTTGGACGGCAGATTTTACGTTTGCCTTTATCTTATTATGAAGCGCGGCGCAGTGGGGAAATTACCAGTCGTCTCCAAGATGTCCAAGAGATTAATCAGTTGGTTTCCCAGGTTGTAATTAGTTTACCCAGTCAGTTTTTTATTGCTGTTATTTCTCTGGCTTTTATGACCTTTTATAGTTGGAAATTGACAACAGCAGCGATGTTTTGTGCTGTGATTATGACCCTTTCTACGGTTGTCTTTTTACCTTCTCTACAGCAAAAGACACGTAATGTTTTAGTTACAGAAGCTGAAAACCAAGGTGTATTAGTAGAAACCTTTAAGGGGGCAATTACTCTCAAAACTACTACAGCAGCACCGCAGTTTTGGGAGGAATTTCAAGGTCGATTTAGTCGTTTGGCGAAGTTGACCTTAAGTACGATTCAAATTGGCATTATCAATAATAGTTTTTCCAGTTGCGTTTCTAGTTTGGGTGGAATTGCATTGCTGTGGTTTGGGGGAATGTTAGTTACCAATCCAGCCGAAAATTTAAGTATTGGTCAACTGTTAGCTTTTAAAGCAATGAATGATAATTTTCTCGGTTTAATTAGCACGGTTGTCAAGTTTGTGGATGAATTTACCCGCGTGAAAACAGCGACTCAAAGGTTAACGGAGGTAATTGACGCAACTCCAGAAAATTATGGCGATCGCAACAAAGCTTATGTAAATATTTCCGATAATGCGGAAATTGAATGCAGTCATGTGAACTTCCATTATCCGGGACGAATGGAGTTATTAGAAAATTTTTCTGTCACTATTCCTGGGGGAGAAGTAATTGCTTTAATTGGTAAATCTGGTTGTGGAAAAAGCACTTTAGTGAAGTTACTTTCGGGATTGTATAATTCTAAATCGGGTAATATTAGTCTGGGCTTATATAACTTACAGGATTTATCTTTAGATTGCTTGCGTCAACAGGTAGTATTAGTTCCTCAAGAAGCACATTTTTGGAGTCGTTCAATTGTAGAAAATTTTCGCTTAGGGAATTCACAATTATCTTTTGAGCAGATAGTTAAAGCTTGTAAAATTGCTGAAGCTGATGAATTTATTCGCAAACTTCCCGATAAATACCAAACTGTATTAGGAGAATTTGGTGCTAATATCTCTGGTGGACAGCGACAAAGATTAGCAATCGCTAGAGGTATTGTCAATGACCCACCAATTTTGATTTTAGATGAGTCAACTGCAGGACTCGATCCAGTAAGTGAAGCCCAAGTCTTAGATAAATTATTAGCATATCGTCGCGGCAAAACGACAATTTTAATTAGCCATCGTCCGCGCATTATTAACAGGGCTGATTGGATTGTTTATTTGGAAGATGGTGCTGTAAAGTTACAAGGTTCTCATGCTGATTTACGTAATATTGAAGGACAACATTTAGATTTTTTAATACATTGATGGTTAGATCGCAATATCTTGATGAATATTCTTCAAATATTTCTTGATTTCATCCTCAAACTTATCAAATCATTATTGCTATCATGGTTACTTTCCCTCCCATCAAAAGATTGAATACAGACATCGATCGTAAGTCAAATTATCCCCAACCAGAGGAAATCCCATTTTTGCGTCCCGTTACTAGCGAAGAATTTATTCCACCTACAAGTCGCTGGATATCAATCACTGGATTTGTCCTCACAGGAACTATTGCGATCGCAGTCTTAATGGCTTGGACAATTAAGTACAATGTGACGGTAAAAGCCGCAGCTACAGTCCGTCCTGCTGGAGAATTACGTGTAGTCCAACCAGAGATTGAAGGCGCAATTAAAACGATTTTAGTTAAGGAAAATCAAAGTGTTATCAAAGGACAAATTATTGCTCAATTAGATAACAGCCAGCAAGAAATTAAAAAAAGTCAATTACAAGGTAATATTCAACAACTCAATTTGCAAATTGTCCAAATCAACGCACAAATTCAATCTTTAAATACCCAAATATTAGCTGAGGAGCAATCCATTAATCGAGCGATTGTAGCAGCAGAAGCTGAGTTAGCACGCAATCAACGGGAACATGAAGATAGGAAAATTACTACCCAAACTGAATTATTAGCAGCAGAAGCACAACTGCAAAAAGAAAAAGCTGATTTACAAAAAGCTCAAGCTGATTTAGGATTTGCTCAATTGGAAGCAAACAGATATCAAATATTGCTCAAATCTAGTGCAATTTCTGCTAACGAATTTGACAAAAAACTACTAGCTGTTAAACAAGCTAAATCTGCACTTGCATCAATGCAAAAAACAGTAGATATCGCTCTAGCTAGACGCAAATCCTCTCAAACTGCTCTCAATCCCAGCAACGCAACAGTTGCGATCGCGCATCACTCAACTGTATATCAACAATGGTTACGAAACCTCTGGTGCTTTTGTACTCAATGACCAACCCCTAGAAACCAGTGTTATCCACATTCAAGTTGTGGAGGGGGAATTAGAAGATATAAAAATCGACGGTTTAAATCGGTTGGAACCCAGTTATGTCCGCAGTCGGTTGCGATTGGCTACCAAACGACCCTTAAACCGCAGACGTTTGGAAGAAGCATTGCAACTATTACAATTAGACCCGTTATTGCAACAGGTGAATGCAGAGTTAACCGCAGGTAGCGCTCCCGGTCGGAATATTTTACAGGTACAGTTAAAGGAAGCACCTGCTTTTCATGCTGGGATTGCGGTGAATAATAACCAATCTCCCAGTATTGGGTCGGTGCAGGGTAGCGTGTTTTTGCGTCATGATAATTTAACTGGATTTGGGGATAGTTTCTCGGCGGAATACGGACTCACTGATGGATTGGATATATACAGCTTTGCCTACAGTTTACCCATAAATGCCCGGAATGGTACTTTGAATGTGCGCTATAGCAATAATAACAGCCAAATTATTGAAGATACCTTTGATGAGTTGGGTATCCGTAGCGACTCAGAGACGCTTTCGTTTAGTTTTCGTCAACCTTTAGTAAGGAAACCGACGACGGAATTTGCTCTTGGTTTAGGTTTGGATGTGCGTCGCAGTCAAACATTTATCCTAGATGATATTCCCTTTTCCTTTTCCGAGGGACCAGAAGATGGTAAATCTAGAGTTAGCGTGATTCGTTTTTCCCAAGATTGGGTAAAGCGGGATGCGAAAAAAGTTTTAGCTGCGCGATCGCAATTTAGTTTTGGCATTGATGCTTTTAATGCAACAGTAAATGATTCGGGAACCGATGGACTATTTTTTGCTTGGTTAGGACAGTTTCAATGGGTGCAACAAATTACACCCAGAACGATTGTTTTAACTAGTCTTAACGCGCAGTTAACCCCCGATTCTTTGCTCTCACTGGAACGGTTTAATTTGGGAGGTGCGGATACCGTTAGGGGTTATCGGCAGAACCAGATCGTATCAGATAACGGAGTTTTGGCGACAGCAGAATTACGAATTCCCCTCACCAAAAATCCCCGACAATTGCAGTTAAACCCGTTTATTGAAATGGGTGCGGGTTGGAACAATCGCGGAGATAATCCCGACCCCGGTTTTATTATTGGCACTGGTTTAGGGGTACAATGGCGACCAATTCGCGGTTTAGATGTACGGGTTGATTATGGTATTCCTTTAATTGCAGCTAACGATGAGGGAAATTCGTTGCAGGAAAAAGGTTTGTATTTCTCTGTGCGATATCAACCGTTTTGAAAAATATCTCAGAAGTCGGGTTTCTATAATGTTAGAGATAATCTCCGACTTTCTAAGATTTAGGACAGCAATTCTAAATTCAAAAAATCAGGACGTATTGTCGGTTTTCCAAGATGTGGACTAGTAGGTAGTGAGAGTACGGATGTCGTTGAAGAAGGTCTTTCTGGTTCCCCGACGCTGCCTGATTTGTTGATAGGACGGTTCTACCAACTGCAACACCATATGAAAGAGAAAAGCCAACAAGTTGAGTGTTACCAGGATACTGGACAGATGTTTTTGACCATGACCAAAATTGTGTTCTAAGTGGTAGCCCTTAGTTTTAAGTACGTTGTGATTCTCGTTTTCTACTTTCCATTGAGCACGTCCGGCGGCAACAACTTCAGCTACGTTATCCGCTTGAATCTGATGCCGAGTCATAAAAGCGTTGCGATAAATTACCGAATCATCCGAGCCTTTGGTGAAGGTAAGTTCACACCAGTTAACCAATAAAGCAGGTTGTGTATCTCGTAACGGGATTTGGTTAACGTAGCGATAGCGGTAAATCTCCTGATAACGACTATTCCATCGTTTCGTTTCTAAAGTTTGAACCATGCCATAGTTATTTGTGCTTCCTGTCAAATTTTGAATTTAGAATTGCTGACGGCATTAATTCTATTTTGACATTTTGGAGCATATGTGAGTCCGACGTATAAGATGTATAAATATGTACACTGATTTAAAGTTGCCAGCATTACCCGCTTTTTTAGCTCTTTCATGGATGTTATGCTACTAAAATTTAGCGATCGCTATTCCATATACGGTAACATATTTGACCTCTGGATGGGGTAACGCCGGGTGGTTTCATACCGTTAGAGAAAATCCTCAACTCTTATTTTTCCGTTCTTTGTCGATTAATAGATTGTGAAGAATAAACGAAATTTCAAGGCTTTCAAATTATTCTTTCGTCGTATGAAACCACCCTGGCTCCGAAAATTTTCAAGAGGGGTCAACTTCCTCATCTGAAAATGGAACCCGATCGCTTTCCGGCAAGCTTCTATTTAGCTCTTTAGCAATTGTGTATGCATCAATTGCATTGTACTGTTTGAACAAATGATTACAAACAACAATCTCGCAAGAATACCCTGGCTTGAGTGATGTTATAAACACTCTTGCTCTTGGATTAGTGAAGACATCGCACCTAGTAACTTTAAATTCTACGTACCAAACGTCATACCCAAGGTATTTCACTAAAGCAAATACCTTAGCAGCGTATAACGCTTGCTCGTGTAATTGTGTGTAATATTCATTCATCCTAAAAAGTTATTCGCGGTTCTTACATAGTACACTTGTATGCCGACAAGAGAACAACTTTACTTCCAAAAAAAGTCCAAAGGTGCTTTTCCAACAAGACTTGATTCTTGGGTAATTTTGCGATCGCTCAGTTCCATAACCCGTGTGCGTATTTGTCCGTGCATTAACAGAGGAAGGTGCTACTGCCTTTAAATCCGGTAGTGGGCGCAGTTCTTTCCTGCGCTTTCTTATTATTCAGTTTCTCTCGTAACTCCTGCTCCACCAGTAGAGCTTCTATTTGGAACCTTATGATAATCCTACTATATCTCGTGCAAGAAAATTCAGAAACTGCCCAAGAACAGGATCGCTCTGGGTCTGCTCGGCGCGAGAAATTACTACTTCACCATCGGATTGAATGGTGTAGCAAATTTTATCGCGCTTACTTAAGCCAAGAATTTTGCGAACGGCATCGGGGACTGTAGTCTGATAGCGATTGGTAAGGCTAGATTCTACACATATAATTTCTGTTACAGCGTTGACGTTCTCAGTCAGTTGCTGGATGTTAGATAAAGTTAAAAGTATTCTGAGGAGAGATGTCAGCCAAAGACTTATTTCATGATGCTGTCAAACGAGCACTAGTAAAGGAAGAGTGGATAATTACAGCCGATTCGCTCATAATCAAGATTGAAGGTGTGAAGTTTGAGATTGACTTAGCAGCAGAAAAGATATTAGGAGCTGAGAAAGCAGGGCGAAAAATCGCAGTTGAAGTCAAAAGTTTTCTAAGTACTTCGGCAATTACTGACTTTCACGTAGCTTTGGGACAATTTCTCAACTATCGGCTTGCCTTGCAAATGAAAGAACCAGACAGGACGCTTTATCTAGCAGTACCTTTTGATACTTTTAATACGTTCTTTCAAGAACTGTTTGTTCGAGAAGCGGTCAAGTTTTACCAACTAAAGCTCGTTGTCTACGATCCAATTAAAGAGGAGGTCATTGAATGGAGAGAATAGAATACTACCGCCAATGCATCCGTAACTTGCTAAGCGAACAAGCATCTATGGAAAATAGTAACCCAGATGTTGAGTGTCAGTTAATGTTTGATAAAGAACATGACCATTATCAATTACTAGATATTGGTTGGGAAGGACTGAAGCGAGTGTATAACTGTTTTATCCATGTGGATATTAAAGATAGCAAGATTTGGATTCAGCGCAATACGACTGAGGTAGATATTGCCCAAGCATTAGTAAAGATGGGAGTATCAAAGGAAGATATTGTCTTGGGATTGCATCCGCCCTACAAACGTCCGTATACAGGGTATGGTGTGGCGTAGGAGAGAATATTGCTGTTTTACTAAGAAAAGGCGTTGCATACAGAGAGGGAGAATTAGCATTCTATTCCTTACTTGCAAAGCACGTATCTATAATGAGACTATGGAAAATACTGGGTAAAAACAGGTGAAATTATGCAGGCTATTTTTTGGACTGTAGAGGAAGTTGCTCAAAGAGCAAAACAGTTTTACGAGCGGGAGATTCGTCAAAAGGTTCAATGTCATAAGATTCTTAATTAGATATAACGCTCTATGAGCTAAATGGTTAAGTTACTGGTCATTCGTGCGATCGCTGCTTAATTTGCTAATGGTTCTATAGGACTAATATTTGATTTCTGAAAAAGCTCCGTACATTTGAAGAGTGGTAAAATCAAAGGTAGTGTGTTGCATAAACCACTCAAACATCCACTTTAGATGAGAGAAGGAAGGGATCAAAGCACAGAAACGCCGTACCCATGTTTTGGCTTGTAACCAAATATCCTCAATTGGATTTTGCGATGGGCAATTAGGAGCGAAGCGCACACAGTGAATTTTCCACTGGTCTTGAGACAAACCTTGGTTTATCTCGCCTAAAAAGTTTTGAACTAGATGTGAACGATGGTAAGAAGCACCATCCCAAAAAAGAAGTAATCTTTGGTTGGGGGACTGATCTAATAAATAACGTAGATAATCAATCGTATTTTCTGAATTACCTGCGTTATATGCTTTGAGTAGTAAGTTACCTTGGAGATAGTCAACCGCCCCATAGTATGTCTGTTTGTCTCGGACATTAACAACTCTCACGGCTATTTCAGTGTCAGTTTTTCCCCAGACATATCCACTTAAATCTCCCCACATTAAATGACACTCATCGAGCAGTAATACTCTCAACTTTCCTGCTTCGATTTCCTCCTGATGGCTTGCCAATAGTGTTTCAATCTCTTTTTTTTGCCGCAACAGCATCCTCGCGACTCTTTTGGATTCAAAGAAGTCGTTTTTTTCCAACTAATTCCTGCGGCATCAAATAAGTCATAATAGCTCCGTTTTGACTCATAAGTCACATCGTATTCAAAAGCCAATTTATATTCAAGTTCCCCAAGCTCCCAACATTCTTTTGTCTGCAACCAACTTAAGACTTCCTCTCGTTGTTGAGCACTTAAGTAGCTTTTTCTTCCCTTGTGGTTTAGTCCCAGTCCCGAAATTCCATATTCCTCGTAGGCTTGTTTCCAGCTTGTTATCGAACCAAGTGACACATCTAAAATTGTTTGAATTTCCTCATACTTGTAGCCTTGATAAACCAATTTCACCGCCAAAGCTTTTCTCACTTCACGGGCATCTGGGCGTTTATCTATAAATTCTTGTAGTTCTGCGATAGGGCTTTAGCCCTTAGCGCTTACGCTATCGCAGCTTGTAGATGCTGGTTTCTCATTGTTCGCTGTTAGACAGAGATCTCACTACGTATTATCTCGTAGTTTTTTTCAGAAATCAAATATGATTCCTATATACGTTTCTAGCAGTAAGCCGAGAGTTCTTTTCACGTACTCATGCAACGGACCAACTGGGGACATAATTTCTAAAATTCCAGATAAATAAGATAGCCGGACACTGCGGTTATCGATGAGTTGTGCCTCAATTCCTTTAAATTGCTCCCAAGTTACGTCTCTTAGAGTTACCAATTTTTCTTCTACAGTACGGTCTAAAAGGAAAGTATCCATAAATTTAATTATTCACGGCATTAATTCTATTTTGGCATTTTAGAGCATATGTGAGTTCGGCGTATGAGATGTATAAATATGAACACTGATTCAAAGTTGCCAGCATTACCCGCTTTTTTAGCTCTTTCGTGGATGTTATGCTACTAAAATCTGGCGATCGCTGTTCCGTATGATGTATACACATGGCTTACACATTGAAATTTAAAGACTTTTTGTCTTAACCTGGTTTTGGGTTCGGTAGGTACTCACTCCTTATGTCGTATATTCAAAAGGCTTAGATTTGCGTTGTAAATAAGGACTTTTTTGACTGTACTGTAGCAATTTTTCAAACAAAGACAGAATAAGAGTTTTCAGCCCATCTTGCTGAAAACTGCTCGTACCTCGGCTCAATACCCTATTGAGTTCGCTTGTATGCATTTCATGTTAGTTTATGTCCGTTTAAGGGAATAATAGCACAAAAGTCCTTTAGAGCAATAAGGACTTTTGTGCTAAAGTGTGGATAAATAAACGGTCTTTAGGGAAAATTAGGCAATAAGGCTTTATTGTCTATAAGGACTATGGAAAAAAAAGTAGTAGCAGTCAAAGCTTTTGTATCTGAGGAGGTGCGAAACCTGTTTAAGGCTGCTTGTGCAAAAAAAGGAACAACTATGAGTGATGCTCTCGCGGCAATGATAGACGACTTTATTAAGCAAGAGGAACAATCCACACCCAAGCAGAAAGACAAAGGAGCAGCATGACCAATTCACAACCAGAGGATATCAACGCACGGTTGAACGACATTGACGAGCGCTTAGAGCAATTGGGTGATGAGTTAGACCTCATCCGCACAATTCAAAATGGTATGAGACGAGAAGTTCGTACCACTAGTCAGGCGACAGCGCGATTAGAACGTACCGTCAACCAACTCGCCAGTATTGCTCGCGACCATCAGGTAGCTTTGCGAATTTTAGAGCGCGAAAGCGAGCAAAAGCGATTCAATATTGAGCGCTTATCAACCGAAGCTGCCCAGGATAGGCAACTTGCTGCAATTGACCGCCAAACTTTTCAAACTGAGATTCGGCGGATTTGGGAATACTTGCGCGATCGCAATGGTGGCAACAGTCCACCAACATGAGCGATCGCATCTGGAGATTTTTTGCTTACGGAAATCCCCATTATCGTAAACTTTACGATCAAGTCTTTACTCTCTCACTTAAAGGAGGTATTAGTATTAATGTACTTTACATCCTTTGAGTCATTATTACGCTTGCTTCTATGGTGCCATCCTCAAAGCAGCCGATCTCAGAAATGTCAATTTCAGTAAATCTACTTTGTATAATGCGAACTTGACTGGTACTGACCTCAGAGATGCTAACTTGGAAGGTGCTGAATTAGCCGATGCAATTTTGGTTGCTGCCAACCTCAGTGGTGCTAACTTGCGAAACGCCCGGTTTGACGGTACTGACGCTGAGTCCACCAACTTCACTGGTGTCAATCTTGAAGGTGCGACCCTGTACGAGTCCAATCTTGAAGGTGCCTTGTTGGTTAGTGCTAGCTTGAGGAATTATGCTAAATAAAATCCGGCGATCGCTGTTCCGTTAGCAGTGACACATTAAATTGGTACAAAAATTGAGTATTTGACACGATAGAAGTTTCATAACTGGTAAACAGTTTACAAATATTTCCCCTATTCCTACTACCTTAGTCAACAGATAAATTTTTCCGAAAACTGATTTTTTAAACGAGAAGTATGTTATTGCAATAGTAATACTATCATTCATTCCCAATTAAAAAATTGTTTATTGAGTATGTATACCTTAAAAGTACGTAAGATTGGAAATTATCTAGGTACAACTTTACCTAAAGAAATTTTGCAAAAGCTTAGAGTTAAAGAAGGAGACAGTATATTCATAACCGAAACTGCAGATGGAATCTATCTGACAGCTTCTAATCCTGATTTTGAAAAAGCTATGGAGGCATACAAAAAAGTAAGTACTAAGTATAGAAATGCGTTGCACGAGTTAGCACAGATGTTGTAAGAGCGTAATGCCTTGCGCCTCTATCACAACACTTCATTTACTAGAAAAACACTGTATATTTCTACACAAAAAAGAATTTGTACTTAATTTGGAAGCTGTTCCCTAAGAAACTGCTCGAATTCTTGAACAGCGTCATATTGGTCAGGCATAGCGATATATGGCAGCAAGATATTTGGGTCTAAATCTAGGAAGAAACTGCTACGCTCGACTTCCTCATATTCACCTCGTTCGTTTAAATGGAATATTCTAATAGTGTCAGATTTCCAAAACCAAACTTCAGGAACTTGTTTGGGTTTGTATAATTGCCTTCTGTCAATAGTGCCACTGGTAATGATGACCTCAATGACGATATCAGGAGTTTCTTTGTCAGTACCGATGCAGTAAGATTCGTCAGGTGTTCCAGAAGCATAACCAGTTTTTTCTATGGTAAAGCCGCCACTTCTATAAAATCTGATATTTAACACTTTCATATAAGCTTCTAACAGCAAACCGAGAGTGCTTTTTACACGTTCATGTCTGGGACCAACTGGGGACATAATTTCTAAAATTCCAGATAAATAAGATAGGCGCACACTGCGATTATCTATGAGTTGTGCCTCAATTCCTTTAAACTGCTCCCAAGTCACGTCTCTGAGAGTTACCAATTTTTCTTCGACAGTACGGTCTAAAAGGAAAGTATCCATAAATTGAATTATTCACGGCATTAATTCTATTTTGGCATTTTAAAGTGTCTGTGAGTGGATGACGCAATGCGTTTTATGCCTGTTGTCGTCGTTTAGACACAATAGTGTTACCATAACACTAATTAACACTAGATGACAAGGAAGAAAAAAAAACAGAAAATAAGGTCATGACAACACTGTATAGTGCTACCATGCCCCAGGGAAAACGTTTAAATATATATTTCACTGATGATGACGATTTAAAGCTTTATGAAGAAATTGAAGCGATCGCCAAGGATGAGAAACGCTCTATGAGCCAAATGGTTAAGTTACTGGTCATTCGTGCGATCGCAGAACGCCAAGGACAAGTCAAGGAGAAAAATAAATGACCAACGCCGGACTTCTACCAATGTTTGTTCAAGAAGCGCTCAAGTGTTACCAACTAAAGCTCGTTGTCTACGATCCAATTAAAGAGGAGGTCATTGAATGGAGAGAATAGAATACTACCGCCAATGCATCCGTAACTTACTAAGCGAACAAGCATCTATGGAAAATAGTAACCCAGATGTTGAGTGTCAGCTGGTGTTTGATAAAGAACATGACCATTATCAATTACTAGATATTGGTTGGGAAGGACTGAAGCGAGTCTATAACTGTTTTATCCATGTCGATATTAAAGATAGCAAGATTTGGATCCAGCGCAATACGACTGAGCCAGATATTGCCCAAGCATTAGTAAAGATGGGAGTATCAAAGGAAGATATTGTCTTGGGATTGCATCCACCCTACAAACGTCCATATACAGGGTATGGTGTGGCTTAGGAGGGAATAGCAGAAGAGACTAGTGGTGCTAATCTGATTAGAACCGATATGAGTTGTGTCAATCTGAGCGGTGCTAACCTGAGCAATGCCAATCTGGAGTTTGCTATCCTGGATGCTGCCAACCTTACTAAGGGTAATTTGAGGGATGCTGTTTTGGATTGCACCTATCTGATTGGTAGTAACTTGACTAATGCTAACTTGAACGATGCCTATTTGAATTCTGTTACTCTCGATGGTGCTAATTTGACTGGTGCTAACCTAACTGGTGCTTATCTTACTGCTAGTCTAAAAAAGACCATTTTTTGCAACACTATCATGCCAGATGGAAGTATTCGGAATGACCATTGCTGCTAATAAGTCTTTGTATCTGGAATTTAGTGATGTATCAGCCATGAGGGGAACGTAGAGGCTGTTTAGCAGATTATCAATATCTTTGCCGGATTTGTGCAGTTGGTCTACCCTTTTTATTTTGTATGTCGAATGAACAGAATCTGAGAAAATTTTATTAATTTGACTGGCGACACAGCCAACAATACCCTAATTACTAGCGAAGATATTTCTCATCGTTTAGGGCATATAGCTTCAAACTTGGCGCGTGTGCGTTCATTTTGTAATAGTGCGTTCAAAAAAGGTCTAGAAGTAGCGATCAATGAAACCGAGTGGTTTATAGAGTGGGTAGCAGCAGAGATTGAACCAGAACAAGCAGAAGAACTGGTTAACATTCAAGTTCAGCTTGCACGCTGGCAAATAAATTTAGATGGTATTTTATCAGATGAACTTCGTCGATCGCAGACAGCCCAAATTGCGGAAACTTACTCGCAGAGAGTATTAAATATGTCAGGCTTGCTGGATTCGTGAAGAGCAACTTTTTTACTAGGATTGTCGTGCGTTCTTCCAAACTTTCCAACTGTTGTATATTAATAGAGAAGTAGCACCACAAGCAAGAGCAATGCCACTTGGTATACCCGCAATAACCAATGCTAAACTCCCAACCCACAAGGTTAAGGAGTAAATGAATAAAACAGTTTTTCTATGAGACAACCCAGCCCGTAATAATCTGTGGTGTAAATGGCTTTTATCTGCAATAAAAGGTGATTTGCCTTGGAGAATTCGCAGCAAAATCACTGCTGACATATCTATAATTGGGACTGCCAGAATGAGAAAAGGTGATAGGACTGCAGTTACAGCCGCCGTTTTCACTAGACCAATTACACTCACTGCTGCTAGAGTAAATCCCATAAAATATGCTCCGCCATCTCCCATAAAGATTTGTGCGGGGTTAAAGTTATAACGAAGAAAACCTAATGCTGCACCAGCAAGAGATGCAGCTATCAGGGCTGCTTCAGGTTGATTCATGAATAATGTCACAACCAACATCACCACAGCCGCTATTCCTACTACCCCAGAAGCTAAGCCGTCTAAACCGTCAATCCAGTTAATAGCATTGACCATTCCTACAAGCCATAGGATTGTGATGGGTAAACTTAACCAACCCAGTTGCACTAGCCCACCTGTAGGAATGCTCAAAAAATCTATACTTACACCTGCTTTCCACGCACCTGTTGCTACAACTATTTGTATTAATAAGCGTGCAATGGGCGAGAGATTTAATAAATCGTCTGCTAAGCCGATGAGAAAAAAGCCTACACCACCCAAAGTAACTCCCAAAATTTGCCATTCTTTTTCAGTTGATAAATTTCCAAATCCACCTAACACCCAAATAATGAACAGAGAGGCTACTGTACCTAAGAAGATAGAAACGCCTCCTAAACGCACTGTTGGACGTTGATGGACTTTACGTTCATTGGGTTTATCTACTCGTCCGCTTTTAATACCTAAGTTTTTGACATCAGGAGTTGTCCAGAGAACGATAACAGCAGCAACAAGGAAGGCAATGAGATGATAAATTTGAGCGGGTATCTGCATATTCCTCTTTTCATGAATCGGTTACACAGAGCGAACGACTAGTTTGTTGTACTAAATATGACATCAACCCAGTAGTTAGCTGATTGATAAGTCGAGGTGGGGAAAGCAGGATTACTGCTGTAGGTATAAACCCCATTCGGACCGGACTCACCGTTACGGAGTGCTGTCAATGGTTGAGTAGTCGTGCCAGAGTTAGCAAAGTATCCTACATCTTGTGAGTAAAAACCAACATTGGTGTGGTAGGATGCCACGTAAACAGTATTAGCTGCGATCGCAACGGGAGTCGCAAAGTTAACTTGCTGCCAACCTGAAGCCGTTTCGTTCGTGAAGGTTGCTGTTGCTAACTGCTGACCATTGCTGTTCCACAGGCTACCAACGTGAGTTCCTGTATTTTGCTGTCCTTTGTAAAAACGAATGCCCTTGATGAAACCGTTCTGACTCGAACGGAACTTCACGCCTAGTTCCACTGCACTTGGATCGTTTTCTGTGATGAGGCTGGGAGTGGCTGTGTTATTCCAAATGCTGACGGTTACTGATGATGTGTTGCTAGTGGTAAACGACCAAGTGTAGTTTTGTGCTAGAGCATTACCTGCCAAATCTTTGACTCTTGGGTCAGTGCTACCGCCCTTGAGTGTAGCAGTATAGGTTGTGGAAGTTGCGAGGGAACTGCTTGGCGTGAGTGTAGCAGTGAGGTTCGACGCATCATAGCTGATGGTAGCAGGTACAAGCGTGTTGTTGGCATTGCGTAACTCAAACGTATTGCTGTTAATTGTGGTTGTATCTATTGGTTCGCTAAAGGTAGCAGTGATGGTTGTACTGATGCTTATACCAGTTGTGTTGTTAACAGGAGTGCTTGCAGTCACCGTTGGTGGAGTCGTGTCAGGAGCAACATTAGTACTAAAGACAACATCTACCCAATAGTTACTGGATTTGTAAGTGTTGGTAGGGAAGGTAGGGTTAGAGCGGTAGATATATACGCCGTTAGAACCACTCTCGCCATTACGAAGGGCATATAAGGGTGAGCTATTCACACCCGAGTTGGTAAAGAAATTTTCGTTCTTAGAGTATTTACCAACATTAGTATGATAGGAAGCTACGTAAACGGTATTGGCAGTGATTTGAATTGGAGTTGCAAAGTTGGCTTGTTGCCATCCTGTGGCAGTCTCGTTGCTGAATGTTACTCTTGCTAACTGTTGACCACTACTACTCCATAACGTACCAATGTGAGTTCCTGTGTTTTGGGGTCCTTTGTAGAAACGAATACCAGTGATGTAGCCATTCTGATTGGTACGGAATTTCACACCTAGCTCTGTAGCCGTTGAGTCATTGGTTGTGACCAAACCGGGAGTCACTGAGTCATTCCAGATACTGCACGGACAAGTCCGTTCGCCAACTGCGATCGCTACTTCTGTTGCAGGTGTTTGGATATTGCCGCTATCGTCAATAGCACGACTTTTAATAATTGCTGTACCAATCGTTGTGGGTGTCCAAGTGTAGCTCCAAGTCGCACGACCATTAGCCATATGCCATGTTGTTCCGCCATCAACTGATACTTCAACACCACTCACAACTCCATCTGTGTCGCTCGCCGTACCCGTAATGACTACAGGATTATTCAGTTGCACCGTTGTGCTAGCAGTTGGTGCAGTAATTGTTGAGGTAGGAGCAGTGTAGTCAAAGGAGGTCGTTGCTAGTTGTAAACTAGTCTGGAGAGACCCAGGTTGTACACCCATATCAGCAAAAAGGTTAACAGTTGCTTGCTGCATACGCACATCTGGCGTTGCACCTGATGGTACGCGATCGTGATTGACATCCAAACCCCAAGACCATTGTACTGTTCCAGAACCAAACACTAAGGCACCGCTAGTGTGTTTATACAGTGTTAAATGGTGTATAGCTGTACCAGATGCAAAAGTAGACCCATAGTCTTGGAGGACGGGAGCATTGTTAACAATCGTTGTTGACATCCGAATCAAGCCTGGGGGTCGAAAGCCATTGTCTATATCTTCATCCCACTCATAACCAAGTGTGCTGTTAGCTAGTGTGGCAGTCGTTCCTGGCGCAAGAGTTGCAACACTCGTATTCCGCCAGAAGCGCATTTTGCCATCTTCGGCTGGTACCTGAATAGCTGTAGTCGCTCCATCGTTGACTGTAAAAAGCGTACCTGTTAAGGCGTTTTCCGGACGACCACCATCTTTAGGTGGGCTAAAACGTGGGTCACGCCAAGTTCCAGTCCAAGTCGTTGGTTGTGGATCGATCGCAGCATTAGCTTTGGTCTCTTTATAGCAAACTAATGTGTGGTAAGGTGTGTTCGCTCCATCAATGCTGTTTTCCCAACGAGTTTTCCAAAAGACTTCATTACCACTGAAAAATGCTAAATGAACACCTATATTTCGAGCAGCTTCCACTTTAGTTCGTTGTTGGTCAGACCAATATTCATCGTGACCAACTGATAGAAAAACTTTATGATTGCGAATCAGGTCACCACGGCGATCGCTATCCACACCAGTAAAATAGCTGACATTGTAGCCATTAGCCTCTAACCAACGCACCATTGGGTATTCAGCACTAAATACCCAGTCTTGACCGTTATCAACTATACGCGTATTAAAAGGACGGTTGTAACTCACCTTGTAAGCTCGTCCAGCAGGGTTCCCTTGATAGAGACTGTTACCACCATAATTGTTATAAGCCTGCCAAGTTGTATCAGAGGTCTGAAACAGTAAATCAGACGTACCAGAGTCATCTCGCACAATAAAAACAATGTGACTTGCTCCGCCAGTGTCATTACGCACCGCTTTAGCAAAATAGATTCCCGACGTAGCATTTGCAGGGACATTCCATGAAGCTGACACCGACCAATTTCCACAATCAATCAGTCCAGTGGTACTATTAGTGATGCAGCTTGGTTGGCTTGTAGTTGGGTTTTGTACTTGAACAGTTGCTACTTTGCGAGCACCTTGCCCACCATAGTATCCCATGCGGTATATATCAAGACGGTAGTTCAGAGCAACGGTTTTGATTTTGAAGGAAACAGTTTCTCCTTTATTAACACTAATATCTGTGGCAAAGCCTTGAATACTTGAGTCACCAATACCGCTAATATCCCACTCGGACTTAGGATTACCCGCCAGACAGTTCTCCGCAACAATTGAGTTAACAGGAGAAGAACAGGGATCTACAGCAAGTGCTTTTTGCACGAGCAAAGGATCGCTCACATTCAGTTGTAAGACAACTAGAATTGCGAGCATCATCAGCAATATATTTTTGAGTAGCTTCTTCATTGAGTTCTTGTTAATGTAGTTATATTTATGATTTTTGTTTACGTGTATCTAACTATAGAAATCCTAAATCTCCGAAAAACAAGGTAGAAACTGTCCAATCTTCGACATCTTGCCTTTGTGCTCTTTGCGTCTTTGCGGTTCAAAAACATTTTTTAACCACGTTCGCGAAGCGTGCCGACGAAGGAGGCATAGACGCAAAGAGCACGAAGAGAATACTTATTTTTCAAAAAGCAAATTAGGATTGCTATAGTTATTTTTAGTTACGGTGTTGTACTAAATATGACATCAACCCAGTAGTTAGAAGATTGATAGGTAGAGGTGGGGAATACAGGGTTGGCACTATAACTGTAAATACCATTAGATCCACTTTCTCCGTTACGGAATGCATACAACGGTGGATTATTTACACCAGAATTGGTAAAGTAATTTTCATTCTTGGAGTAAAAACCGACATTAGTGTGGTAAGAAGCCACATAAACAGTATTGGCAGTAATCTCTACAGGGGTTGCAAAGTTAACTTCCTGCCAACCTGAGGCAGTTTCGTTAATAAAAGTTGCCGTCGCTAACTGTTGTCCACTGCTGCTCCACAGGGTGCCAACGTGAGTTCCTGTATTTTGCAGTCCTTTGTAAAAACGAAGACCCTGAATATAACCGTTCTGGCTTGAGCGGAATTTTACACCCAGTTCTACTGCACTTGGGTCATTTGTGGTCACTGTACTGGGAGTTGCTGTGTTACTCCAGATACTTACTGATGAACTGCTGCTTGTGGTAAACGACCAAGTGTAGTTTTGTGCCAAGGCATTACCGGATTGGTCTTTTACCCTGGGATCGGTGCTACCGCCTTTAAGTGTAGCAGTATAAGTCGTGGCAGTGGCGAGCGGACTGCTTGGTGTAAGGGTGGCAGTACGGTTTCCAGTATCATAGGTGACGCTGGCAGGTATCAGTGTGTTGTTGGCATTGCGTAACTCAAAGGTATTGGTGTTGATTGTGGTTGCATCTATTGATTCGCTAAAGGTGGCGGTGATGATTGTACTGGTGGTGACACCCGTTGTACCGTTAACAGGAGTGCTTGCAGTCACTGTTGGTGGAGTCGTATCGGGAGCAATACTAGTGGTAAATACTACATCTACCCAATAGTTAGAAGATCGGTAGGAGTCAGTGGGGAACGTAGGATTGGAACTATAGATGTATACGCCGTTGGCTCCACTCACCCCGTTACGTAAAGCACGCAGTGGTGGATTGTCTACTCCAGAATTAGCAAAGAAATTTGGATCTGATGCATATCTACCAACGTTAGTGTGGTAAGACGCTACGTAGACGGTGTTAGCTGCGATCGCAACTGGAGAAGAAAAGTTGACTTGCTGCCAACCTGAAGATGTCTCGTTGCTGAATGTTGCTCTCGCCAGCTGCTGTCCGGTGCTGCTCCACAGAGTTCCGACGTGAGTCCCCGTGTTGCTGCTACCCTTGTAGAAGCGAATGCCAGTTATGTAGCCAGTTAAATCTGAGCGGAACTTTACGCCCACTTCGACAGAACTGGAATCTGCTTCTGATGGATTATTTGGTGCTGCTGAATTATTCCAGATGCTACATGGTTGCTCGTTCGGACAGGGTAAATTTCCTGTGGTGAATGACCATGTGTAGTTAGCAGCTAAGGCATTGCCTGCCAAATCTTTAATACGCGGTTCTGTTGTCCCGCCTTTAAGAGTGGCTGTATAGGTTGTATTTCCAGCCAAGGGGCTTGTTGGTATGAGTGTTGCAGTCCGGTTTGTCTCGTTATAGGTGACGGTGGCGGGAACTACTGTGTTTGCGGGATTGCGTAATTCAAAAGTGTTTGTGTTAATCGTTGCTGGAGAGATCGCTTCGTTAAAGGTAGCAGTCACACTTGTTCCAATGGCTACGTTTGTCGCGTTGTTGCTAGGAGTTGTTGACGTTACCGTTGGCGGAACGGTATCTGCTGCATAGGTAGCGACATATGAACCTGTGTCTCCGGAAAACCTCGCATACACAATCCCTTTGATTGTCTCCGTTGTATAGGTAACTGGAGTGCCATTGCGTGTAATTGAGTTAAGCGGCGCACCACTAAATTGATTTGGTAACATTGCCTGTAAACCATTGGCACCTGCACCTTTAGCGATCGTAAAGCTTAAAGTGCCGTTGTTCCATACTAGTGAATTAAAAGAAGAACTATCACGACCATCAAGCCAAGTTAAGATTTGTTGAGCGGAGACAATAGGTACACCACGAGTTTTGGCAGAGTTAACAACTGCATTAGATACTGATGAGTTGCCAGTATCAGTATGGGCATTGACATTGAAAACACCGTAATATCCCTCTGACCCCAATGCCCGATCTAATAGAGTATCAATAGTGTAGGGGTATGACTGTCCGGATTCATCAGTCATTTGGGTATTTGCTTCATAGACATCAATCACTGTCCCATCTTGTTCAGTTAAACGCATGGGCATACCGCTACCAGTAAAGAAGCCAGGACGGTCGAGAATCCAAGAGGGTGGCCAGTAGTAAAAAGTAGTGTTCAACCGTATCCCTTGACTGAGTTCCACTTCTGGCGTGCTAGACCAATCGCTCCAGACTAGGCAGTGATGCCTTTGAGTGACTGGTGCTGGTAAGCTTGGGTACTTGTTAGCAAAATTACTTAACTGCTGTGTGTAAACAGTTTGAAGAGAGGCAGGTGTAAAATCAGTACAATTGGTAGTCACGTGTAACGCAATTTCAAACCCTTGAGCATCATAAGCAGCTGCTTGAGCGTTAGTTAGGGGCATGCTGGACGTGGGAAAGACGTATGAAGTCCCTCGAATGCACTCCCAATTTTCAACTGAACAACCAGCCGGACTACTCGCATTGAATTGGTCAAAGCGCGGTCCTGTTCCCCCATTTCCATGATCGTCACCTGTCATCAGCACAACCGCTTTTTTACCATGTGGGAAATACCAGAAGCGTGGTAACGGTTTCTTAGAAAGATTCATCGTAATGATGAGGTTTGCTAGTAAGCGCTGTTGCTCATCTGCTTGAGGTATGGCAACTTTGTTAAGGTCAACCCAATCTGGCTGAGAATCTCCAAAAAACAGATCATCAGAGCGAATTGGGGAAAATCCATCCCGCTCTTGTCCTGCCCAAGCAGGGTTACCCTGGCGCGTATAGACTATCGATTGCGCTAAGTCGTAAGTGAATGCAGCAGCCTGACCGCCGTTGCTCCCAACGGTGCGTAATGAGACAGCAGGATTTGTGGTTGCTGTTGTCGCATTTGTGTAAAGCGTGGCAATACTAGTCGCTCCGTTTAAAGTATAGCGATCGGCGGTTCCATGGAACTGCATAGTCTGGTTGACGATTCCATTACCTGCGGGCTTTGAAGTGTCTGCTAACAAATAGCCGTTTGAAAGGGTGTTACCTGTATCTGTCAGCCCAAGCAAACTAGCAAGCTGTTTGTCAGGACGCATCGCGATGAGATTGCCACCACCGTTCACCCAATTAGTAAACATTGTTACCTGTTGGGACGAGAGACCTAGATCGGTAAGGATGACAACATCATAGTTTGCAAGTGTTGTTGCTGAAACTGCTGAAATATTACTAACATTGAAAGAGTTGAGTCCTTCAGTTCGGAGAATTTCAGCATAGTAATCTCCAAAGGGATTAGATGCACTGGTGACGATGAGAATTGGTCCACCTGGTGGTGATGGTATTGATGCAATCAGTGTCTTTTTGGAAGAAGTTACACGATCTGAATTGATTAAAGCTTGAGATTTTTGGCTTTTTTGTTGATTTTTCTGTTCTTTAACTTTGGCTGGGATTGGAATTAGCTGTTTTTGTTGAAATTTTACTACATCCCACAGAATGAGCTCAGACGCTTCGTCTCCAGTGGCTAAAAGATTGCTGTCTGTAGGGCTAAAAGCAACTCCGGTAATTGCTTTCTTGTTACCATGAAGGCTACCAAGCGGTACACCCGTTGGTATATTCCATAGGAAAACTTTGTTTTCGTCGCCACCTCCAGCTAAAACGGTTCCATTTGGGCTAAAGGCTAATGTTTTAATTCGTTTTGTTGGTCCTCTTAGAACTTGATTCTCATTGCCATTTGCAACATTCCAAAGTCTGACAGTACCATCTTTGCTAGCACTTGCCAAAAGAGTTCCATTTGGACTAAAAGCAACGGAAGTGACTCCACCCTTATGACCGAGTAAAACTTTGCGTTTTTTACCAGTTTCTGTATCCCATAAAATGATTGTAGTATCTTCACTTCCGCTTGCTACGATCTTGCCATCTGGGCTGACAGCATCAGTATTGACAAAGCCAACGTGTCCTTCAAGAACGTGAATTAGCTTTCCAGTTTTTGCATTCCACACAGTACTCCGGGTATCCTCTCCTCCAGTGACCCAAAAATTCCCGTCTGGACTGACAGCAATTGTCCTAGTTGGATTTTCGTGTGCTTGGAGAAGATTGATTTGTTCTGTCGTGACTGGGTCCCATATTCGAGCTACGCTATCTCTACCCACACTAGCTAAGGTATTGTTTTGTGGATTGAAGACAACTCCGGTGACAGGGGTATTTAGATGTCCTGGTAGGGTTCTTTTTTCTTTCCCAGTATCGGAGTCAAATACTAAGACTCGACCATCCTTAATCCCAGTCGCTAGGTTTTGTCCATCCCGACTAAAAGCGATCGCAGTTACGCCTACATCATCGTTTGATGATACGTTTTGTGCTAGGGTATAGCCATTTACTTGACTAAAGAAGAGTGCTAGTAGTAGGCTACAGCAAAAAAGAGACAAGTACTTTATATATCGTCTCATAATCTCATATCCTGATTTTTTGTTATGTGAAATGAATAATTAACCGCAGATGAACGCAGATGCACGCAGATGAAATCTCTTGATGTAAGGGGTCTAATGTTAAAAATTGAAAAAAATGTAGAGACTAAGCATGGCTAGTCTTTAGGGATTTCCAAGAAATAAATTACTCAATCTTGTGGTACGGGCGTCCCCGCCCGTTCTATACTCATGACGTTTAATGTGTAAATTTCATCTGTTTAAAGTTTTTAAGGTTGGACTTTGCAACTTTCTTTGCTTTATAGGTTGAGCAGGGTTACCTGCATAAATTGTCATCGGCTCTAAAGAATGCCCAGTCACACCACCAAGGGCTAGTACTGCTCCTAGTCCAACAGTCACTCCCGGTCCGATCGCGGACTTTGCAGCAATCCAGCTCCCTTCTTGAATGTAGATGGGGGCAGTTATCAATTTAAAATCCGGATGGCTCCAGTTATGATTGCCAGTACAAAGGTAGACGCCTTGGGAAAGGCAAACGTGGTTTTCGATGGTGACATGAGCTAAGTTGTCTATCCAAGTGTCTTCCCCAATCCATACAAAATCACCTATTGTTAAACGCCAAGGAAACTTTACCCGCACTCCTGGTTTTACGCGAACACCTTGACCGATTTGTGCTCCAAAACGACGAAGCACCCAAACTTTTATGCTAGAGAAAGGTATCACACGGCTTTCGACTAAGGGCGATCCCAGAAAATACCACAGAAGTTGTTTCCAGTAGGAAGCACCAGGGGTATAACTACCAAGGGAGTATCGATCTAAACGCATATGGTAAACAATTAAGAAAAAAGATGAGGAATTGCCGCCCGAATCAAAATTTTATGACTAAATCGGTTGACAAAGGCTGTTTGTTATAAATAGCTTTATAAGCTCTGGTTAACTTTTCAGCAGCACAATCCCAGGTATAGTTTTGGAATATGAAATGGCGAGCGCGGTTACCCATTGCTTTTGACATTTGAGGATGATTTAAACATTGAATCAAGCCATCAGCAATGCCATTAATATTGATATCCACAATAAGTGCTGCTTTAGCAATTTCTGCTTCAGGAAAATTGCAGCCAGTCGTAATGACACATGGCAACCCTGAAGCCATACCTTCTAGGACAGACATACTAAAACCTTCTGAATATGAAGGTGCAACATATAAATTGGCTGCAGCAAGAGCTGCATATTTTAACGATCCTGTCAGCATACCTGTAAAGGTAACTGCATCTAAACACCCCACCTGCTTAAAAGCGGTTTTAACTTTAGGTAAGTATCCGATACTATCTGGACCCGCTACAACTAAATGAGTTTGTGGAAATTTTTTATGAACTTTTGCAAAGGCAGGTGCAAGTAAGTCTAAACCTTTTTTAGGGTCAATACGACCAAGAAACAAAATCAAAGTTTTATTGTATGTGGAAGGAAATTGCTGATAAAAAATTTCTGGTTCTGGTAAGCTGATAAATTCTTGGCTATGAACTCCATTAGGAACAACAACAGGGTTTTTTAATCCAAGAGACTTAACATGACTGGCTTCAGAATTAGCAATCACTTGTATGGCTTTTGCTTTCTGAAGGGCTGGTTTTTCAACAAGATTAAAGTAAAGTTTCTTTTTCCAGGCTTTGTATGACATTGCCCAAGGCTCTAACATCCCGTGAGGGGTCATAACATATGGAACTCGATGCTGCTGACAGAGCCAATGAACAAAGGAAACAATTGGAGCAAAAATTGTATTGGTATGGACAATGTCGTAATCACTAATATGCTTTATAAGCCATTGAATTAAAGGTAAGCTAATAATAAAATCATTGCGATTCCAACAAGCAAAGTATTTGATTCTATAATTGTTCCCTTCTATCCATCTATTAAGAGGAACAGGGAGTTTCTCTGATTGATTAGCGTTTGTTGTGATGAAATCAACTTTAGTGCCAAAATTGCTCACTGATTCAACCAATTCTTTAACTGCCTTAGAAGTTCCACCATAATTGGAGCCAATATAAGGCGTGAAAATCAAAATTCTCATAACAAAATATCTACCTATTTAAGGTTTTGTATGTAGCATGAATTGCCTTGAAAAGACCATCAGCAAAATTTTGAGGACTACATTTATCTACTATCTTTTGGCTTAATTGTCCCATTTTTATTCTTGAAGCTGAATCCATTTGATGGATAGTTAACAAAGCACGAGTTATATCTTGTTGACTTTCTGGATCGAACAGCAGACCATTTTGGCGATCGCAAACAAGTTCACGAGCAGCTCCTACGGTATAACTACATAAGATTGGTAGCCCAGCTGCACAAGCTTCGTTAACGACTAAACCCCACTGTTCTTGCAACGCAGGATGTACAAAAGCGTTAGCTAATCCATACCAATATCCAATTGCTTGATAAGCAATAAAACCGGGTAAATGAACACAGTCCTGTAGTTTGTTTTCTCGGATTAGATTGCGAATATATGGTTCTTCTTCTCCACTACCACAAATCACAAGATCCCAAGCTTGTTTGGTACCAATTTGGTGGTAGTAAGTGGCGAAAGCTTTTACAAGACGGGATACATTTTTGCGTTGGAGCAACCGAGTCACAACAATGAAATAAGGTTTGGTGGGAATTCCAGGGTGTTTTTGCCTTGTCAAAGATTGCTCGAACCTTGCCGTTCGAGCAATCTCTGTGAAATAATCGTTATCAACCGCATCGTAACCTAGAAAAATTTGTTCTTGAGGAAAACCTAGCTTCGTTAGATAATCACGGTGTAGTTCTCCACCAACAAGTGCAGCATCATACTTTCTGATATAAAGCCAAAATTTGAGTTGCTCTTTCCACCATTGCCGTGTTTCATCATCCCACTTTGTTTCACTCATCACAATGGCTGGTACTTGTTCGCGTTTACACCACGTTAATGCCGCACGCGATATGGGAAATCCCCATCCAGGGATAACAACAATGTCTGGCTGAAGATGATTAAGAAAAAAAGGTATTAAAGAAGCAGCATTTTCTTGGATGTCGGTGAAGGAATCAGTTTTAGAGACAAGTGTTTCTAAAGGAAATGTTATTTCACGCTTTAAGTCCCCCCAAGGATGTTCTAAGGTATTATCTGTAACTTGAACTGCTGTTAAACACCACCCTTTTTGTTGACAAGCAGAATGTGCAGCACGCAGTCTAGCAGCATGATAGCTACCAACGTTCATAAATAGTATAACGATATGCATTTCTCTCGGAAAAATAGAGTGTAATGGTCTTAAAGGTTTAAATTTCCTAGTTTTTTAAAACTTTGTGAAAGACTTCCTGATATTTTTTGACATACAATTCATTACTAAAGCGGTTGCGAATCATCTCTCTTGAACTGAATTGAAATTTTTGATAGATGTCATTATGTTTTATTACCTGTAAACAATATTCTGCTAGTTCATTAACATTATGTTCTTGAATTAAATAACCATTTTCTTGATGAACTAAAACAGAGTTGGTTCCACCTTCTAAGACAGAAGCAACCACTGGAATACCATAACCCATTGCTTCCATGACTGTACGACCAAAAGCATCAGAATTGGAGTTAAATAACAATAAGTCTATAGCTTGATAAAAAGTCTCTATTTCCTTTTGCCAACCCAAAAATTTAACTTTCTTAGTTATCCCTAAATTATGAGCGAGTTCTTCCAACTCTTGACGGAGCGGACCATCACCAGCAATCAGGAAAAAGACATTTGGATAAGATTGAGAAACTTTGGCGCAAACCTGCAAAAAAACATCAAATCGCTTTCGCTCAATCAGCCAACCAGCATTACCAATCACAAAAGCGCGATCGGGAATTCCAAGAGTTTGACGAATTAACAGTTTTTTATCTTTGCTAACTAACGGTTGTAGCTGAGTTGAATTCTCAATTAAGTGTAATTTATGTTTGAGAAAAGGTGCTATCTGCGCGGTTTGCTCGAGTAGATAAGGCGAATGACAAATAATTGCATCATAATCATTACCAAAATATTTATAAAAGACTTTCCATCTTAATAAATTGGGATTATTATATTTATGACAAAAATGAATGCCAAGTATTTTTTTATGTTTATTACCTTTTATACTGAGACAACCGGTTAGGGTGGGACCTGTGACTAAAATGATGTCGCCTGAAAAGCGCTGAATTTTTCGTTTTAAAGAGAGGTGAGACTTATAACCAAAAGTTCCTTTATAGGAGTTATCTTCTACAGGTATATTTAAAGTTGTAAATATTTGTTGACCAGAACCTGAAGGTGTGACGCTTTGTATCTCCCACTTGATACCTTTATTCTGAGTTTCATTGACTAAAATGTAGGCAGCTTTTTCCATGCCTCCAAGGTTTAAACACTGAATTAAATTGAGAATTTTCATATTTTAATACTGAATTTATCTGTCAAAATTTTGTGATTGAATATACGAAAAATGATTCTTTTTTCTAGCATATAAAGCTACCAAACCTATAAAAATAGCTTGAAAGATAGCCTCTTGTAGAAATCTTCCTATACCATGTGTTAGACCAACCATTGCAGGACTTACGAGTCCCATATAAAGAATTCTACTAAAAGTACTTTTTTGATAAACAGATGATATCCAAAGATGCTTGAATAGGTAGGCTATCAATCCAAAAGTAAAGCATCCAAAGTAACTAAATTCTATAAAAGAATCGCCAACGCCAGTTATAGTGTAACCGTTAGGTATAGTATAACCATAGAAAGAGGAAAGATACTCAACATACTTATCAAATAAGTTCACTTGTAAAGATTTTTTTAATTCAAAACCGACAATTTGTCCGGGTACATATTGAAATATAATGCTATCCCAATAACCAGAACCAAAACCATATAAACCTGTACGTTCTACTACGTCCATCAATAATGCTGCATTTCTGATTTCTAAAAGCTCTCCTTTTAATAACTGGTTAAATGCCTTTTGCGCGATCGCTGAGACTGCTTGCCAATTACCGCTAAAAACTAAATTCCAAAAACCACTACGTACTTCACCAAATAGAGGAATCAGAATAGTCATGAAGATTAAAGCGGTAATAACTGACCATCTTGGTGGTATTAAGCGACGACCCATCCATAATGAAAGACCTATGATAATGATCAGCGTCATTGTCGGTTGACGACGACCACCAAGAACACTTTGTAATAGAGGCCAACTAGAAATTGCTGCACAAGTTAGATTAAGAACATTAGGACGCTTCAATAATTGCAACAGAAAAATGGCGAAAGCAATATTTATAACCTGACCTAAAAAAAGATATATGGTTGCTGGTCCTGTCCAGTTACCATTCGCTGCAGTTTGAACAGCAGTACGAGAAAGTAAAAAATTAAAGAAATAGCCCTGAGCCATCAAAGCTATTCCTCCTATAAACAACTTACGCTCATCAATCGCAATATTTAAATTTGACAACCAATTTCTATTCGGCTTCATCTCATAGCCGATGAAACAAGCAGCAGCACACATAGTTGAAAATAATAAGACTCGTTCTACAGATGCTAGAGATGCTGCACCTGGATTACTTATTAAGGCAAACGCTTGAGGTAGGAAAAAGGAAACAAACATACTACCCATAAAAAATGGATATTGGTAAATTCGTTCTACACGAATCACTCCCCAACCTAACAAACTGATGCAAACTATAATAAATAAATTTTGATACAATTCAGTCATTAAAGTAATATTACTCTCTCAATTTCTGTAAAACATCATCTTCTTTTTCTCTTCCTCTTACTTTGCGCTCTTTGCGTCTTTGCGGTTTTTTTCACTCGTCAATTGTTAGTTAATAAACTACTAGAGTGTCAATAGTGTTTTGAAGGGTTCGTAGTTGCGCTGTCTTCGCGCTTAGCGCAACTACGAACTTAAATTAGTAACCCTCAATTTAAACTTGACAGAGTACTACCTGCCTCAGTTTATTTTCTGATTCTTGCATTAAATTATCTAAATACTCTTGCGTGTTAGTTGTTTTTAAAGAAAGTTTTCTGGTGGTATACATATTCAACAGTTGATTGGCAATTGCATCTATTTCTCTAATAGGGACAATAGCACCATCAATTCCATCTCGGACAACGGAACCCGAATTGTCAGTCGTAATAGTAGGAACACCCGCAAGCAATGCTTCATAAGTTACCATTGCTGAACCTTCACAAATAGAAGGAAGTACAAATACATCCGCCCAATTATACAGATCTTTCATTTGAGCACGTGGAACTCTTCCCAAAAAATCGCACACATCACTGTATTCAGTAACACGCTGAGGGTTAATCTCTAAGGAGCCTATAACTTTACAAGTAAAAGGTATTTTTCCTTTAATTTGTCTCAGGGCTTTGAGTAAATAGGGAATCCCTTTCCGCAGGTTAACTGAACCGACAAATAATATTTTTAACCTATCATTACAATCTTGCGGTACAATTTCAAAAGATTGATGTTGTATTGATTGCTTATTTTTTAAGCGTCCTAATGGTACAACAGATATCTTTTTCCCATCTACTCCCCTAGCAATCAAGGAATTTTTGACAAAACTAGAGCCACAAATAATTTGATCTGCTAAGTCTTGTTCGCGTTGTTCTCGCTGCAATAGTTCTAAATCAGCATCACCTACTTTAAAGGGCGATAGCGACCAACCCAACCAGCGCTCCTCTTCTTCTAGTAAAAGTTTATGTACGAGTGACCATTCAGCGAGTGTTTGATCTAGAACACAGCGGATACCTCGTTTTTTGGCATATTCAAATAACTCTAGGCATGCACTATTAAATCCATAGATAGTATTGGCATCTCCTAAACCGTGTTGAAGAATTTGTTGGCAAAATTCTTGTCCCGCCCAAATAAATATTTTCGGTGCTTGTTCGGGTGAAGCTTTCTTCAAAGCTTGAAGATATTGATATCCTAATTTGGGGAAGTGAATGATTTGGGCATTTTTAAGTTCTGGTTCATATCTATCTAGACCTTTTTTAAGGAAATTGGGAAGATGATTGTAAATTCTAGGTCTTCGGAAGAAATTAGCAAATTCATTATGACCTGAGTAAAAGTCAGTGTAGAAACTATCCAAAATACCCCAATGATTAAATAGAAGAGGCTCTTGGTAATGTTTTCTGGCTCCTAGTTGTGCTACTAAAACCTTTGTATCAGACATTTTGATTGAGAATTTTTATTTGAAATTGCTGTATTGCCCACTTAGTCTAATTGAAAAATCTAATAAACATTCTGATGAAACCTCTTACATATTTAGAAAAATAGAGAATATAAACAAAATTCCATAATGGTATATAACATTGGGTTTTGTTGAGAAATAAAACGTCTCCATTATTAGCCTTTGAAAAGACTATGCAAGCAAATCCTAAAGATTTTAAGCGTTCTTTTATGGCTTCAACTTCTTTGTGAATGGGAAATACAAAATCGTGAAATTCAACAGTTAATTGTTTGACTTTACAAAGTGTTTCATCATTAATCGAGTTAAATAAATCAATTTCTGCACCTTCAATATCTACTTTTAGTAAATCTATACTTTGGATCTGACACTTTTTCATAAAACTTTCCAGAGAAATTCCTTCAACAGTAATCTTTTCTTTAACAGCACTAACAGCCCAGTTACCTATATGATTAAATTCTGGATTATCTGTCACGCAAAATTGTACTGGCTCATTTGAGTCAGATATTGCATAGTTAAATTTTTTGATTAAATGTGTTTCCTGAATCTTTTTGTGTAAAGAAGGTAGAGCTTCCACTGCATAGCATTGGCATCCAAATAGCTGACTGACTTCATGAGAGAACTGACCTAAATGAGCACCTAAGTCAATAACGACAGAGTCAGATTTGATTAAATTGGCGTAAAAGTGATGACCTCTAATTGAGACCAACCCAGATATATCTTGGATAGATTTCATAAGCTTAATTAATGTTGTGTATTGATTTATTTCAAAGAATCCAATTTGCTTTTTGAACAATGACTGAGCCTGAGAAACCAGGTATCTCCCAGATACCTGGTTTCTGACTCCCTTCGGTGCTATAAGACTACCGAAGACATATTCCTCTTTCTTCGTGCTCTTTGCGTCTTTGCGGTTCATTTAGATAGATAATCTTTAGGCGGGAAGGGAATATTTCAGGGTTTCTGATTTCACGATTCAATTAGGATTTCTATACTACATTGTTGTTTTATACGAAACTTCATACCATTTCCGATCGGATTTTTGAAATTTCAGTTTTAGTTGTTCGCCCTTACCACTCAAATATCTATCACTTTGACATTTAACAGTAGTAGAGCTTTGAGGAAATTTTACTTGTGCGTTACTTGCACCACCTATAATAAGAACCTCTTGCCCATTAACATAGCGTTCGGTACTCATATCGACGTTGATGATTGGATTACCTGTATGGTTATGTACTATAATTTCTTCACATTTTGGCTCAACAATGTAAGGTGGTTTCTGCCAGAAATTAGCTATTCCCTGTAATTCTCGTCGCTCAACCTTTATATATTGATTGTTGCGAAATAAGGGTCTCTCATTTGTCAAACTAGTAGATTGTTCAGGAGTTCGACAATTTTCAAAATGATTTTCTTCTATCACTATATTTTGGAAATCTCCAAAATAAAATATGCAAGCATTTTTCTCAAGCCGCTCGTTACAAAAATGATAATTATTGTAAATATAGATATTACTTATTTCACCTGTTAAATTTGCTGTAATTGATGGTTTAGTCTCTCCAATAATTTTATTGTTGACAAATTCAATATCATTGTTTTTTCTACTTGTTAAAAAAGCACTATCGCAATCATAAAAGTTATTATCTTTTATCAGAAGATTATTAATCTCAAAAGCACAAATACCAGAAAGTGATTTGTGAAATGAGCAGTTAGTAATGATGTGCTTATGAATGGACGGGAATTTACCTAGTGTTAAAACTAAACCATGATAAGTAGAATTTTGAAAGATACATTGCTCAAAATAATAAGACTTGTTGGGTGATAAAGCTGCATTTTCAACCCAAGCGGTTGCCGTTTGAGAAAATTCACAGTTAGTTACAATTAAATCTGCTTCAATACTCAGCATTGCCGCATTGGAATTATGCAATTTACTGTTTGATAAAATGACTTTTTGAATTCCATCTCCACCACCATAAATGACCTCTCCTCTAAAGTCATGCACGTAAACAGAATCAATAGTGATGTTGTCTAAGCTGGTATTAAAATCTAAAACAATCCCTTTATGGCTCAGATCCCAGCCATCTCCACTCATGGGGTCAGCTGGCCATTTATTATTTCCTGTGAATCCATTTATACCACCACTTAATTCTAAATTTTTGATGACAACATTTTTCCTTGGTTGTTTGGGGTTGAGAGTACCCTGAACCATAATTCCGTGACCCCTGACAACATTTCCATCAATAACAGACCAGTCTCCTCGACTATGAAGAACCGTTTTTCCAATACCATCCCCGAAAAGCACGATATTATCGTAGTTAATCACAATTGAAGATGGTTCTTTAACAGTTAAAGAAGGTGGAGTCACTTGATATTGACCTGCAGGTATGTAAACATTTCCGCCACCTTTTGTCCCAACTGAATTAATGGCAGACTGAATGGTAGCTGTGTTGGCTGCAATAATATTAGGGTCGTTAGTAATACCACTTGTGAGCGGTCCAAAGTCTACAACATTCACAAAATCTGTCGGTAAAATTTGAGCTTGTACAGATTGAATTGGGTGTAAATTTTTGGTTACAGCTTTTAATAGGGAAGTTTTACGTAGCAATCGTAACACACTGGCTAAGGAGCCTAAACTAATGAAAGCGATTAGAGTACGACGATTCAACATAACTACAATTGCCGTAGTAAATTTTCAAGAGCCTGGGCGCGAACTTGCCAAGTATTTTGCTGAGCAAATCTTAGTTGATGCAAGCTTTTTTCGTAGGCTTCAGGCTGTTGAGAAAAGGCTAGTTGCTTGCGTATGTACGTGACAGCATTTTCTACATTGTGAACAATAGTAATCCACTCAGGATATAAACGGCATTCTGGGATATCAGTACTGAGAATTGGGCGACCACTAGCAATACCATCCATAATTTTGGTAGGACAAGCGGCTTGATTAAACGAGTGCTGCACTACGTAGGGAATCCAATTGATTGCAAAAGATGAGTAATACTGTGCAACTTGGTCGGATGGGACTTTTCCAACATAACGGACATTAGGCATTTTAAGAACTGCCTTCAGGGCTGTATGCCAATCTGCGCTCATTTCTTCAGCAGATACATCGATACCACCAACAAAAACAAAGGTCACTTCTGGGCAAGCTTTTATGACATCATAAATCAAGTGCCAATCTAGACGATCGCCTAGGTTACCAACATATCCAACAGTCATTGCTTCTGGTGGGTTTTCTAGTTGGTTGTTTAAATAGGTTTCTACCGTTCCATGTGGGTAATGGTGTATGCGATCGCTTGCATAAGGATGATGTTTTTGAAGCGCCATTTGTTGGGAGTGGGAAGAGCAGAGCGTAATCGCAGCACGTTCTATTAATTCTTTTTCTTGTGCTAAGATTTGGTGCTTGCGGTTAGGTCGATACAGAGCATAATCATCAAAATTGTAGTATATTAACCGCTCTGAAGGAACCTTGCGAACCCAAGGGGCAAAGTGCGGTTCAGAAGCTACGATCCAAGGGCTTTGTCCTGAAATTTGTTTCAGTTGTTGGTACCAGCTTTTAACGAGTTGTTGTAAGTAGATTCTAAATAGCTTCTCTAATCGTCCTGCGTAGCCCGTGGGTAGTGTTTTAATTGACCGTTTGAGCAAGGGTGGAGGAGTGCGACTAGACCAATTGGGGCGGAGCCGATAGTAAGTTTGCCAATCATAAAAATGTACAGCGTGGGTAGAGTATTGTTGAGATAGAGCTTCTGCTAGACCATAAGCCCAAGGACTGTTTGCACCCAAAAATAGAAAACTTAGTTTTCCCATATAATTTATGTATATTTTTATCAGTTACTGAGTCTTGCGCTCACCAACCACGCAAATCTCTCAGCCAGTAACCAAGATAAGGCGATCGCCCAATAAATTCTCTAATGGCTGAACGTAAAGGGGTGGGCAAAAGCTGAAAACGTCGAATTGGAGGTTGATAAGCTGTTGGTTGCTGACCCCTTTGACTCCTTTCAATTGGTTCAAGGGTAGAAATGCGATCAATCAGAGATTCGTATCCCTTCCACATGACTGCTGCATTAAAGTTTGACCGTGCATGTTCAATCACAGCAGCATGAAAAGTTTGATAATTTTCACAAACATCAAGCACTGCTTTAGCCAAGGCTTGTGTGTTACCTAAAGGTACAAACAACCCTGTAGTTTTCGCCTTGACTATTTCTTTTGTTCCCGTGTTTATATCCCAGGCAACTGGTACACATCCCATACTCATTGCTTCAATTGTAGCCATACCAAATGGCTCAACTCGACTAAGCATCAGCAAAACTTTGGTTGATGCAGCAGTAGAAAAGATAAAGTCACGTTGAACATGACCGCGAACATGAATATGTTCGGAATTAGGCAACCGCTCAATTTGAGCCTTAAATTCTGCACTCACATGACCGAACCAATGTAACTTTCCTGCAAACCCCATTTTAACTAACTGTTTCCACAACTTCAGGACATCAAATGCTCCTTTGAGGGGATTATCACCACCCAAGAAAAGTAGGTCATTTTCCTGCAAAACGTTCAGTTCGATTTGTTCTGGGAAAACGCAACCGTTGGAAATCACAAAAAGTTTCTGAGTTTGTTTTAACCGATGTCGGAACTGATTAGCTACAGTCTCTGATACAGCAACTATTGCCTCTAAATTTTGTTCTTCTTTAAGGGCTTGATGCCAGTACTGAGAAGCAGTATCATGAACAACATAAACACACTTAGTGTTCGGGGGTACGTAAGGAATCGCAACATCAAATTCTCCACAGGCATTAAAAAATACCACGTCCTGTGGATTGTCTTTCAACCATCGCAGTAGAGCTGCGGGTGCTTCTGGTGCATTAGCATACAACCCTAAAGACGATACTTGGAAATTATTGTTAGTACTTATTCTAGTGGGTGTAGCCAGCAAGAGCATAGTTGTTTTATGCCCCGCTTTGGCAGCTTGTTCGCAACAAGATAAAGCAACAGGAGTGATTCCACCACTGCGATCGCTAGGAATTAGCCAACAGACTTTCATTGGTATGATTTGATTTTTCAGAATTTTCAAATTTATAAAGAATTATGATGCCGTGAGAATTGATTGATCTCACAACTTGTTTTGAACAGCGATCGCGCTCTGGCTAAGTTGAAATGAATCGTTATGAGAAACTAAATTTTCAACATTGGCACATTGTTGAATCATCTCAATATAAGAGGGACGAAGTTGCTCCCAACTAAATCGATTGTAGATGTTGCGATGACGAAGGTAATATTTAGACTCACTATAACCTTCTGCTAGTACCTGAGTTATTAAATTTGCTAAACTTCCTGTCAATTGAAAATTCGCTAAATATCCATCTTTTCCTACTACAAATTTGGTGATTGCATAATCATGTACCAAACAGGGAAGACCGTAAGACATCGCCTCTACAAGCACTCGTGGTAACCCTTCTCGTAAAGAAGCTAGTACAAAAAGATCGGCAACTTTATAATAACTCAAAACCTCATGCTGTTTAACAGTTCTTACTTGAAAATTCTCAGAACCTAATAATTGAACCCCAAGGTTAATAACTTCATAAGACTCTATGTCTTGTTGTCCCAATAATAAAAGATAAGGTCGTGGCTGAGGTAAGCTAGCAACCTCACGAATCAGATAATCCATTCGCTTGTGAGATTTATCAATCATTCCTACAGAAAGGATTAAGGGCTGATTGTCAGGTAATCCGAGCTTAACGCGTAAACTTTTCTGTTCAGAAGGCGTAAGTCTTTGTAATTGTGGTGAAATGTGGAACCCATAAGGAACCAAACTTTGGTTTTCTACTGGAACTCCTGCATCTAAAGCTTGTTGCAAGTGAAATGGAGTCAGTTGTTGTATGTAATCCCATCTTGGAAAAGGAGGTTCTTGTGGAGAGCCATTTGAGAATAAAAGTTTATATCTTTTTTTAGTGAAACGTCGCCAGTGCCAAAGCGCGTGACCTAAGTTGATATCACTGAAGTAGATTATGTCTGGGTTTTCTCGATAAATATGTGGTAACAGACTCAAAAAAAATGTCGATTGTTCTATGTTGTAGCCAGTTCTTCCTGTTAATTTACCTAGTTGAATAGCTTTCCCATCACTGCGAGGTAAATTCCACAAAGTCACCTCTTTCTCATGAGGTTGTCCGGCTCCTTTAAAGAGTGTTAGCTGAATCGAGGGTTCACCTATTAATGTATCAAAACATTCACGTGTAAACGACTCGAAACCACGCTGTACGTGTCCAAGCCCAGAGCAAGCTATAAAAACTTTAATCATATATATAGCAGTCCTATTTGAGTTGTAAAGTTATTAACCGCAAAGACGCAAAGAGCGCAAAGAAAAGAGAGAAGAGAGTATTTTACAAATGACTTAGTGAAAAGAAACCCGGTATCTGGGAGATACCGTGGTTTGGTGAGGCTCTGTGAATTTCATCTCAAACTTCTTTTAATTTGCCAAAGCAGCCATTCGGGTATTAAGAATTTGAAAGGTGCAAGCTGACCAAGGGGACTACTTGTATGACGAAAACCATGATTTTTGTACAGCTTCAACCAGTGATGTAAACGTTGTCTGATAGGCATGATTGTGAGATGAGATCGAATCAGTTGGTCAAAATCGAAATCACAACCATAAACGTGTGGTATAAAAACATCTGGTTCTTCAAGCAACATTCGATCTATTGCAGCTGATGGTGGAGTGTGTCTGGACACAGTCGCTGCAAGGTGATAAATTTTATCTAAAGAACTCAGCCAATATTCGCCTACGTGGGTTTGTAGAATTTTGTTTTTGGTTGCTTCTCCAAGGTTTAGCCGCAAATCTTCATCTTCTACTAACCGTGATAAAACTACCGTATATTCTTTAAGATCTCGCACGCGTATAAGATTACCCGTCAAACCGGGCATATCAGCACCTAGAATTTCACATATATCTGAGGAATAGGGGTATCGAGTTACCAACGGGACTCCGTAACTCCCTGCTTCTAGTAATGAAGTATTTGAGATAAAGGGGTATGAATCAACGTAAATGTCAGCAGCTTGGTAAAAAACAGCTGTGTCTAACCGCTCTGGTAATGAGATGATTCTCCCCTGAGTTCTCTCAATCGCATCCAACCAATCGTCTCTCTCTCCTGAACCAATGACAATCAGAACAGCTTGTTGATATTTTTGTAACAGGGGAACATGAGCATCAGCATAGCTTATGCCATCAATGGTTTGATACTTAGTTGCTCTAGCAATGGAAAGCAGCAAGACACCGTTCTCCGATAAACCTAGCTGTTGCTTTGCCTCTTGGCGAGAAAGTACCCTCTGAATAGGTTCCACAAGAGTCGGAAGCAGTGCGTTACGTTCTGGTTCAATTCCTCTGCGCTTTTGTGAAAGGCGCATCCCAGATTCACGGAGGTTTGCCAAAACATCGCAAATACTCCCTCCTAACCAAAAGTTATGGTCAGTGTGATTAAGAAAGATAATCGTTGGCAAATTTTCCCGATCCGCAAAGGCAATTATCGGAATAACATCGTAATTATATATATGTAGTACTATTGTATCTGCTGCTGCTGCAATTTCCCGCAATTGTTTTGCCCAAGAGATTAAACTGCCAATCGTTTCATTGAGTACGTATATCTTACCTCCACTCTTCGTTACCGCTTCACTGAGAAGTTTTGGTATGACTGCTCGTGGCTCCTCTGTGATGACAAGGGAATGATAACGTTCTGTATCCTGTTGAATCCAACGGCGCAGCATCCTACCATGTCCACCGAAACCCACTACACTGGTAGCAATATGGAGTACGTTCTTTGGTGTTGGGGGTGTAGCCTTACCCTTGTTTGAATAACAGTCTTTTGGCAGGGCTTTTCTGCCAATCTCTATGAGCACCTGTTCAAGTTCGGGACTGGCAAAAAGACCGCAATGATTGAAATTTGCACAAACAGCTGCCATTTTGGCATAGACAGCGGCTGCATCATAATTACCGCATCGGACAAAATCTCTCGCTTGTTCCAGCAAACTGCGGAACACCTGAAAATTTTTTTGAATGATGCGCTGACCTTCTTCTCGCCAAAGGTTGAGTCTATCGTTAGCGATCGTCTCCATATTATTCTCTTGCTAACTTTTGCAATCTTTTAGACTTTACAAATCGTTGTCAAAGTCCCGACGACACAATCTTGTTCTTGTTCAGTCATTTGATGGAACAATGGCAAAATTATGGAACGCTCCTGAGCCTGTTCGCTTTCAGTTAAGCGCTGACACTTTCCCTTTTGGCAATCACAGGTATTAGCATCTATTCCACAAGACCAAGCTTCACTTTGATATGCACTTTCGCGGTGAGCGCACATAATTCCACGCCGTGTCGAAATACCTGCATCTAACATCGCCTGCATGACTTGCACTTGGTCACACTTCTCTGGTAAACGTACACAATAGCTTTGCCAGTTGCTTCTTGTCCACGCTGGCTCAGTCGGTAATTTCAATCCTGGCACATCTGCTAACAGTTCCTGATATCGCTGTGCCAAATAACGGCGGCGTTCTACAATTTCTGGTAGGCGTTTGAGTTGTTCCCGCCCGACTGCTGCTTGGATATCAGTCATGCGATAGTTGAAACCCAACATGGGGTAAGACTCAAAAATAACTTGCTTGGCACCGTGACGCACTGTATCAGGAACGCTCATCCCATGTTGTCGCCAAAGGCGAAACAGCTTATCCCATTCAGGATTGTTTGTCGTTATCATCCCACCATCGCCAGTGGAAATCACTTTGCGGGGATGGAAGGAGAAACAGGCAATATCCCCATGGGGTTTGCCAATTTTTTCCCATTGCCCATCCCAAAGAATTTCACTGCCGATCGCACAAGCTGCATCTTCTATGACTGGTAACTCATAGCGACGGGCAACATCTAAGATGGCTTTGAGGTTACAAGGCATTCCCATCTGATGAACAATGAGAATAGCACGAGTGCGATCGCTAATCGCCGACTCAATTAATAACGGATTAATATTGTATGACTGCGGTTCAATATCCACAAACACGGGAATTGCGCCACAGTAACGAATACTATTAGCCGTAGCAATATAGGAGTGGCTGACGGTAATCACCTCGTCCCCAGGCTGCACACCGACAGCTAACAATGCCAGATGCAGTGCTGTGGTGCAATTAGAAACAGCACAAGCATACTTTGACCCCACATATGCTGCAAACTCCTGCTCAAAAGCCGCAACTTCGGGTCCTTGGGTAACCCAACCAGACAGAATAGGACGTTTAGCCGCCTCAACTTCTGCTTCACCCATCCATGGTTTAGCAATGGGAATACTTTGCATTTTCTCAGACATTGCTTGTTTCCTTTGCCAATTTTTGTTCCCGCCACCAATTGACCAAACGAGCCAATCCTTCTTCCAAGGAAACTTGTGCCTCAAAACCAAGTAATTTCTTAGCTTTGCTTGCGTCTGCAAGTCGGCGCTGCACGGCGTTCACTTTACGTTCTGGACCGTATTCTGGTTTTAAATCTGACCCCATCACTTTTGCTAGAGTACAAGCTAAGTCATTAAGACTGGTTTCAACGCCACTTGCAACGTTAAACACTTCGTCAGTCACATCCGCTTTAGCAGCCAAAATGTTAGCTCTGGCAATATCTTCAATATAAACAAAATCCATGGTCTGCTTACCATCACCAAAAATCAAGGGTGGCTGACCTGCGGCGATGCGATCCATCCAGCGAATCAACACCTCAGTATATACACCGTAAATATCCATGCGCGGACCGTAAACGTTGAAATAGCGCAACGCTACATAGTCTAAGCCATACATATCATAGAAACTGCGTAACAAACCCTCGTTAAAAGTCTTAGCCGCACCGTAGAGGGTGCGGTTATTATAAGGGTGATGGGATTCTGTCGTAGGAAACTCTTCTGCCATACCGTAAATGGAAGCGGATGAAGCCGCGACTACTTTTTTCACCCCGGCATTGACTGCTGCTTCCAATACATTAAAAGTCCCATCTGCCAGTACTTCCAAAGCCAGACGCGGTTCTTCAGCACATTGAGTGATACGGATAGCTGCTTGATGAAAGACGACATCTACACGTTGCATGACATCAGCTAACAGTTCGCGATCGCGAATGTCACCTTCAACAAGAACCAAATGCCCGTTTTCTCTTGCCCAAGCTAAGTTCTCACGCCGCCCACGTGTGAAGTTATCTAGGATAATAATCTCAGAAGTTCCTTCTTTAACTAGCAGATCGGCAATGTGTGAGCCAACCAAACCGGCTCCACCTGTAATCAAGACTCGTTTATTTGACATTTTCTTTTAACCTGATTATTTCCTGTTCCAGAGTTTGAATGCGTTCTAGTAAGTCAGATGCCTTTAGACCTAAAGTACTTTTAACAGACTTAATGATGTTTGCTGCTGCTGTCTTTTCTTCGCCTTCAAATTGAACTTCATAAATTCTTAGTACTCCATCCCCTGTCAGCACATCAACATAACCTTCTGTTTTCGATCTGTCGATTATTCTGCCTGGGATGCGTCCTATATAGGAAGGAGGATCGTTAACTATCTTGGCTTGCCATATCAGCAATTTTCGCCCAAGTAAGTGTGTATAAGCGCCAGGGAAGGGAAAGACTAATGCCCGAATCAGACAGTCTATGCTTCTGGTTGATGCAGACCAATTAATTTCACCATCTTCAGGAAGGCGAGTACAACCATAGGTAGCTTCGGCGTTATTTTGTACAGTTCCTTGATAACCATGTAATAATTTAATAACCGTTTCTCCTAAATGCTGTCGCTGAATCTCATTTAACTGGCGATATAGATCGGCTACAGTATCCTCATAACGAATGGGAATAAGTTTCTGAAAGAGAATATTTCCCCCATCTAGTTCAGCGCTGAGCTTATGAATTGCGATCGCTGCACAAGATTCATCATTAACGATCGCCCAATTCACATTGGCACGACCCCGATAATGAGGTAAGGGGGAATAATGAACATTGACAAAAGTAGACAGTTCAATGAGACCCGGTGGCAGAATGTAATTGTATGATGAAACCACCACACAATCTGGCTGAAATTTTAATACTAGCGATTTAATCTGCTCCTTGGAAGTCTCTGAAAATATTGGGATACCTGCTTTGTGAGCAAAATTAACAACAGGATCGTCTGTATTGGAATCGGGGTTTACATTTCTGACTACTGCTTGAACGTGGCATTTAGAAGCTAAAGATTCTAAAGCACTTAAGGTGGTAATACCCATTCCAATTAAAAGGACATTAGCCATTTCCAACTTACCCTTACAACAGTTGAACAAATTTCATTTCTGCGTCGCTGGAAGATTTCCGCCAAATCACTTCTGCGGCTTTCAGTCCTCCTGCTTGCAGACGGATAATTGGTTCTGGTCCCACTGCTGATGGCAAGATACCCATATGTCCTGGCTTTGGCTCAACTTCTGGGCATACAGGTATGTTATGGGATAAAAAGGCAGATCGATCTATGTCTCCCCAGTACTGAGCCACCAACGCTCCAGGCCAATATTTGGCGATCGCAGTTGCATCTGTTGCAGATAGTAGCGGTTCAAAGCGCAGTTGCAAAGCCACTAAGATAGCATCGTATGTTTTATCGGTTGGAGCAGCTGCCAAACTATCAACGGTATCTACACAAGCACCAGCATTGACTAAACCACGTTCAATAAAGGAACGAAAAGGGTTATCGCACAACAGCAAAATATGACTTGTGTAAACTGCGATCCCAGCGTCTAATAAGAGCTTCACTGCCATGATTCCCAAAAAGGAAAATACGTCTACAGATGGATGTTGCTCATTCACTCCAACCACATTGATACTTCGCTGGCGACAAGCTATCAAATCCACGTCTTCTGGTCTAAACTCCCATGCTTCATACATTAAGCCAATAACTGCATTTGGCTTCATCCAGGCAATCATTTCTGCATTAATAGGACGCACGTGTCCGCTATTGGTAATGATGTCGGCTTGGGCTACGACATCTTTGGATTTATTTGTGAGAAATTCGATCTGCTTGCTGACCCCTGCAATTTCAGCTATATGCTGTATATTTGCTTTTACCTCTTTTACAGTACCGTAACGGCTGTTCCGAGCGATCGCGAATACCTTATCTGCCCCTGCCATTGCTGCCAATACAGGTGTGACTGCATATGCTCCCGTTGCTGCTTCGGTTAGGACTGTCAGATCTTGAAGTTGCAAATCGCAACGCTGAATTGCCTGCTGCATTAAGGTAACAAGGCGGTGGGGATTTAAACCAGGACGCGTGTCGGACATTAAACTTTTACCCCTTGAGGAATTTTGATATTATCCGCAACAGTATAAATTTGTGCTGTTGTAAGTTCAGCGTACATTGGTAACGAAAGAACTTCTTTTGCGGCTTGTTCTGAATGAGGAAAATCTCCTGGCTTGTATTCTAAGTATGAGTAAGCTTTTTGTAAATGTACTGGAATGGGGTAGTGGATACCTGTTTGAATGCCTTGTTCCTGTAAACTCTGTTGTAGTGCATCTCGGTGCTGTGAGGCGATCGCATAAACATGATAAACGTGATGGCTGTAGGGCATAACAGTTGGAGTTGTGACACCTGTATCTGCCAATAATTGGTCGTACAGCGCTGCGTGAGTTCTCCGTGCTTCAGTCCACTTATCTAAATAGCGTAACTTCACCCGCAAAATAGCTCCCTGGATACCATCCATCCGATAGTTGTAACCCTTAAGAACATGGTGATATCTGCGTTCTTGCCCCCAGTCACGCAGCATTCGCATAGTCCGGGCATATTCAGGATTGCTAGTAACAACCATGCCTCCCTCACCATAAGCACCCAAGTTCTTACCAGGGTAAAAGCTGAAACATCCTATGTCCCCCAGACTACCAACTCGTTGCCCTTTATATTCTGCCCCATGAGCCTGAGCCGCATCTTCTATGACAATCAAATTATGACGTCGAGCAATCTCCAGAATTGGCTCCATATCTACTGGTTGACCGTACAAATGCACGGGCAAAATAGCTTTAGTGCGTTCGGTGATTGCTTTTTCGATTTGCGTAGTATCTATGGTGTAGGAAACAGGGTCAATATCTACGAAAACGGGTGTAGCACCAGTATAGTAAATTGCAGCAACGGTAGCAACAAAGGTGAAAGATACGGTTATGACTTCGTCACCAGGACCAACACCAGCTGCTAGTAATGCTAGGTGTAATGCACTCGTACCTGTATTGACAGCAATCCCGTAATCAGCGCCACAGTAGCCTGAAAATTCCTTCTCTAAATTGGCTACTTCATCTCCTAAAATAAATTGAGTGCTTTCCAGTACCTTGAGAACAGCAGAATTGATTTCATCTTTAATACTGGTATACTGAGATTTTAAATCCACAAATGGAATCATGCTGCTACCCTCGCTAAATCAAGTTCAACCAATCGACCTTGTCTCTTCATAGACTCTGAAGCAGCTTCAAGAATCCTGACGATTTGCAGTCCTACTTCTCCGTCTGTGATGGGACGTTCTCCTTTACGAATACAATCAAGGAAGTGTAACGCTTCTACTCGAATTGCTTCCGTCATCTCTAAATGTGGTGCCCACATATCCCCAGCGCGATAACCAATCAGCATCTGGTACACGCTCTCAGAATTGCCATTGACTGTCGTAATTCCTTTGTCGTAAATCTTGACTTTTTCACTAGGTTCTAAGTCATCGTAAACAATCATTTTTTGCGTACCGCCAATCAGCGTGCGCCGTACTTTCACTGGTGCTAACCAGTTGACATGGATATGAGCAATTAAATTACCTTCAAAGAATAATGTCAAGTAGGCAATGTTTTCTGGTTCTCCAGAAACATGACTCATACCTGTAGCAGAAACAGCATATGGTTGAGATGACAGTACATAGTTCATGATTGCAAGGTCGTGTACTGCCAAGTCCCAAATGACATTGACATCGTGCTGAAATAGCCCTAAATTGACTCGCACAGAATCGTAATAATAAATATCGCCTAAGACTTTGTTGGCAATTAGATCTCGCATTTTGCGTACAGCACCCGTGTAAACAAAGGTGTGATCCACCATCAACACTAAGTTACGGCGTTCTGCTTCCTCAATCAGCCTCATTGCTTGATCGGAGGTGGCTGTCATTGGTTTTTCTACAAGTACGTGCTTACCTGCTTGTAACGCTGCTAAGGCTAAGTCAAAATGTGTACTGACTGGAGTCGCGATCGCAACAGCATCAATCTTTGGGTCAGAAAACATATCTCGACAATCCGTCGTCACCTGAATAGACGGATAACGAGATTGTACTTTTGCCAGCAATTCTGGTTTAAAATCGCTGACCATTGTCACTTGAGAGCCGGGGATTTCTACAAAATTTCTGACTAAATTTGGACCCCAATAACCATAGCCAATGACACCAATATTAATGTTGTTTTCCATTGTTTCTTGCTCACTGTTTTATAAAGGATTGGACTTCTGACCAAAGCTAAGAAAATGAATAATTAACCGCAGATGCACGCAGATGTACGCAGATGAAATCTACTGATGGCAGAAGTTTATTAATTTCTTTTGAGGAGTTGGTTTTTCATATTTTTCAAGCTCATAGTAAAAGAAATTCCAAAAACTCCGATAATTAGATTATTTTCTGGAATCTGTTGGGGCTGTTTGGCAGTAAATAAAGCATAATTGGCTTTTTCATGACTTAGGGTAAAAATGTCTTGGCTTTCTCCTCTAAAGTTAGACCATCTCGTTATATAGTCATCTATTTTGTTGACTATAAATAGTGACTGATTACTAGCAATTATTCCTCTATAAGGAACTAAAACAGAGGAGCTATTATTGAGTTTTGATGGAATAGCTGGCTGACTATTCAGTAATAATGCTATATCGTCAACAACTTTTCTAGCTGCTGGTTGGTTGTTCCAAAAAGTAGGTGTATTGAAACCAGGGTTACTAGGGAAGCCAAACAAGTTGAGAAAAGTATCAGATTTGAAGGTTATATCATAAGTCACACCATCAACTACAAAGTCTTCAATTTTACTGACACTCCCCGTGCCATTGTATATGATTTGAGTGGCTTCAGCAGGATTTACAGTGGTTGTGATGGCAAAGCTACTAAGGATAGACACCACACTCCAAGTTAGTTTTGATTTCATGAACTCTAGCTTAGTTTCTTAATTGTTTAATCAAGGTGATGATTGAAAAACAAGTATTCTCTTCGCGCTCTTTGCGTCTTTGTGGTTAAAAAATGTTTTTGAACCGCAAAGACGCGAAGGACACGAAGGAAAATGACAGAGCTAGGTGAGCAAAGCCCTACCTACAGTACTTAAAATTTTTTACGAGTGATTTAGGATTCTTAGATCTGTCATTTCTAAGTTTTGACAGCGATCGCGAACATCAGCTACTTTCTTAGCTGGTACTCCCACGACAATGGCATAGTCAGGAACATCACAAGTAACGACAGCCCCAGCCCCAACGATTGCCTTTTCACCAATTGTCAGCCCTGGAAGAATCGTAGCATTACTTCCGATAGAAGCACCGTGCTTGACTTTTGTCTTGATTACACACCAGTCATCAGCTGTTTTTAAAGTGCCATCTTCATTAGTAGCGCGGGGGTAAAGGTCGTTAGTAAACATAACCCCATGACCAATGAAGACCTCATCTTCAAGAATGACGCCTTCACACAAGAAACTGTGGGATGAAATTTTACACCGACTTCCGACTTCAACATCTTTCTGGATTTCCACAAAAGCTCCAATTTTAGTGTCATTGCCGATTGTACAGCCATAGAGGTTAACTAAATTAGAGTGGAAAACTTTAACATTTCTACCCAACTTTACATCATTGTTTACTGCCATTCATTCACCTTTTCATGACTAGATGTGATGGATTTGTGCGTTGTCCAAACAGAATCTTCCAAATAAAGACACTCATCAGATTGCCATTGATACTCTTGCCGCTCAATATTATGCATGCTGACTTCAAACGGGCAAATTTCTCTGAGGTTCTCAAGCAAAGTGTCGCTACGGCGTTCTGAAAACCATGTTGTTAAGGTATATGAACCCATGTAGAGCCGGAATTTCGGTATTTCACATCTTATAACAAATGTTCCAGGCTCTCTACGAAAGGGCGCATCGGGTTCACAAAACCAAAAAATACAAATAGGTTGTTGAAAAGCACTGATGACTTGGAAGGAGAACCACAGACTCTCATGAGGATGAGTTACGTGTAAAGCAAACTCAAAGATAATTGGTTTTCCCCAACAATGAAAACCATCTCCTTCAGAGGTATGTACTCTCGCCCAACCCACATGATTACCCGTTTTTGTCAACGGAGCTTCGTAGTAAGCTGGTTGTTCATCAACAAGTTTTTGACCTGCGAGATATAATCTTACAGCTTGTTCGGTATTCCCATCGTACTGAACTTGTCCTTTAGAAAGGAGTATACATCGCTTGGTCAATTGGGCAATAGCCTGCATACTATGGCTGACAAACAAGACTGTCCGTCCTTCTTTTATGGCGACATCTTCCATTTTCCCAAGGCACTTCTTTTGAAATGCTGAATCTCCCACCGCCAGAACTTCATCCACAATTAAAATTTCTGGTTCTAAATGGGCTGCAACGGAAAAAGCAAGGCGCACATACATTCCAGAGGAATAACGTTTTACTGGAGTGTCTAAGAACTTTTCTACCTCGGCAAAAGCAACAATTTCATCAAATTTCTTCTTGATTTCGGATTTGCTCATACCTAAGACAGAACCATTGAGGTATATGTTCTCTCGTCCGGTCAGTTCTGGGTGAAAGCCGGTTCCTACTTCTAATAAACTGGCGACTCGTCCTTGAATAGTGATGGTTCCTTTGGTTGGTTCGGTAATTCGGCTTAGGACTTTTAGCAGTGTTGATTTTCCTGCTCCATTGCGTCCAATCACACCGATGGCTTCACCTTGCGAAATTTCAAAACCAACATCCTTCAATGCCCAAAACTCTTCACGAAATGAATTAAGTACTTTCTTACCAGAAGGTTTGAGAAAGCTTTTAGCGAGAGTTTTCGCTCCTGTGGCGATCGCATCCCGGAGAGATTTGTAACGATAGCGACTAGAATGTTCTTCTTGGTGATTGAGGATGTACTTTTTACCTAAATTTTCTACACTAATGACTGAATCAGACATCTGCTTTATTTCTCCTTAAATGACATCAGCAAACGTCCGTTCCATTTTACGGAAGTACCAAATGCCAGTAACTAGTAGAAGGGCTACTAACCCCACAGATAGGGTGAATCCGGGCAAATACAGTTTCGACTCTCCACCTAAAATTGCCCAACGAAAGCCATCAATCACGCTGACCATTGGATTTAAAGAATACAGCAATCGCCACTTTTCTGGAACAATGCTGCTACTAAAACCTACAGGCGATATGTATAGCCCAAACTGGACAATAAACGGTACAATGTAGCGAAAATCTCGGTACTCAACATTCAGGGCTGCTAACCACAGTCCCGCGCCTATAGCTGCAGCAAATGCGATCGAGGTAAACAACGGCAACGTTAAAATTCGCCAATCTGGTACAAAATTGTACCATGCCATTAACCCAAGCAAAATCATGCCAGAAACCATAAAGTCTACAAAACTGACTATGACTGCACTGACAGGCACAATCAGACGCGGAAAATAGATTTTTGAGACAAGATTGGCATTAGCAATCAAGCTATTGCTACATTCACTAAGTGAATTGGCAAAAAATTGCCAAGGCAACATAGCAGCAAACACCAGAATGGGATATGGTACACCTTGAGAAGGTAGCTTTGCTAAACTACCAAACACTACAGTGAACACGACCATCGTTAAAAATGGTCGGATAAGTGCCCAAGCAAGACCAATTGCAGTTTGTTTGTAGCGCACCAAAATATCACGCCAAGCCAGAAAATAAAAAAGTTCTTGATAGCGCCATAAATCTTGCCAATACTGGCGTTCGGTGTGTCCCGCCTCAATAACTAGTTTTTGTTTAGAAGCAATCTCTTGATTCCGCATAAATTATTGCTGCCTTAATTGCTTAATCCATAAATTTATAATCATTGATGTTTTTATAGGTGAGAAAACGCGCTTGCCTGCGAGTAAACTCTCCCACAGAAGGGTTCCCTTCTGGGGAAATCACCCCTGTTGCTTGCTGCCAAAGTTCTGATGGTGCCACTGAAATTTCATAAGTGCGGTTATCACGCTTGCGGACGTGATACCATTTTGTTTCCTCACATTCTTGGCACCAAAAAGCCTCTATCCACTCTCCATCTAGAGGGACTGCTGTCTGACTTGCTACTAACAGCATTGCATTGCGTCGGCTTATGCCCCTCGCTTCTAATTGACTCGAGCGATCTGCATATAACTGATGTTTAGAACTCATACTGTCGAGATAACAACTATGGATTGGACAGTAAATAGCTCGTCTTTTTGAACGTTTTCGATTTCGATCGCACCTTCTCTGCAATTTGACCTCCCACGGCAATAAAAAAAGGAAGGTTACATTGGATAGACTGAGATCAAAACGACCATCAAAGCCCAGCGCCCAAATTTACTAAAGATTATTAAATTTCCAACAATTAAGCAATTGTTTTAGTTTTTGTTTAATTGTAGATTATCTCAAAATTCTTACTTATGTTTTTCTTGGTTTTGCTGTGTTTTTTTTGCTCTCTTTGTTTTTTAATGCTTTTCTAAGATTATTATACGAAACCTCACTAAATATACTTAAGTATATTGTTTAATTACTATAAATTTTTCGTTGTAAAAATAATAAGAAATTATGAAGATTATATAAATTAATGCTAGCAAGGTTGTTTATTACTTTTAACTTATGGTTTGCGAGAAACAAGATCCCCGACTTCTCAAAGAAGTCGGGGATCTAAACACAGTCGATATTGCCTTTAAAGCACAACTTTCTCCAAAACCTTCAAGTACTGCTGAGAGATAATTTGAGGGGTAAAATGGGATTGCATATACTTACGACCTGCCATCCCCATATGCTTTGCAAGCTGACGATCGTTACTTAGCAAGCGAATAAACTGAGCTAAGCCTTGACTATCTCCATTTTCAAAAACACCACCGCAGTTAGCGTCTGTAATCATTTGCCACAAATAAGAATATTGAGAACAAACCACTGCCATTGGTCGTCCAGTTGCCAAAGCTGGATACAGTTTGCTAGGAGCAACTAGGCTTTCCATACCCGCGTCTACACTAACCAAAGACACATCACAAGCTGTCAGAGAATAAGGGAGCACTTCTTTGTCTTGATAGGGTAAAAACACCATATTATCTAGCTTGAGTTGATGTGACTCTCTACGCAAATCCTCACCTTTTGCGCCACCACCAATGAATACAAACTGAATAGGCTCATCTTTTAAAAGTTTTGCCGCTCCTAAAATAGTTTCCATGTCATGGCAGCGACCCATATTTCCTGAGTAGAGAACAGTGAACTTTTCGACTAGCTTATGCTTCCAGGCAAACCAGTTTTGCTGCTTAGGTATAGGCACAATCAAGTCGGGGTCACCCCAACTGTGAATTACGAAAATTTTATCTGCTACCTGTGGGCAATGAGATATTATTCGTACTTTCATCGCAGGGCTTAAAACTATGATTGCCTTAGCTTTTAGCCAAATCTTTTTGTTAATAGCTCGCCAAAGACCGATTAGCCAATGATCTTTAGATATTACACCTAAAGAAATCGCAATATCTGGATACAGGTCATAGAGGATACAAACATAAGGAAGTTGAAAGATGGTATCTGCTAAATATCCGAGAATAGTCAAAAATGGAGGTGCTGTAGTCAGCAACAAAACATTACAACGTCGGCTTGTTTTAAACAGATGGAGTATTGCTCGCAAGGTGAATAAGACTCCACTAATCGCTTTACCGCGAATTCTCCCCAACCAAAGCTGAGCAGAACGCGATCGCTGAATTAAGATTCGTCCAAATTGTTCAACTGTTGGGGCAGAAGAGGTCTTAAAAGCATATCCGGGTTGACTTGTAAAAACCTCAACCTCTACACCCTGCTGCCCTAAGTTTTTAACGAGTTCCTCAATTAACTGTCCGGTAGGAGCGTAGTCGGGTGGAAAGAACTGGGTAATGACAGATAATCTGATGCTCTGTTTAGCCTTAATAGACTCTTGAGATTTACTCCCTCCTATATAAGTAGAGCTAGACTGCAACAATTTTTCATTAATCCGGTGTCTGGGTGTCATCGAATCCGTCCTTAAGAAAGTTTTTAATCATGAAGCTACAAACCTCAAGATATCAATTAGTAAAAATCCAGCTAGTGGGCTGTCTCATAAGTTCTGGTGGATAAGTTTGCTTAGATCCCCGACTTCTTGAAGAAGTCGGGGATCTTAATCCCCTCAAAATTAATGTGGTGGACTACTAGAGCGCCAGTAAAGTCGTCAAGATGGAGGCAAAAAACCCGGTTTCTTCGCCTGCAAAGCTTGATATCTCGTTGACTCAACTTAAAGAAACTGGGTTTTTGGTATTACTGTACTGACGCTCTAGGCTAGATTTTATACAAAAAAACCTATTTACACGAACTAAATTAGTGAAATAGGTTTAGATAACTTAGTTGACAATACCTTGTAGCATCAAGAAACATGATGTAGTATACTAAGTCAAGCCTATTTGGCGTTGCATAGATACACTTTCTCCGGCAATCGGTTCTCTTGATTGTTCTATACCACAAACAAAGAGAGATCCGTTGGACAGACTGAGATCGAAACGACCCTCAAAGCCTAAATCCTAAAATTAACAAAAAACTATTCAATTTAAAGGCATAAAACTTACTCTGCTTGTAATACTAGTGATTGGACAATTCTTGCCAAAATCTCTTCGTCACAAAACCTAGTATTCAGCTCATAGATTTAACTTTTTCCCAGCCACCTAACTCCCTTTAAGTATTACACCTAGATTAGAGTTCTTAATCCTCATTACAACATATACAACATTTTTTTATTTATAGATAGATAAGTTATGTTATTTTTGTTGAAATATCTCTGAGCTAGAAAAATTTAAAAAACTGAAGTTATTCTAAGCCTTTACATGTGTAAGTAAGCTTCTGTAAAAAGCTCCTACACGAAGTCTTTTTTTACCAAAATAACTTAAGTGTGCTTACGCTACCTCATACATGACGAAGTTTTAGATAACTATACTTTATATTTAGTATTTTGTTTCATTTTATTATCCTGTACCATACACAGAGCATACCACAGTTTAACTTTAGGTAGATATATAGTTATGCATAAAAATAAATTATGTGAATTTACTTAATAGAACCCTCAAAAAATTTTCATATACTGAAAGTAAAATACGATTTTATCAGTAAAATTACTTATACTATTTGTTGTATAATAAATACAAAAAACTCCATATTTTGATACTTTAAGCTTTAAGAAAGGGATATAGGATATTTAAAGAGGTATTATTTAAGTCTACATAGTCATGTCAAAATTTATATTAGAATTGCTTATATTAAACTTTTTTTTACATGACTTAACTATACGAAAAAGCTGTAACCTTTTTATCAACCCTAGTGTAAAAAATCTAATTTAAACTTTTATTAGCTTGATACTGGCATAATAATGAGCAGTCAATTTTGTGTAGACAGACATAACAGAGCTTTGCTGCAGAGGGAAATCGGGTTTTTACCTCAGTAACCAGTGACCAGTAACCAGTGACCAGTGACCAGTGACCAGTGACCAGTGACCAGTGACCAGTGACCAGTGACCAGTGACCAGTGACTGTTCTGATTAGTTAACTTTAATTGTGCGAACATAAAGTTTTACCGAAATCAGAGTATTTATCTAGAACCATATAGCCTAATCTGATATGATTAAATTCTTGCCCTTGGTCGCTTCAAAGCAGCCACACTCTGTGAACATCTGATAAACCCACAGTAAATCCTACTTAGTTGCCATTTCAACGACCATTTCCTGTGCTTTACAAATCCTGCTTTTATTTTTTTATTATTGCTTTCATTAATAAATCATGGAGAATCATTCTTCTCAATCCCTAAGTTCTGAGCAGAATAAGAACTCAGTCGCAATAGTCCCTTACACTCAAGCTCCTCCGTGGTCTGAAGCACAAGGAGATGATTGGAATCTACATGAATTTTTGGGTATTATACGGCGACGAGGGCTAGTTATTGCAGCCATAACCATGGTTGTGATGGGTGCTGTTGTCTATTCAACTTTGAAACAGAAACCAGTCTATGAAGGCAATTTTCGGCTGTTAGTAGAGCCTCTCAATCAAGAGAGCACATTGCTAGGTCTTACCTCTAGCAAACAAAACTCTAACTCAAGCCAGCCCAATCTCGATTACGAGAGCCAAATACAAGTTCTTAAAAGTCCTGGGCTGATAACAGGCATTGCGAAGCTCTTAGAGCGATCGGAGCCAAACATTAACTATAGTTCTCTTGTAAATTCTCTGACTATTACTCGCTTAGGTGAAACCAAGATTATAGAAGTGCGCTATCAAAGTAACGATCCTAAACAGATCAAAGTGGTGCTAGATCGGGTTGCTCAAACTTACTTAAAGTACAGTCTTGAAGAAAGGCAAACAAGCTTGCGTCAAGGACTTCAGTTTGTGGAAAAACAACTGAAGTCTATGCAGATGCGAGTCGATCAGTTGCAAAAAGAACAGCAAATTTTTCGACAAAAGTATAAGTTAACCGATCCAGATGTTCAGGGAGCACAAATAAGCGATCGAGCTAATTCTCTGGCACAACAAAGATTAACCGTGGATCAGCAGTTAGCAACATCCCGTGCTAAATTAACCAGTCTACAGAAACAAACTGGAGAGTTAGCGGCGCTAAATGGAGCAACAGTGTATCAGCAGCTTATGAGTCAGGTGCGTCAATTAGACACTCAGATAGCTACTGAATTAACTCGGTTTCAAGAGGATAGCCCACCCGTTCAAGCATTGAAAGAAAAACGCGAAAAACTGTTGCCCTTACTCAGCCAAGAAGCAGGACGTTTTTTAAATGTAGAAATGGCTAAGCTAACCACTGAAGTACAGACGTTAGAGGTGCAAAGCCAAGAGCTGGCAAAAGCGGAACAGAAACTCGAACAACAACGCAAGCAGTTACCAGTATTGGCACGAAAGTACACTGAATCACAACGAAAATTACAGGTTGCAACTGAAAGTTTGAACCGTTTTCTCAGTACCCGCGAATCTCTCCAAATTCAGGTAGCTCAGACAGAACTTCCTTGGCAATTAATTCAAGCACCTATTCAACCAACAGCACCTGTATCTCCTGACATCCGTCGTAGTTTGATATCGGGATTTGTCCTCAGTTTGATTTTGGGTATCAGTGCTGCACTACTTATAGAGAAAATGGACAATACCTACCATAGTCTTGATGCCCTCAAGAAAAAAGTTAAAGAACCGATATTGGGAGCTCTACCCTTTGAAAAACAAGTTCAAAATATTCCAGTTGGTACCTCTAAGCCAAAAATTTCCATCAAGGTAGTACCAGATTCTTTTTCTAAACACATTTATCCATTAACTGCAACGACTGAACAGAGATCTAACAAGTATTCCACAAAATTTTTGGAAGCTTTGCGTGTACTATATACAAATATTCAACTGCTGAGTTTCGATCGCCCTATCCGTTCCCTAGTAGTGAGCTCGGCAATGCTAGAAGACGGCAAGTCTACGGTGGCATTCCATTTAGCTCAGACAGCAGCAGCTATGGGTCACAGAGTATTACTTGTAGACGCCGATATGCGCCGACCCGTGATTCACAGCCTATCAGATTTAAATAACCAATGGGGATTAAGTAACTTAGTTTCGACAAATTTACCAGTGGTAGAAGTCATCCGGCAACCATCATGTGTCAGTCAACTATCTGTACTGACTGCTGGACCCGTACCACCTGACCCGACAAAATTGCTTTCCTCTGAAAAGATGAAGCGATTGATAGAAAGTTTTCATAGCAGCTTTGATTTAGTGATTTATGATGCTCCTCCTTTGGTTGGACTAGCGGATGCTAGCTTACTAGCACCTCACACAGATGGTATTTTGCTGGTAGCAAGACTACACAAAACAAACTGTTTAGTATTGAAACAAGCTTTGGATAATTTAAAACGATCTCGCATGACCGTCTTAGGGATTGTTGCTAACGGTCAAACAACTGGTAGTCTACTATATTGATTTTGATGGGTTAAGTTGGTGTAGTGGTGTAGAACCGGTTAAAGGATACAAGCAGGTATATGAGGCAAACGCATCAACTTACTGCAATTATTGAGCGTGAAGGAGATGATTATGTCGCACTTTGCCCAGAACTCGATATTGCCAAGGTCATACGATTGAGGAAGCACGAAATAATTTGGTTGAAGCATTAGAACTATTCTTTGAGGCTGCAGATCCATCTGAAATTCAGCAACGCCAGCTATTTTACTTGATGTCGTCGCAAAGATAGCGATCGCTCTTGTATACGTTTGAACAATATTGAAGTGACAGTTCCCCTACGTTGTTTTACGCAGGGGGTAATTGGAACTGAGCCAATGCGAGTGAAGACTTTTGCGGCTCAAACCAGCATTACGCAATACCCAAGACTTTCCGCAGCACAGCTTGGTCTTCTAGCTTGGCTTTGAGACGACCATTTTCCAAATCACGAATCCAGCTTTGGCTTTTACCTGCCAATTTTGCCAATTCCCTCTGGGAAAGATTCAAATTTTGTCTTGCTTGCAGGATTTGTTCACCAAGCAAATATCCTGCTGTGCTTTTTGACTTTTTTTTGTTCTTAGTAGCAGTTCGTTGCTTTTTGTCTGGTTCAGTAGTCTGATGTTCCCACTCCTGAGGTAACTCAAAGGATAATATTCGAGCATTCATGAGCATATTCCACTTACCACGGGGACTTGCATCTGTTAGACGGGTATTACCACTTGCATCATTAATCCAAAACTCTAAGGCTTCATCTGGATCTTCGGGGATATCGACTAATTTTGCCCACAACGGCTGAATCTCTGGTGGGTATGTCACGGGGTCGAATGTCGGTTTCATGCCATAATGGTTAAGGACTTCCAAATCATTTTCAAAAGTCCGTAGCAGCCGCTTGCGTTCCTCTCTCTGTCTACAAGCAACAGAGATTTTCTCTTCGCCGTAAGCTACGCGCAGTAGGGTAGGAACTGTGATGCGTTGTTCTTTACCCATTTTGGTTTTAAACAACAGCCATAACATTAGTCGTGCTGTACCCTCATGTTGCTGCCAAATACTCATGACTGTGGTTAACAGGGATTTAGGCAAACTGCCATATTGATAAAATGCAGTTCTTTCCTTACAACCTTGTTTATTTAAGAAATATTGAGACCAGATACCTGCTCTCACTTTAAAAGTTAACCCAGTTAAATATTTACACCCAATATTATCTTCTTGAAAGTGATGCTGAACTTCTATCAAATGCCACAATCGGCTGTCTTGTACAGAAAACCCCTTAATATAACCTTGCTGGGGCCAATTTATGGAAACAATCAGCGAACAAGCCTGCTGAACTAAATTTTTCATCAACCCTAGCTTAGCGGCTTTACTCAAGTCTTTGCGCTTCTCCATCCCCAAATATTTCTCAATTTGGCGGTCATCAATCGTAAATTCTTGGTTCCAAGGCTTATCCAAAGCTGTTATATGAGCAGCAAAAATCAGGTTGATACAAGCCGATTTAATATCAAGATTCTCTATTGCCTCTAATTCAGTCAACAGTTTACCCTTGTTGTGTAAATCAGAGAAATGAAAAGAGATTTCTCCTTTTCCTTGATTAACTTGTCGGCGATAAGACACCTTCTGAGATTCATCAATTGCCCAAGGTAGTGAAGTTCTTTGAGCGAGAACATTACAAGCTTCCCATATGACTAGTGATGATGCAAACGGATGGCTCTTACCGTTAGCGAATAAATCAGGGCTAGTGACTTCTCTCAGGTCAATTTTGCATCTCCCTCTTTTTGCCTGTAAAGGAATTGGTGACTGCGTTGGACAAACAATGACACATTGAGGTTTGGGGTAATAGCCTTCGCAATTGTTACAAAGACTAGGGTCAATCCAGTATTCATCGTTCTCTAGTTTGATAGCACCAGTAGGACATTGGGGACGGCAATTGTCACATCCAACGCAACTGTTGTTAGGAATTGTATAAGGCATGAGGCTTCTTCCCACTCTAATCGTTGAGATGTTTGGCTCAGTCTCCCCTAGATGTGTCCTTTATCCTCTCCACTCTTCACCGCATTATTTTCTGGCAAAAATGGATTTTTTACCGTACTCATTACCCACATCTTGATTGGGACAATGCATCCAATTGGAAGCTATTTAAGGTTTTTAACCAGAGCCTGTTTTTTTAGTTTACTACTTTATAACATTTCATAAATATTTCTAAAAATGTGTTATTGATGAGCTAAAAAAGTTTTCGTTAACTACGCTTAAGAAGTAATTCTATAACACTTATGGGTGATTCGTTAGTGACTTTAATAAGTGTTAATCTCGAACATTTAATATAAATAATTTTTAGTTTTTTATTCGATTATTAATATTATTAATATTTTTTTATTGTTATCCTTATGTTAGATAAATAACATTTTCAAGTATTAAAAAAGAGATGATTTTATAATAGTTTTACAGAAACAGAAAGAATCAATAATTTTGTATAGCTCAATACTCTTTACCATAGCAATCCTAACTGAATCGTGAAATAAAGAAACCCGGTATCTCCCAGATACCGGGTTTCTGAGGCTTATTAATTGTTCAAAAATCAAATAGGATTCCTACATTATCTAGATTATAGAAAATCATTTATTGCTAAATAATATCATCAAGTTGTAGGTTGATGCAATGTTTTTAGTTGTGTTTTAGCGAAGATAACGCAACTAAAAACGTTTTTAAAACTGCCTCTTTACCTTGATTTTGATAAGAAATAATCGCATTTAAATGCCAAACAAAATACTCTTAAATTTTGTAAGTCAGAAAACTTTAATGAAATGAGAGATTGTTGGAAGAAGTTAAGAATGCAAAAATAACCTTATGTTAATATGAACGAAAGAGTCACATTTGTAGATGTACTGACAGAAGGGAAAATCATGGCAACAGTAACAGGATTGACATTTGGTGGTAAAACTTGGACACCTAAATTTGTTGAAGCAATTGACCAAGAAAAATGCATCGGCTGTGGCAGATGTTTTAAAATTTGCGGACACAATGTGCTGCTGCTGAAAGCAATGAATGAAGAAGGTGAATTTGTAGAAGATGAAGAAGATGATGAAATTGAAAAGAAGGTTATGACGATCGCTAACAGAGACAATTGTATTGGTTGTGAAGCGTGTGCCAAAATTTGCTCTAAAAATTGCTACACCCATACTGCTTTAAATAACTAAGGATGAAGCAAGGTTTTTAGAGAGGAATTTAGATATAGGACTCCTATTTGATTTTTGAAATATACGTAGGTAGGGCTTTGCCGCACACAAGCTTTATATGGTGGGCATTGCCCACTTTACTGAAATTATTTTCATAAATCATAAATGATTTCTATATTTACAGTGACTCAGCAAAAAGTTCGCAGTAAACAAAAACGAAAATCACAATTTGTCTGCTATTAACATATTAAACCTTGCGACCAATACCCTAATCAATTGTTAAGACTAGAGTGGTTTTCTCTACTACTGGTTTATCTTGAAGAAGAAGGCTTCTCTGTCCTAAAGTAGAGAGATAGTCTCAATGAGAGTAGATAGTAGTTAGTGGTTAGAAAGCAACTAACAACTAACAAATAACTACTAACAACTAACAACCAACCCTTAACCCGTTCTTTGTAAAGAGCAGGCATTTATGCAACAAATTCCTGTTTCACTATTGACCCTAGTTGCTGGAATGGTCGTCACGATTTTCAGCATTTGGGTTGGACAAAACCATAGTTTATTACCAGTACAAGCATCGCAACAAGCGCCTCTGGTAGATGGGTTTTTTAACGTTATGGTCTCCATTGCTACTGCTTTGTTTGTTGTAGTAGAAGGAACCATTTTGCTTTTTCTAGTTCAGTTTCGTCGCCGTCGCGGAGACGATACAGATGGCGTACACGTAGAAGGAAACCTTCCCTTAGAAGTTTTTTGGACTGCGATTCCATCAATTATTGTTATTTGTCTTGGAATCTACAGTGTTGATGTTTATCAACAGATGGGAGGGTTATCAGCAGGACATCATTCCCCATCTCATGTAGCCCAAATGCCAGGAAGTGCGATTGCTGCTACTTTGAGCGATCCCTCATCAAGTCAGTCAGAAATAGCAACGGCTTCCTCAGCAACTCCAAAATATGGCTTTGGAGCAACTCCACAAAAACAAAATAACCCAGCTGACTTGGTTGTTAACGTTTCGGGAATGCAATTTGCTTGGGTATTTAACTATCCTGCGAGTGGTATAAGTACAGGAGAATTACACGTTCCTGTTGGCACAGATGTACAACTTAACATCTCTGCAACCGATGTGATTCACTCTTTTTGGGTTCCACAATTTCGTTTGAAGCAAGATGCAATTCCCGGTATTCCTACCGAGTTGAGATTTGTAGCTACCAAACCAGGTACTTATCCTATAGTTTGTACTGAATTGTGCGGCGGCTACCACGGTTCAATGCGATCTTCTGTTGTTGTTCACAACTCCAAAGAAGAGTTTGACAGCTGGTTGAAAGAAAACCTCGTCGCTCAAAAGCAAGAATTGCAAGAAGCTGTTGCAATGAAACCTGCAAATTTATCAACATCCGAGTTTCTCGCCCCTTATGTTCGAGACATGGGAATCCAAAGCGAAACTCTCAAGTCATTGGTTGGTAGTTAGTAGGGGCGCAAGGCATTACGCCCGTACAGTAGTTAGTAGTTAGTAGTTGGTAAAAAATCTAACTAACAATTAACAACTAACGATGACAGGCGAGACGCCTGTCCTACACAACTCAGGCGAGACGCCTGTCCTACACAACTAACCACTAACAGAGGAAAAAATATGACCCAAGTAGGACTTCCACCCAACACTCCACCAGAAAAGAATCAAAGCGAAATTCAAGTAGCTGCACATCAAATCCATTCCTCGCATCCTCCAGCATGGAAATGGTATGACTACTTCACGTTTAATACCGATCACAAAGTGATTGGTATCCAATATCTAGTAACGGCATTTCTGTTTTACCTCATTGGTGGGCTGATGGCTGTTGCCATGCGTGCTGAATTGGCAACCCCAGATGCAGATTTGCTTGACCCTAACTTGTATAACGCTTTCATGACCAATCACGGGACGATCATGATTTTTTTATGGATCGTACCTAGTGCAATTGGTGGATTTGGGAACTTTTTAGTGCCATTGATGATTGGTGCTAGAGATATGGCTTTCCCGAAACTGAATGCGATCGCTTTTTGGTTAAACCCACCCGCAGGATTGCTAATACTTTCTAGTTTCTTATTTGGCGGTTCGCAATCTGGTTGGACAGCTTACCCTCCTTTGAGCTTGGTTACCGCCAACACCGCCCAAACCCTGTGGATACTTGCCATCGTTTTGGTAGGAACTTCCTCAATTTTAGGATCGCTGAACTTTGTCATCACCATTTGGAAGATGAAAATTCCTAGCATGAAATGGGATCAACTCCCTCTATTCTGCTGGGCGATTATGGCAACTTCTGTATTGGCACTTGTGTCTACTCCAGTCTTAGCCGCAGGGTTAATACTGCTGTTGTTCGATCTTAATTTTGGTACATCGTTTTTTAAACCAGATGCAGGTGGTAACGTCGTTATTTACCAGCACTTGTTTTGGTTCTACTCCCACCCAGCAGTTTATTTGATGATTCTGCCTATCTTCGGCATTATGTCCGAAGTCATTCCAGTTCACGCTCGCAAGTCAATCTTTGGATATAAAGCGATCGCTTATTCAAGTTTGGCAATTTGCGTTGTGGGTTTGGTCGTCTGGGTACACCATATGTTTACCAGTGGTACACCGGGCTGGATGCGGATGTTCTTCACAATCTCCACACTAATCGTTGCTGTGCCAACTGGCGTCAAGATTTTTGGTTGGGTTGCTACCCTTTGGGGAGGCAAAATTCGCTTCACATCAGCCATGCTTTTCGCCCTCGGCTTGTTATCCATGTTTGTCATGGGTGGTTTGAGTGGTGTGACCATGGGAACTGCTCCCTTTGACGTTCACGTTCACGATACATACTACGTTGTAGCGCACTTCCACTACGTCTTATTTGGTGGTTCTGTATTTGGTATTTATGCTGGCATCTATCACTGGTTCCCCAAAATGACGGGACGGATGCTCAATGAACCTTTAGGACGCATTCACTTTATCCTTACCCTGATTGGTACTAACCTGACCTTCCTACCCATGCACGAATTGGGTTTGCAAGGAATGCCTCGAAGAGTTGCGATGTACGATCCCCAATTTATCTCGCTCAATCAGATTTGTACTTACGGTTCCTACATCTTAGCGCTATCGGTGATTCCATTCACCCTCAATATCATCTGGAGTTGGATTGCCGGCAGAAAAGCTGGAGACAACCCCTGGAATGCATTAACCTTAGAATGGACAACAAGTTCACCACCCTTAGTTGAAAACTGGGAAGTTCTACCCGTTCTGACACAAGGTCCTTACGACTACGGCTTGGATAGCCACAATGCTGCTCCACAAAATAGTGAAAAAGCTGTTCCAGCACAGTAGTTCCTCTTTCCCAGGTTACAGCCTGGGAACATCTTCCTTGAGGCTCAGCCTCCGATGATTGAACCAAAGATTTATTCAAGCTTCAACATGGACGCAGCAAAGAATATCAACAACCCCATTGCTCTCGAGACAACAACGAGCGCAACGCACCACGAAGAGCATCCAGATTTACGTCTTTTAGGACTGTCAGCATTCCTCGTCTCTGAATCCTTAATGTTTGGCGGCTTTTTCGCCACCTATTTGTTCTTTCGAGGTAATGCTACAGTTTGGCCTCCAGAAGGAACAGAAGTAGAACTGTTGTTACCTACAATCAATACCATTATTCTGGTATCAAGTAGCTTTGTCATTCACTTAGGTGATGCTGCTATTAAGAAAAATGATGTCCGAGGAATGCAAAAGTGGTACAAAATCACTGCACTTATGGGCGCAATTTTCTTACTCGGCCAAATCATTGAGTACTTAACCTTAGGATATGGTCTAACCACCAATATCTTTTCTAACTGTTTTTATTTAATGACTGGATTCCACGGATTACATGTTTTTGTGGGACTGTTATTGATTTTAGGCGTGTTATGGCGTTCCCGTCGTCCCGGTCACTATTCTGCTACCAAACACACCGGTATTGAAATGGCAGAAATTTACTGGCACTTTGTGGACATCATTTGGATTGTTCTTTTCACCCTGCTGTATATTCTGACGCAGTTTTAAGGAGGGAATGGTGAGTAGGGAGTGGTGAGTGGGAAGTATAACTTTTCCCCATTCCCAACTCCCTATTCCCTATTCCCCATTAGGAGAATTTTATGCAAATTGAAGCAAACAAATTTTCATGGTTTCAAATTCCAGAGGACGTCAAAAAGTTATTGATACTCGCAGCAGAAAACTGGGAGAATACTTTGGAATCCGAGAAATATATGAATCAAGCCTTAGTCCAAACAGGAGCCAATACAGATCTTTTAGTAGCCGCTTATAGATATTTTTTTTACAAAAATAATTACATAATGGCACTGCAAACAGCAACCAAAGTTATAGATATAATTAAAGAAGCAGAACAGCTACCAACTCAATGGGAGCAACTTAAACCAATATTAACTAGTCGCAAAGATGATTGTACCATTAGATTATACCTCAATGCATATTCTGCTTCTAGTTTAGTTTTAGCGAAGCTAGGAGAAATAGAGTCAGCGAAAGAAATTAGTGCTAGAGTCAAAGAAATAGATGATAAAAATGAGTTTGGGGCTGGCATTTTATATGATATTTTGACACGTCCCAAAGAAGAAGACTAACCAATTTTGGATTTTGAACCGCAGATGGACGCAGATAAACGCGGACAATATGAGATATTTATCTGCGTTCGTCCGCTACAGGCTGCGGTTACACTTTTAAAATTATAATCCAAAACTCAAAATCTAAAATTAATTGATTCTTAAAAATTATGAAAGGTAGGGATTGGTTTGTCACGGATGACGGACAGTATCAAGCATGTCAATCGGTTAGGGCATGGGATTTATTAAGAGAGAATTATCGTCTCTACCGATTTCTAACTGAAGTAGAAGATGTTCTTAATAGTGTTGAGGACGAAACTAGCCAACTTCCAGAACTTCGCATGTTGGTTAGGCGGTTAATTGTGAACTCTTACTGGGTACAAAGTCGATATTTAGAACCTTGTACCAAAACAGGAACTTCTATTCTACTCTTGTATGATGAATTAGGGTTTCCATTTACCGTACAAACTGTGACATTTGCACCAGGAACTGTGTCAACAATTCACAATCATGGAACTTGGGGTGTAGTCGCCGTATTAAAAGGAGAAGAGAGAAATACTTTTTGGCAGCGAATTCCTCATTCAGAACATAAAGACAAAATTGACCGAACTGGAGAACTCACTCTCTTTCCAGGAGATATTATTAGCTTTACTCCTGATGCTATTCACAGTGTAGAAGCAGTTGGTGATAAACCAACTGTGACTTTTAATATTTACGGGGAAACTCGTATGAAAGAAAGATTTGAGTTTGATCCAGCTAACTTCACTGCTAAAAATTTTTAACTCAATGCAAAGCTTTCTCACCCAATCCAAAATCCAAAATCTAAAATCCAAAATGGTAGAACTTTATGGCAAGAATCATTTTTTATGAAAAACCAGGCTGTAGAGGTAGTGTTAAGCAAAAAACTCTACTAACTGCTGCAGGTCATCAAGTTGTAGCTTACAATTTATTGACTGAACCTTGGACTGCTGAACGTTTGCGCTCATTTTTTGGCGATCGCCCTGTGTCTGAATGGTTTAATCGTACTGCTCCACGGGTTCAATCTGGTGAGGTCGTTCCTGACAAGTTAGATGCTGAAAGCGCTTTGCTCTTGATGCTTCAAGACCCTATACTCATTCGTCGTCCTTTGATTGAAGTGGGCGATCGTCGTGAAGTTGGGTTTGATGTGGAACTACTTGATGGATGGATTGGCTTAAAGCCTGCGGATGAGTCTCTTAAAGAAGTGAGTGAAACTCTGATGCAACAAGACTTGCAAAATTGTGCTCACGGTCACGGTCATGAACACGGACAAGGTGAGCACAAACACGGACAAGGTTCTTGCAAACACTAGAGTACCGGTCAGATTATCATTACCTGTAAAAAACAGTCATCAGGCTGATTTGAAGAAACGAATAATCTCGCGGACATGGTCTAAAAATTGTCCATCAGTGGAAAGTTGCGCTATAGCTTGTCGTGCTTCTCTTGCCAAACGTTCGTGTTCCGTCTGATTGGTAGCACGTAACTCTTCAACATTAGCAGCAAGACGGGCTAGTTCTTTACGAGTTTCTTCTGTGTAAACTTGCTGATTCGCAGCAAGAGAATAGGGCTGTTCTGGATTCAGTTGTTCTTCCAACCGCTTCGCAGTATCTTCAAGAGTACTGAAGCGAGAACGGAGTTCCACTATATCTTGACGCGGATATGTCCATTCTTGGCGAATCATTGTCAACCTTGCATAGAGATACTCGTAAGCGCTGACAGCAGGGCGCAACCCAGTCAATAACAAAGCAGCACCAGAACCGATGTAACCGACGGCACTAATACCAGCCGCAGCAAGAATATAAAGAGCGATCGCTGAGAGTAAGTGTAAAGCAATGGCAACCAAAAGCGATCGCTTAGCCAAAACCTTGACATACGCCAACTGTTTTTCATCCACTGGAATGCCTTTTTCAGTAGATTGCGTACCCTCCGCCAAAACTTCTTTTGCTTGAAAATGCACATTCCAAGGTACAGTTACGATCGCGAGCAGCCACCAAAAACTTGCACCCCCAATAACCCAATCCAGGAAATTCCCAGTAGGTATGTGAAACCATTGCAGTAAGCTAAAAACCAGCAGTACGAAAACCAAAACGCCAATACTGGAACTGATAAAAAAGGTAAAATACATTCTGCCATATCTCCGATCGCGCTATTACTTCCATCATTGCCGTGAATTAGAAGTAAAGCAGAAATGCTTGTGATGGTTTATGAACTACTCCGCCGCATAGGCGGACGGAGTTTCAAGAACCCCGCCACCTACTTGACTAAGCTTTTGACGCTTCGCCTGCCCCAGTTGCTTCATCCCGCCAGTCCGCTTACGCTTTTTGGAGGATGAAGTAGAGCTGAAACATCCACAGTCTGAGAGGCTCGTTCCAAACCCCTTTTGTTGATTTGTCGCTACGTTGTACATAACCATAGCAGACCCACGGTCACGGGCAACCTCGAAACCACACTCGCAAATGTGATATCGATTCGCGAGCTTTGCCCATTCCTTATTGACTTTGCCACAGTTAGGACAGCGTTGCGACGGTTTAACTTGTTTAGTAGGAAGCACAATCATCAAGCCTCCTTTCTGTTCGATTTTGTAAGCAATCATTTGGTTGAGTGCTCCAAAACCAACAGAAAGTATGGATTTATTCAATCCAGCTTTTTGCTTTTTGCGCTTGCTACCCTTCTTTGCTTTGCGCGTCATCCCTTTAGTATTGAGTTCTTCAGTGACACCGATGTCATAACGACTAGCAATATCTGATGTCACCTTGTGCTGCCAATTTTTGCGTTGATTTGCAATCTTAGCTTGTAATTTAGAAACTTGCTTTCTTGCTTTTTTCCAACGCCTAGAAGACTTGATTTTCTTTTGATGATTTGGCGCACGTTTGCGACGCAAAGCTTTTGACAAATGTTTAATTCTAGCTTCAGATTTTTTGGTAAATTGAGGATTTTCTACTTCAGCAAACTCTTTACCATCGTACAAAGTTAATGCTGTGGCTGTCCCCAAATCAAAAGCTACAATTTTCTCGTATTTTAAGTCAGACTCAGAACCAAACTTTGGTTCCTCAACCTCAATATCAACGGTAAAAGATGCGAACCACTGATTTTTCCCAGGCTTGTAGGAAATAGTCAAAGTTGTGGGAATTCCCCAGTCCTTGGCTTTTCCTCTCATCCTGATAGTGATACCCAAATCATTGAGGGTAACATTTCCGTGCTTACCTTCGGTGTTAGCTTTCCATCCTGACTTAGCTGGATACGTCCATCCCAAATATTTGTGGATTGACTTGAATAATGGTCTTTTCCGCAGTCCTTTGAAAAAGGCATTGTAAGCCAAATCAACACGTTTGACAGTAGCTTGCATTGCTTGAGAATGCAAATAGTCAAACTCTACCCATTCTTTTTTGAACTCTGGCAAGCAATTTTGTTGTTCGAGATAAGTAACGCTCTTTTGATTTGCCTTCCACTCATAACGACGGTGAGCAATGCAGGCATTATACAGATATGCATGGTCACGTCTGGCTTGGAACAATTTGATTTCTTGTTCTTTGTTTGGGTAGAGTCGAAATACATATCTTCTAGTTACCATCATTGCTCACCTCCTTACTTTTGCTTGACTCGAAGTTTTTGACTAAAATTAGTATAACATGACTTTTAGATATGACAAGAAATTTTTATGACAAAGCTAAGGAGCGGTTCACACGTTGTTTTCTCTATTCACTTGCATATAGTATTCGTTACTAAATACAGGCGGAAAGTATTTACATCACAGATGATTGTGGACATGAAAGAAGTTTTTGAAAGAGTGCTGGTAGCAAATAACTCCAAGCTTGAAGACTGCAATGGTGAATCAGACCACGTTCACTTATTAGTTGACCTACACCCAGACAATAATATTTCTGATTTAGTGGCATCCCTAAAATCAGCAAGTAGTCGCGTACTGCGAGAAAAATATAAACCTGTTATTGATAAATACTACTGGGGTAAAGCCAAACTTTGGCACGACTCTAAATGTATTGTGTCTTGCGGTGGTGCGCCACTAGAAGTCGTCAAAGATTATATACAAAACCAGTCAGGAGGAAGAATGGAAAAGATAGGGGCATCGAACCCCTAACTTTTCACAGCACACTATCCCCACCGTGTAGTTATCTATAACTTATAAATAATCTTGCACAACAACAACAACGATTATTTATGAGTTCTTTTTCTTAAGCTGTGTTAATATTAACAGGGTCACTGATTAAATAACTCCGCCAAGAACCTTTAACCCCACTTTCAGGAAGCAGTAAACGCCAAGTTTTACCTTCTCTTTGAAGTTGTAGGTAAAGTTCAAAAGGTTTTTGAGATTGCTTTATTTGCCGTTTTGGTAACTTGAATGCAAGATCGTAGGTTCCTCGAACGCGATAAGTGAGTAAGTTTTGAATCGTTAGGGGTTGTTCTTGAGTAATTGATAGCCGATTAATTTCAAATCCTTGAAAATTTAAATCGAGTTGTTGGCTGAGTCGTTGCTGAGTCTGCTCTACCTCAAGCCTAAGTGCTTTTTGAACCAATTGGGAAGTTGGTGCAAGTACACTCGTCGTACATGCACTCAGAAATCCCAATAGGATTAGGCTGACAATAAACCTCATTCTTACTGAGTCTCCTCTATGTTCGTATTTATACTAATTTAATAGACGTATTCCCAAAGAACAGAAAACCGGAGTTAATTAGAATCATACGTAAAACAAGCTGTTTTTTCAAGTTTTATCAAAAACTGATTTATACAAAATTGTTGAGGCTGTTAATTTGACTGAGTCTAGAAAGATAATTCCGTGTTGCTCCTAAGTAATTTTATTGACTTAGGTAACGCTTCTTTAAGAAAAAAATATCCGGAGGGCAAGTTTTGAAGCCTGAATATTTGAATACAGTAAGACATTGCTGCTGAATCAACTGTTTTGTAAAGTTACTAAAAAATTTGATAAAAATATAACTTTTAAAAAAATAATTTGCGTAAAATAACTTACAAAACACGTCATCAATAGTGTTATAAAATTTACAAATAAAACAATGACTATTGCTACGCAAGTACGTAATCGGCTATTCAAAAATCTCTATGAGATATCATTTGTAAAAAATAGTGCTGAGTTAGAGTATCAATTTTCTGTAAAAAATCATACTAGAAAGCTGCCTGCTCTATCCACTACTGACTGGGAGCTAGTGGAGACGCTGAATACGGAGGGAGTTGTCATCACCTCATTAGAGGCACTCTCAATTCCTTCAACTCCGCAAATGTTTGAGGCAGCAAAAAATCTGATGCCAAAGATACCAACAATAACGTCTGGGGATAAAAATGACTACGTCGTTCATGCTACTTCTCAGCAAATGATGGAATCTCCAGAAATCTTTCTCTGGGGATTAGAACAACGTTTACTCAATATTGTTGAGAATTATCTTGGTTTGCCAGTAGCCTATCACGGCACCTACTTTCGTAGAGATATAGCCAACAACGTTGAGAAGAAATCAAGGTTGTGGCACATAGACTCAGAAGACCGAAAATTGCTCAAAATCATTATTTACCTGAATGATATCAATGAGGATAACGGTCCTTTTCAATATATTCCGCTGTCTTTAACTCCAGAAGTCACTCGTGCTCTTAGATATAAGCATGGCTATATTAAAGACAAAACCATGCGACGGGTCATCTCGCCGTCAAATTACAGATCTTGCACTGGCTCGGCTGGAACAGTTGTTTTTGCTGGCACTGCAAGCGTTTTTCATCGCGGAAAGATACCTGTTGCTTCAGATAGATTGGCTGTATTTTACGACTATACTTCCAGGCAACCAAAGTTCCCATTTTATTGCAAGTCTTCCCTACCAGAGGAAGATTTGGTTCTCCTTTCTAAAAGGTTTTCCGAACAACAGAAGCAGTGCGTTTTTTGGCGACAGTAGTTTTTTTGGTATTACTTAAGATAAAACAGCAATCCAATACCTACGATCGCGATCGCAGCACCTGCAATTGCTCTCAAACTCACTCTCTCTCCCATCCAAATGGAGAGAGGAATCACAAATAGCGGGCTAGTCTGCATCAGAGTCGTAGCAATTCCGGCGGCTGTAAATTTCACAGCAGTCTGTTGCAACCAAATTCCTAAAAAAGTACCGCAGAAGGAAGCAAAGATAGCTGCCATCACAACTTGCCTTGAGTGTAATGTTTTTCCCTTATGGTTACCTTGCCTATTGCGTAAGGCTATCCATCCCAAGAGAACTAACTCGGCGGCACTCAAACGCAGTAAAGCTGCCCACAATGGGTTGATATTGTGATCGATAAATGCTGCTCTTGAAAGCACCATTCCGGTAGCATTTGTGACGACTGCTAGCAAACCAAAGCCTATTCCCTTCCAAAAAGGAGATGCCCAGAAATGTACTGCAACATTCCCCGTATTCCCATGTCCCTGTGTCCCTATCCCTTCATTAGAAGTTCGTTCTGTTATCACCCAACCTACTCCCAAAATAGTTAGCAGAATTCCGCACCAAGCACCCAAATTTATGTTTTCTTGTAGAAAAATTAGAGCTAGTAAGGCTGCAATTGGTGGAGCAAGGGTTCCCATAACTAGGACGCGACGCGCCCCTAAATAATTTATGGCTGCTAAAAAGGCTGTATCTCCCAAGCTAATACCCACAATGCCGCTTGTCAGGAGTAAACACAACGGCAAGACAGAAATGTTAGGCAACCATTCTCCAGTTATCGGGATGGTAAGTAAAAGGAACGCGATCGCAATAATCCCTTTAAGCAAATTCAGTTGTAACGGCGGAATACGCTCTCCCAATCGACCATAAATCGTCGATGCTAAAGCCCACAGACACGCAGCAGACAAAGCTGCGATTTCGCCTTGAAAATCTGTCACTGGAAATGTTAAAAAAATATTAAAATTATTATTTATCACTTTTCAAGGTGGAAAATTTTATAATATTTTAAGATAAACACTCTTACAAACCTTAGCACTCAATGTACGCAACTGCTAAATTTTTTCTAGACAAACTTTAGCACTCCAAGGGCTTTAATGCTAATTTTTGATGGCATAGAGCTTAGCACTCACAAGACTTTAGTGCCAATATTCCTAGTAATTGACTAACTTCTTTCAGAAGGCAAACAATTGTTTTTGAATCAAACATTTTTACAACTCAAAACTGCATATAAAGCATTCAAAAATTTGGAGGATGAGAATGAAATACGCATTCGATATTGTAGGCGTGTCTCCAGTTTTGGATTTTTTTACTCACCAACAGCAGAGTTGGCAAAAATCCCAGGATTTAGCTTTGGAATATGTTGTCAGCCACAAATGCACACTTGATGCATTTATTAAATCCGTAGAAACCGTACCTTCAAAGTGGGGTTGGGAGAAAGATGAGGTTATTAACAGTGTAATTAATTTTTGGATGAATCATTCAGAGAGTATTGAGTACTGGAAATCACGTTTAATAGATGCAGGAAGCGATAATTTACTGGTTGCAAGAGTTGCAGACATCAAGGCTTTACAAGTGGAGTTTGACTCTCTACTACAAGATAGATAGTATTAGATCCCCGACTTCTTTGATATCGGGGATCGAGACTACTGTTAAGCATGAACCAAATGAGCAATAGCAGTAGCCAACACGTTGGGTTCAACGGGCTTAGACATATGAAGCGTGAAGCCAGTCCCAAGCGATTGTTTTCGAGCCGTGTCACCCGAAAATGCAGTGAGAGCGATCGCTGGTACTTGACCACCTCGTTCGGGTGGTAAAGATCGGATTTCCCTAATCAGAGTATAGCCATCTATACCTGGCAATCCGATATCGCTAATTAGTAAATGTGGCGGTTGTTCAATCAACGATGTCAGCGCCTCATGTGCAGACGCAACAGCACGGACAGAAGCACCATAGTTTTCTAGGAGGACAACTAAAAAATCCCGATTATCTTGCTCATAATCCACAACAAGTACGCGAACTCCGCTTAAATCCACAACATCATTATTTTGAGCAGTGTCTTGATTTGTTAAGGAAGGAGAATGTAGTAATGGGATCTTCACAGTAAAAGTAGCGCCCTTGCTATCACCAAGACTTTCCGCTTGAACTGTTCCACCATGTAGTTCAACCATGTGACGAACGATAGGAAGACCTAAGCCTAACCCACCAAACTTCCTTGAGTAACTGCTATCTTGCTGGCGAAAATAATCAAATATGTAGGGTAAAAATTCTGGTTTAATACCTTTGCCTGTATCGCTTACTTGAATTTGAGCATATGAATCAATCTTTTCTAAACGAATTGTAACGCGTCCTGTAGATGGTGTAAATTTAACAGCATTAGAAAGCAAGTTCCAAATGACTTGTCGCAAACGCTTGGGATCGCCAAACACCAGACCTACATTGCTATCGAGTACAGTGACTATCTCAATTGATTTAGCGCGAGCTGCAAGACGCACGCTTTCAATGGCAGATGCTATCGTAGTTGTCAGATCGACAGCAACAGGGTTCACAGTTAATTTACCACTCAAAATTTTAGATACACTGAGTAAGTCATTCACAAGTTGTATCTGCAAGCGAGCGTTACGTTCAATAGTTACTAAAGCTTCAGAGGATTTAACAGGATCTAGCTTGCCACTTTGTAAAAGTTTTACCCAGCCTAATATGGGATTCAGTGGTGTTCGCAGTTCGTGGGAGAGAACGGAGAGAAACTCATCTTTGATACGGTTGGCTGCTTGAGCTTGTTCCAAAAGTTTAGTCCGCTCTTCTTCCGCCCGTTTAAGTTCGGTAATATCTCTTAAAGACACAAGATATGCTGTTTTTCCAGACCACTCAATTTCCACCACACGCATTTGAGCAATTTTGTCCGAGCAAGAGTCTACTACACTGCTTCGTTTATTGCAACTACGAATATCAACTTCTGTATTGTCACCACAAACAACAGGAAAGCCAAACAATTCACCTAACAGTTCCTCCGGTTTGCGACCAAAGAGATCCAGGGCTGCAGGGTTGATAAAACGTACAATACCTTGCTTGTCAACAACTATAATCCCATCAGCATTCTTAGCAATCAGCGTTTGCAACTGTATTTCAATTCTTTGCGCTGCTGCTTCAATCTGTTGGGAATGCTCTTTTTGCTGTCTGAGTTCTACTGTCTGTTTTTGCAGTTCTTGTTCTAAATCAATTTTTTGCGATCTATTCTTTGCTGGTGGTGTTTTTTTAGCAATTACCTGTTCTATAATTTTAGGAAGTCGTGCCAATTCATCTTGTAATAAGTAGTCTGTGGCTCCTGTTTTCATACACTTTACAGCCATAGAGACGCTATTTGTGCTGTTAAAAATGATAAAGGGAACATTTAGCCCTTCTGCTTGTGCCAAAAGCAATGCCTCTAAAGCCTCCATGTCTTTCAGGCGATATTCAGCAATAATGGCGTCCCATCCTAAATGTATATGAGAAAGATAATCTACTTTTGTTGAGATACACTTATACTTATAATTCTTTGCAAAGCTTCCCTGGTTTAACAACGCCAGGATATTCTTAGTTTTTTCAGGCAAGGCCAATAGAAGCAGGATATTAAATTGAGCATCCACTTTTTTAGGTTAAGTTGGTGAGTTGTTTATTATTATGAATAAATCATAATCACTTTTTGAGTCGAGAGCATATTACCCAAAGGCTTAAGTTTGTAACTCTTTCTATAGGAACAGAAGAGCTAATGCGTAATCTCTCACGATCGCTCTTGCGGAATATTCAGATCTAATACGACTGTTGGAGTGTCTGATAAATCCCCAACAATGCGTACTTTTGGCAAAGGCAATTCTTTGATTAAAGTAGGGGTCAATAAAATCTTTTCCGCTTCAGCAACCAGGGGCTGCTCGAGCACATCAATAATAATTATCTCATGTTTATTTTTCAGATGTAACTCACACAACTGAATTAAATTGGAGATGGCTTGCTGAGACCTATGTGTATATCCGGTAATGTAAAGTTTGAGCAAATATTTATCACTCATTGGTCCCTTCAGTCATAACCTGCGTGTATTTACTTTTCTTCATCGGAATTATTATAAGTTTGAATAATGTTATTTTTATTCAGACCAACGAAGTATTTCTGTTAACCGATGGTTAGGGAGACGAAGCGTCTCTATTATGCCAATAAGTTATTTGAACTATGTCTAAATACTTATAATCAAGAACCCCGACTTCTTAAAGAAGTCGGGGTTCTGAGTCTTTCAATTCCTACAAAACAGATAGGATTGCTATAGATAGAATTAGCCACAGTTATTTGATTGAAGATGCTGCCAATCAGTTCCAACACTAAGAGATGGTAACTGCAGTCAATTTTTATAGTCGTATGTAATTTTGTTAATAGGAACTGAAAACATTAGTCTGCGAGTTTGGTAGAGGTATTTCTTCTCTCCTCCTTTAAATGCTGAATCTGCAAGGCGACTACTTCAAGTCCCTCCAAATGAGTTATGAGGGCGGTTACTTAACCTCTACCGAGAGATTCACGCAATTATACCGATCTCAGACCATTCTTTTCTCAGTATAACAGAGGTAGCTTACCGTCTTTCAAGATGGCTTACTGTATTCATAGAGGGAAATATGCCAGAGACGTTTTTATCAACTGGCTGTGATTCTAGTTTATTACAAGAAATTAGTGCGTGTCTTTGCCAAACAATTATTACTATTCAAGAACAACAGCCAGAGTTACTAGTTGAGAAGTATAGAAATGTTGCTTGGCGTAGCGATCGCACTCAATCTAGTTTAAAAGCTAAAATAACAGAAGTGTTTGCTAAATATCAAGACGAAGATACACGATTTGAGCAGTTACAAAATTTCTTAAAATCTCTGTTAATTCCTCAAGCTTTCCATTCAAAAATATTAATTTTCTAGAAAAAATTTGTCAAATAATTTTCTTGTTCAAAATAAATCTTCATCCAGTATTAACTCTATTGATGAGTTAGAGCAAGCTTTAAGAGTAATTTTGAAAAGTTTAATCAATCAATCCCAAGAAGGTTACGTTATTCAAGGGATTTTAGGAGGTGAACTACATAAACGATATGGAGAAGGAATAAACAAAATGCTTAAACGGTTACAATTTGATGGTAATTTTACACAATTCTTAGAGTTTTCTAAATCAGTTAAACTGGACAAAACTGAAAAAAATTATCGAATTACTCTAATCTAGATGCTCTAGTACTTCGCCACACTAAGTTTGCTAGGTAAAACAACATTCAAACTCATCATATGTCCCTCTTACTTTGTGCTATGAGCGTCTTTGTGGTTTTTTAATAACCTAGCAGGCGTTGATGTGGCGGACTACTAGTACTTGACTCTAAGCCAAAAAGTATTATGTAAAATTTTATGAAGAAAGGTAAATAATTGTATACAAAATAAAGTCGTCGTTATTGTTGGTGTCGCTGGTGGATTGATAAGCAATCCAAAATACATTAATCAAGTATTTAAAACTACACCATCGCATCAATTGGGATAATCTGTAAGTAAATTTTCAGTTTTTAAAAGAAATGTTAAGAATTATTACTGATTTTGACGGTCCTATTATTGATGTTTCCGAACGTTACTACCGTGTTTATGAATACTGCTTGCAGAAAATCCGACGCCCTGGACAACAAGTTCGAGAACTCTCTAAAGCAGAATTTTGGCAAATGAAGCGATCGCGTGTTCCGGAAAAGCAAATTGGTGTTATATCTGGTCTTGATGAAGCGCAAGCACAAGAATTTTCTCAACTGCGAAAGCAAACCGTCCATACCCAACCTTATTTCGAGTACGATACGTTAGCCCACGGTGCGGTTGAGACTCTCTCAAAAGTTCAAAGTGCTGGTATTGACTTGGTTGTCATGACAATGCGTAGAGAACGGGAACTGGACTATGCTTTCAAAAAATACGATTTAGGTAGATTTTTTCCAGAAACCCGTTGTTACTGCCTCAGCAACGATTACATCAAAACTCGCGACACTGATGATAAACCTTTGTTAATGGCAAGAGCTATAAGGGAACTTCCCCCTGCGATTAACACTTGGATGGTGGGAGATACGGAAGCTGATATCATTTCTGCCAAAAAGCAAGGCATTAAGGTGATAGCTGTGGAATGCGGCATTCGCGATCGCGCCCAACAAGAACTTTACCACCCAGATTTAATTGTAAAAGATTTCAGTTCTGCAGTGAATTCACTTCTAGAGCAGTCATTGCAACCGATTAGTTAATTGCTAATGGCTAATCGATAATAGCAATTAGCCATTAGCGGTTGAACAGTAAGCCTTAAATCTATGTAAATCTGGTTAATCTTGGTTTTCCCAATTGGCTAACCAGATTTCTAACTCTTCTCGTAGCTTAATTTTCCAATCGGGGATTGCCATGATTCTTTCTCTGAGTCCCGGCTTGAGGTTAATTTGCAATGCAGAGCGGTCAAGTGGAGCATTTGACACAAAACCTTGTTTGTTATTTTTCTGAAAAGGCATTGATGTTTATTATATATGTTGATATAGTAACACATATCAGTCATAAAAGGGAAATATCAAATGGCTTTGAGCAAAAAACAACGACAAACTGAATACACTTATACTCAGGTTGTTCCTGTTGTTTTTTGCTCTGACTCTTCACAAGTAGACCGAATCATGCATTTGTGTGGCATCCCTAGATCCCTGACTTATAACAAACTCGGTTCCTTACAAGGATGGGGATTGGATTGGAAAAAAGCAGATTCCATTGTCAGAGCGATAATTAAACCAGAACGGGTTAATCTACCCAGTAAATTATGGGAGTGGTCAGTTAATGACACCATGAAAGCAATTTCTGCACAACAGTCAGCAGCCAAAGTTTTTCTAATACAGGAAATATGGCGTAAATATCCCATAACTAGCAATACTCTACAACGATTGAAGTGGGTAGAAGAGAATAAAGGTAAGAAAAAGGGAGATGAACTGAAAGCCGTTAAACAGAAAGGCTTGGAATTATTTCCACCTTGTTCAGTTGAAATAGCTCGAAATAGATTATTTGAGTTATTAAACACAGATCCAACTCAAGATAATTGGCTCCATCGTAAATTCCGCGCTCGATATCAACGAGGACACACATTTGTCAGAAATCAAATAGTTTACCAGAGTCAAGGCTACGTCTGTAAGCGGATTAACCGTCACTCTGTTGAGTTACAAATCCAAGGGCTAGAGCGTGGTAAAAGAATCATCCTAAAACTAAGATGCCGTTATATCATTAAAGGTCAGATTCGAGTCATTCTTAATGAACTTGGTTCACTTGAAGTACACTGTACGAGATCGCTCTGGCTAATTCTACCTTCGGGTAAGCCTACTCAAAAATTGGGAATTGATAAAGGTTATACAGAAGGATTTTATACTTCAGAGGGAAAAACGATTGCACCTGGTCTTGGTAAATTGATGACTGAAAAAACCGAGCGCATTGCCAAGACCAATCGCAATCGATATCGAATTAGAGCTTTTGGGGAAAGCATTGCACCACAAGATCCTCAAAAGGCTTCCCGTATCCTAAAAAATAATTTAGGTTATAAAGTAAAGTCTCGGAAATTAAAGCGCGAGAAAGAAACCATTAAAAATTTTATTCGCTCTGATTTACGACGGAATATCACAACGCCCGTCGATATCATTTGCGAGGATCTCACTCAACCAATTCAGGGTAAGCAACAAGCGAAACGCATCAACCGCAAGCTGAACTCTTGGATGAAGGGAGAATTACAGGCTTCATTGGAGAAAATCTCTGTGGAGACAGGATCGACAAGATCGTTTGTCAATCCTGCTTACACGTCGCAAGTAGATCATCTGACTGGAACGCTATTAGGTTCTAGAAAAGGAGATCGCTTTATTCGTTACACGGGGGACGTGATTCAAGCCGATTGGAATGCATCGATAAATATTTGCATTCGAGCCACAGACAACAATATCACAAGATATATGAAATCGGGTGATGTTGAATCTGAGTTATTAACTCGGACTGTGGGATACTTAGCTTCTATTGGGAAGTCGGTGACTGATGCATTAAATCTTGGGTGGCTTAAACCTAAATTTAAAGCAAAAGCGCTCAAACTTGAAGAAAAGTATCACTCTTAGGGGTAGCGAGTTAGGTCACTCTCCAATGGCTGGAAGTTTAAACCAATTAAACAACAACGCTCTAACAGCAGTAACCAGTGTGGATGATACCAGCAATTAAAGACATTTCTACGTATTGCATAGCTTTGCCTAGATTTAGTTTACCCCATTAGCTACTTTAAAAAACTACTAATAAGCCATAGCAACACAAACGCTACAACCGTAGAGAACTGATTTTGATTTAGATTAATAAATTGTTGTATTTGCGGCACTATCCAGGCTGCAAGGAGTCCTCCTACTATCAGACCCAGAATTAAACCGAGAAGCGTAAATAGAACAGATCGACCAAATTTACCTTCCTTGCGACTTAGAAAGTAAATACAGACACCAATGCCTAACAGCAGTGCCATTTGCAACACGGGATCGCCACCAGCTCGATAAAACACGCTGATAGTACTTAAACCAAGATACCAAACCCCTGGTAGTAAGATATCCTGAGGCATTGGCTTATCTAACATTTTTTGCAGCCACAAAGGCGATTGCTCGCGTGGGCTTTGGGTTTCTTTAGGGGGTGCTTGTACAAGCCTTTCTGGATACCGGATGCGTTCTGGAACTTTGATTTTGCCTTCCTGGCGCATTTTCAAGCGCTCCATTAAAATCGCATCATATGCCGCCTCTATGACTTCTAGACGCTTTGCATCACCACTGTACTGTTCCAGTAGACGACTGCGAACATCTTGAATTTCATCGAAGCTCGCATCCTCAGATACCCCAAGTTTTTCGTAAGGATTTTGCTCACTCATCTAAAAACTTCCGGAAGTGTGGAAACCGTGCGGCTGTCTTCCCACGGAGGAAACACGACACGGCCTAATTTATTAGGCGTTACCCATACCGCCTTGGAGGTACTCAATTCCGTGTAGTTTTGCGTTCTACTTTCGTTCGGGCAGTTACGAACTAAAATCTTTCCCTCTGTCGGCATATGATTTTTGCTCAAATGAGCTTCGCTTTCGCGGTAATGTGAGCCTTGCCAAGGTTATTAGTCGGTACTTTTTAGACAGCACTGGCTTACCCCTCGTAAACCTGTTTAACCATCTAATTCCAGAGCTACAGACTGGCCTGATTGCATCCGTAGGTGGGACTTTAACACTTACTAATAACGTAGTACTCCGGGTACTTAGGCGGGTCAGCTAACTAAAACTTGGGGGCGCGAAGCCCCGTCACTTTAGTGCGGGGTGCTGACGGAAGTTTGTAACTTTAGCCTCAATCGGCGGCAATCTTTTGTTAAAGAAAAACTACTTTAAGTTGAAGTTGGTTGGAACGAATGCTTTGATTAATTCGTATAACCTACCTGGATATTAACATGGGCAACTTCTATTGACCTAGTAGTTTTAACTATAGACACTTTAACACATGAAAAGAACTCCGTGTATCCCCTCATGCCGTTCCTTCACTGTGGCTTTACTCTAGAATTTGAGCAAAAAGTACATTCAAGGCATTTTTGATGAAAAACTATCTTTTCTTTTTTAGATTTGGCAACTTAGCTGTACCATAGTCCAGTTTTAAATAATTAGCCTCCTAATTCCTTGTGTCATCTAGCCGCATATCGATTTAAAATTAAGACTGTTTTAAATTTCTGCGTCGGGGTAGCAGAGTGTCCGGTGACTACCCACTTGCCATGGCTAAGGTTGAGAGCATCTGCTAACAGGACACAAGGTTAACCACAGAAACCTAAATTTCATCTCAAGGGTGGCATTGCCAAAGTCTTCGCGCTTTATTTGTTAAAAATCCTGATTACTACACTAGTATTTGAATAATCAGGGCATAAGTGCCTTAGCCTTGTAAATTCATATGACTCTCAAAGTGGAAACCGTAGCATCTACGGAATCCGTCTGTTAATCCTATAAATTTTTTTTTGTGCAAAGTGATGGTCATGGCTCCTGCCAAGATTCTTGTTGTTGACGACGATCCTGCGGTTCGGAATTTAATCCAACGCTTCCTGATCAAACAGAGCTATCAGGTAGAAGCAGCCGAAGATGGTAAAACCGCCCTGGCGCTCTTTGAGCAATTTAACCCGGATTTGGTAATATTGGATGTCAATTTACCAGACGTAATCGGGTTTAACCTCTGCCAAGAGATGCAAAGTCGAAATGGCGTTTTTGTGCTCATGCTTACTAGCCGCGCCGATGAAGCTGATAAAATTCGGGGTTTTTCAAAAGGCGCTGATGACTACCTCACCAAACCATTTGGTTTGGGAGAACTAGAAGTTAGGGTCGCAGCCATTTTAAGGCGACAGCGTGTCGTAACTACGGCAGAACAAAAACGCTTGGTGTTTGAAAAGTTAATGATCGACCCCGTGCGGCGAGAAGTTACACTTAACAGCCTACCAGTACCCCTAACTGCTCTAGAGTTTGATTTGTTACATTTCTTAGCTAGCCATCCAGGTCGAGTTTGGCGGCGGGCTGAACTTATTCAGGAGGTTTGGGATTATGAATATGTCGGCGACCAACGGGTTGTAGACGTACATATAGGTCAAATTCGCAAAAAAATTGAAGCGGATGCTAGTCAACCCGCCTTGATTCAGACCGTGCGTGGTGTTGGATATAAGTTTGAATGCCCCTCTCAACCCCAACAGGGTGACAAAATTCAATAGCATTCATTCATGCCTATTGTTAGGTGCAGCAAAACAAAGTGAATGGCAACTGCTTTCTTGGGAAAAATGGAAAAGTCCCATGCGCTAATCTCTCCTAACTGCAATTATTACTCTCTTGAAGAACTCGGGACTGGCGAGTGGGGAAGTTTCCCAATCCCCACTCGCCAATCTTTTGGAAATAGGGACTGGCGAGTGGTAGAGACGCGCCATGGCGCGTCTCTACAGGAGTAGGGGGAAGAAATTTTCATGCCCTCGTTGTGGGCGCTCGCCCGTGGGTATCTAGCTTGAAAAAACTTCGAGCGGTGTGTTGTACCGCTCGAAGTTTTTATATTTCTTTGATTTTGCCTAAATTTAATGCACGAGAGAATCTCTTATCCCCAAACTCTTTCTGACCAATCAAGTAATTAACAATGGTGAAATAAAGTTTCTAAGTAAACACGAGCCGCACGGCGATCGCTTTCTCCATTTTGAAGTAAAAACAGGGACAGAGCTGCTGTCATGACGCGGTTTTGATCCCAATCAGGATGTGTTTCTAGATAAATTTTGAGAGATTCGTGGAGTGCTTCCGGAATTTCAGTAAAGATTCCAACTGTCGTATTCATGAGATTTTTCTCCTTTGAAGTTCATCATTGAGGTAACCTTGCTTGTAGTGGAGCCACCAGAGGGAACACAAACCCAAGAGCCTTCTGGCAGCAAACAATGGATGCTTAGGTAAATTTACACAGCAACTCAAAGGACTAAAAGAGCAAGCCGCACCATTTTGCGCCAAAAGGGGGTAGGGTTGTCAATGCTGCGAAATGTTAAGAAGTCATCTATAGAAAATCAGGACTTACGCAAATCTAAGGGTTTCAGGTTAGTTTTTGTAACATTTCTTAATGTTAACTCAGTCTTCAGAGTTGGATAACAGTAGAAGTAAAAAATCCCCAATGGAACAGCAAAAGCTCATAACATCATCAAGCCTCTGTGGAAAACAACATAATACCTGTGGAAACCTTGTGGAATGAGTGAGGAAAATTAGGACGAATGATAAGAATTACAAACAGTGACCAGTGACCAGTGACCAGTGACCAGTGACCAGTGACCAGTGACCAGTGACCAGTGAGATTTAATAGGGCTGCAACTCATGATTTTGCAGCCCTGCTGATTGGGAATACGCTCGCAATTTTGCTACACCTTAACCAAATGGGGAGTAGGGGTAAAAACTTTTAAGATTCACCGTAGAGCTTTCTTAATCCAAAATCCAAAATTCTTTATTTCCGCCTTTCTTGCAACTTGCGATAAACTGCTTTGATATCAACGTTATGATGAGCCAATGCAACAAGAGCATGGTAAAATAGATCCGCAACCTCCCCGGCGATCGCATCTGGTTCATCATCCTTAAAAGCCATCACAACCTCAGCACTTTCTTCGCCGATCTTTTTCAAAATTTTGTTATCACCACCTGCCAACAACTTACAGGTATAAGAATCTTCTTTTGGATTGTCGCGGCGATCGCAAATCACAGAAAAAATTTGTGACAGTGTACTCCCCGGTGGTGGGACAATTTTCCCATTAACTTGATGAAAGCAACTACGTTCTCCCGTGTGACAGGCAATATCTCCTCTCTGCTCTACACCAACAAGTAGTGCATCACTGTCACAATCATATCGAATACTTTTCACCTTCTGTATATGCCCAGAAGTTTCTCCCTTATGCCAAAATTCTTGTCGAGAACGGCTCCAAAACCAAGTTTCTCCACTTTCCAAAGTCTTTTGTAAGGACTCCCGATTCATCCATGCCATCATCAGAACAGTGCCATCCAAATAGTCCTGAACAATAGCGGGTACTAGTCCTTTTTCGTCGTAATGAATGCTTTCTAAAGGAATGGCATTATATAATGACTTGACATCAGAAGACAACATACCAACTGCTTTTTTCTTCGGTAAATTATAGTTCTTGGCTTCACGATACCATTCAACAGCGCAGTTGGTATGCTTTTTCTAGGCTACTTTTTTCCCTGACTTTAAACAGTACTCCTGTGCAATGAGGATTGTATTACGAATCCCTGGTCACTGGTCACTGGTCACTGCTCAAACGATGTTCCTGTACATTGCCGATTGCATTTTCACTGCACTCAACGCGACTCGGTGAGCTTTTGGTGCTTCACCGTACCAGTGGATCGCCGAGTTAAAAGCAGCTCGGTACAGATCCTGGTATCCCTCAGAAAGGCGAGTGCGAATTTCCAAAGGCAAGTCTTGATTGGACTTGTATAACATATTGTTACTTTCCTGGTTCAGCTATTTTACTACGATAGTAGTTCTAGACAGTGTTTACCCCTATCCTAGGATAGAGCGTTGTTTCCTAATGTAGGTGAGAACCTTGGTAAATACAACAATTAAAACTACAAAATCACAAGAAATCTTTGCCTCTGCCCAAAATTTAATGCCGGGAGGGGTAAGTTCACCCGTGCGAGCTTTTAAATCCGTAGGTGGACAGCCCATCGTTTTTGACCATGTCAAAGGCGCGTACATTTGGGATGTGGATGGTAACCAGTACATTGACTATGTAGGAACATGGGGACCTGCCATCTGCGGACATGCTCACCCTGAAGTGATTGCAGCACTGCATGAAGCATTAGACAAGGGTACAAGCTTCGGTGCGCCAAGCGTGCTGGAAAACGTCTTGGCTGAAATGGTAATTGATGCTGTTCCGAGCATTGAAATGGTAAGATTTGTTAACTCCGGTACAGAAGCTTGTATGGCGGTTCTAAGGCTGATGCGAGCTTTTACCAAACGTGACAAAATTATCAAGTTTGAGGGTTGCTACCACGGTCATGCCGATATGTTTTTAGTAAAAGCAGGCTCTGGTGTAGCAACATTGGGTTTACCCGACTCCCCTGGAGTTCCCAAATCAGTCACCAGTCACACCCTCACAGCGCCTTTCAACGATCTAGAAGCAGTCAAAGCCCTATTTGAGGAAAACCGTGACGAAATTGCTGGTGTGATATTAGAGCCAGTCGTTGGGAATGCTGGTTTCATTACCCCTGATGCTGGCTTTCTAGAAGGATTGCGGGAACTCACCAACGACCACGGGGCATTGTTGGTATTTGATGAGGTGATGACAGGCTTCCGCATTGCTTACGGTGGTGCTCAAGAGAAATTCGGCATTACCCCCGATTTGACAACACTCGGTAAAATTATCGGCGGTGGATTGCCTGTAGGAGCTTATGGCGGTCGCCGAGATATCATGTCAATGGTTGCTCCAGCAGGTCCCATGTACCAAGCAGGAACTCTCTCTGGTAATCCTTTGGCAATGACAGCAGGAATTAAAACGTTGGAATTGTTGCAAAAACCAGGAACTTACGAGTATCTTGACCGAATTACCCAGAAATTATCAAATGGCTTGCTGCAAGTTGCCAAAGAAACAGGTCATGCAGCCTGCGGCAGTCATATCAGCGGTATGTTTGGTTGGTTCTTTACCTCAGGTCCAGTCCACAGCTACGAGGACGCTAAAAAGTCTGACACAGCCAAGTTCGGACGCTTCCATCGCGGTATGTTAGAGCGCGGTGTTTATTTAGCACCATCGCAGTTTGAGGCTGGGTTTACCTCGATCGCTCACACAGAAGAAGATATTGATCGGACACTGCAAGCTTCCCGTGAGGTCATGTCTAGTTTGTAAATTCTAAATTATGAATTATGAATTTTTGATCGTTCATAATTCATAATTTTTTACATTTCCAAGAAATAAATCATCCCAGGAATGTGGGACGGGCCGGGACGCCCGTTCCACAAGAGTGAGGTTGACTCTCGGTTGTGCTAGTTAAAGAATTATTAGCTTAGTAGGGGGATTAGCTTAGTGGCGGGCGGGGACGCCCGCACTACAAGAAATTTTGGGACATTTTTTATTTGGAAGTCCCTATGCGGCTGACTTGTCAAAAAAATAGTAATAGATTATACTAACGCTGTGCGGAGAAAACAAAACCTGCTTTCTCTTTCCTCAGCGCCCTCAGCGTCCTCTGCGGTTCAAAAAACAAGTTCACAAATATAGCGATTCAAGAATCGACGCACGTAGGGGCGCAAGGCCGCCGCGTCCCTAAAATTGGATGTATTTGACACAACTGAAAATTGCTATAGAAAATCAATAGAAAAATATCTATAGCTAAGGAAATATCTGGTCTTTCTTAAAGATAGCAAAAAGAATTTTTTCAATCAAAATAAGAACTTTCCTTTAGAGGAATAATGAAGTTTTGAAAATCCAGAACTTTGACATTTGAATTTTGAAGAAATACACCTTAACAACAAGCGGAGTATAGCTTAGTAGAGACGATCTAGTAGATATTCGTGAGTTTACGATTGCTTCACGCAACACTAGCCCAACTTTAGCAACTCTTCAATAGAAATCCAGAGAAAATGACCTGGCAAAAATGGATTTTGAACCTAATAATGAGATAAGAGTTCAACACTCATCATCATCATTCGTGTAGCGAGTTGACTGTACATGAGCTACTGCATAAATCCCACGTGTTCCAATCCCGAAAATTTAGCATATAGCGACAGGTGTCAGTCTTGTGGCTCGCGACTGCTAATGCGCGATCGCTATCGCATCATTAAAGCCTTAGGTCAGGGTGGTTTCGGTGCAACCTTTTTAGCTGAAGATGAGGCGTTACCGGGAGAACCAAGTTGCGTCATCAAGCAACTGCGTCCTTCAGGGACAGCGCCCCATATCTTGCAAATGGCACGGGAACTTTTCGAGCGAGAAGCTGTTACTTTAGGTCGGATTGGGAACCATCCCCAAATACCCCGCTTGCTGGACTATTTTGAAGACCGCGAACAATTCTACCTAGTTCAGGAATATATCAATGGTCCAACTTTACAGCAGGAGATCAAACGCAATGGAGTTTATAGCGAAGCAGGAGTTAAGCAGTTTTTAAGCGAGCTTTTGCCGTTACTGCAATACATCCACGAACGAAAAGTGATTCACCGCGATATTAAACCGGCAAACATCATTCGTCGTTCTCAAGATTGTAGATTAGTGCTGATCGATTTTGGTGCTGTTAAAAACCAAGTACAAACATTAACAAACCAATCCGAACAGACTGCATTAACGGCATATGCAATTGGCACCCCTGGTTTCGCTCCTCCAGAACAAATGGCAATGCGTCCCGTCTTTGCAAGCGATATTTACGCGCTAGGCGTGACCTGTATTTACTTACTGACTGGCAAATCTCCTAAAGATATAGATTACAATCCCACAACAGGAGAAATGCAGTGGGAACGACTTGTTTACATTAGCGACCACTTAACTGAAGTCCTGCGGAAGATGCTCGAAGTATCAGTTCGCAATCGATACCAGACAGCAGAGGAAGCACTCAGAGCATTAGCACTCGAACCTTACTTAGATAGTTTGGCACAAGGGATGGTGGTGCGATCGCAAACTGGTGTAAAAGAGCGATCCTCGAACCATTTAGAAGAAGAAAAAGTTTTTTCTAACGTTCGTTCTGCTCATACTTCTGGAGGACAAGGAGTAGCACAGATGGCAGCTGCCATTCGAGCCAGAAGAGCCAAAATGCCAGAAGGTACAGGTTTGAATGGAGTCGCAACACAAAGAGTGATGACAATGAAGTCTACCACTCTCGCTAGCAGTCATAGCGGCTCCTCTGGGGATAATAAGTCTCAAACTCCGCGTAAATTGGATACTCAGGGTTTACTTACAGCTTACATGAAAGGGAGAAGAGATTTTGCCCTGTACAATTTAAATCTACTCAACTTGCAAGGTGCTGACTTATCAGGGACTAATTTCCATAGTTCTCAATTACAAAATGTTAATTTTCAAGGAGCTAATCTTAACAGTAGCGATTTTGGACGAGCTAGCCTCAATCGAGCAAATCTTAAAGATTCCAATTTGACAAAGGCATATCTTAATAATGCCGATCTAGAAGGAGCCGATCTTCGGGGAGCAGATCTCAGCTTGGCATACCTCAACGGTGCAAATCTTCGAGGGGCGAATCTGTGTGGAGCTAATTTAACTGGGGCTAAAATTTCTGATGAGCAATTGGCATTAGCGAAAACAAACTGGATGACTGTGCGTCCCAATGGTCGGCGAGGCTTATTGTGATTTTAGATTTTATATTTTCTAATAAGCAAACACCCGGTTTTTGAAAAACTGGGTTTTGCGCCTTGTAAGAAAGCAACATCTATATAGTTATAGCAATCCTAAATCATTCGTGAAAACTTAGATCCCCGACTTCTTTGAGAAGTCGGGGATCTGGACACTACGGGCGACTAATCCCGTGAATTTATCAATAACCTCAAAAATCTGCGACTAGCCTTGCTTTCCTAAGAAAGAATTGCAGTACAGTCTCTTCTCTAGAAATAATATCGGCTGTGCCCTCCATCCCTAATTGCACAGAACACAGTTTTTCACCTTGATATAACCCCCCTTCCGCACCCTAACTGTCACAAACAGTAATTACCGAACAGATTCTTCAAAAGAAAGAATAAAATTATACTGCACTTTGAGAAAGAACAAGTGAGAAAGCGTAAAAACAGGGATTGAACACATTTAGGTCATTCTCAAGAAAAAGCAATAAGAAAAAAATTGTGATTTGCGCTCTGAGATAAGTAAAGCTTTATGGTCACAGAATTAATTGATAATTTGATTTATATATGAAGCTCTGAAATAATCTAATTAGGCATAACTATTGAGAGCTATTATATAAAGCTAAAAATAGCTCAGAAGATAAGTTATCAAAGTGAAAAACAGATTATAGAGAGAAGAGTTAGGTTATGACTTGATAGTAACGATGACAACTTTCGGGAAATAGCTTCAGAATAAAATCTCGTTCTGGTGTCCAATTAGAAACTTTGATTTCTTGATAATAGCTAACAACATGAATTGACTGAAAGTTTTGAAAAATCCACTTTAGCGTGGGATTGTATATAGGTTTTCCTAACTGATTCTTCACCGTTAATTGTGATTCGTATAAAGCCAGTCTTATTTGTCTCTGTGCTAACTTATAAACTAATAAGCATAACCCCATGACCATGGCTAGTGCCTCGATTCTTTCTGGTCTTTTCAGATAAACACTATATAAAGCACAATCTGCCACCATTAAACTCTCGAATTGAACTTGATTTTTATACTCAACAGCAATGTGTCCAAAATATGAAGAATCCACTTGATTCCCGGATGCTGACTTAAAAAATCATGGAATATCTGCATCTCCTGTACATATTAATTCTATTAAAAATTGTTTTAAATCTGGTCTATGATCTCTTGAATATCCATAAGTCACATTTATTGCTTGTTTTGATTTTGACTGCCAATTTTCTTCACCCAGTTCATTCTCTATGTTGGCATTTTCAAATATGACTTCTGGTAAAGGTGTTATGTATTTTCCATGTACGTGTATTGATGACGAATCTAGGTGTGATGTTGTTGTCTGTATTTGAAATTTCTTGACAACATTTAAGCTGACTGCTAAAAATATGCTTTCTAATCCAGTCAGAAACATTTTATCCATGACTCTGCCAAGTTTATCATCATTTAAATATTCCGCTTTGACTCCTGAACCTATCAAATGTTCACAAGGGATTGACTCAAAAAATTTAGGAAACATATATAAAGGTTGAGAAACAAAACCTAATCCATTTAAAATCATAGCTTTCACTACGTGTCCAGCACTTACTTTTTCATCTTCTTCTTTGCCCACAAGATTATTAATAATTTCTACTAATCCTATTTCATCCACTATTCCGGCCACTATCCCTAAATGGTCTAGGTTCTGTATTTTCATCTCTTCAATATTCAACATCACAACAGAATTCTCCCAATTAATTCTGTTTCAATTCTTCTACATTTCTTCTACTAAACTTCAATTTTTCTATTTCTTTTATTTTTCTGACTCCATTCTCAAGTGGAGTCAATTCCCTTGAGAATGGGAATATATCTCTATCACTCTTAGAGCTTAATGCTATTACTTCTCAACTGTTTGATTGAACTCTCTTCTCAAATTAGTTATTTTGTACTATTTTGGTTGTGGTTTTTCGTATGTGACACTTAGGGTGCGGAAGGGAGGTTGTATGGTCGTATTCTAGCAACGAATACTGCCGAGCGGTTTGTTTTCGCACGCCACTTGCTACAACTAGGGAGAATCCCCGCGACGCGGTGACTTTATTTCAAGAGACAAAATGGCACTCTACGATCAGATTGGGACGATAGACCGAAAAATTCCGCCTATTACCCGGAAAAGGGTGATAGCCAGAAAGATTCTTGGTATTTCATAGTGAGCGCTGTTTATTAAACTGTTTGCCGCATGACCTTGATGAACCAAGAAATTCATGACTGCATCGGAAACATTTAACTTAACTTGGATTGTTTTGTACAACTTTTATCACCTCTTCACTATATGTTAGCATAAATGCAAAGACATTGTAAGCGCATTTAGGAAAAATAATTCATTGCAAATTAGGTTGTCAGACAGACGAAAACATAAACTTCTTTTATATGCTGCTCAAAAAGACAAAACTATTACTGGGTTGATTGAGGAGTGGATTGATAGTCTTGTTCTTTCCCATGAAAGAGACACTGCGGACTAAAGTCCTACGAGTCGCGTTTCATCCTCCCCTTAAAAGTTGAGGAATCGACGCTTCTGTATTGTTTTGGTAGAAAAGGGGTTAAAAAGCCCCCTCTCCCAATGGGAGAGGGGGTTGGGGGTGAGGGAAGGCATCTTGCCCGCCCCACAAAAACTTACTCCTCTTCAAATTCCTCGTCTGCATCTTCTTGTTCGTCTTCACTTGGCTTACCAACTGAATTAGCAGAAACAAGAACACCCATTTCTAATTTTTCTCGTACTAGCTGTTTAATCTTTTCAGTCAATTCAGGTTTCTCTTCCATGTACTTGATAGCGTTATCCCGACCTTGGGAGATATTTTCGCCGCTATAACTGTACCAAGCACCCTTACGGATAAGAACTCCAGTTTCTTCAGCCAAGTCTACCAGACAACCTATTGTAGAAATACCTTTGCCAAAGATAATGTCAAATTCTGCAACTCTAAAAGGTGGTGCGACCTTATTTTTAGCGACTTTGACTTTGACACGGTTACCAAATTCTTCAGTGCCTTTTTTCAAGGTTTGAATCCGGCGAATATCCAAGCGTACCGAAGCATAGTATTTTAAAGCATTACCACCAGTTGTTGTTTCTGGGTTGCCATAGGTAACACCAATTTTTTGCCGCAACTGGTTGAGGAAAATAACTGTACAACCAGATTTACCAATATTACCAGTGATTTTACGTAGAGCTTGGCTCATCAATCTTGCTTGAAGACCAACGTGAGCATCACCCATTTCGCCTTCAATTTCAGCACGAGGAACCAATGCTGCTACTGAGTCGATAACCACAATGTCAACCGCAGCAGAACGAACCAATTGGTCAACAATCTCCAAAGCGGCTTCCCCTGTGTCGGGTTGGGATACTAACAAATTGTCGATATCAACACCCAATGCGCCAGCGTAGGTAGGGTCAAGGGCGTGTTCCGCATCAACATAAGCAGCGATACCACCGTTTTTTTGCACTTCAGCAACTGCATGTAGTGCTAACGTCGTTTTACCAGAACTTTCCGGACCGTAAATCTCAATGACCCTTCCCTTGGGGATACCGCCACCCAATGCCAGATCCAGGGTCAGCGCCCCACTGGAAACTGTTTCTACCCGCATACGGGTAGCATCACCCAAGCGCATGATAGTTCCTTTGCCAAAGGTACGCTCAATCTGATTGAGTACCATGTTGAGCGCTTTTTGCTTGCCAGCAGCAGCATCAGTCGTGTTAACAGCCATTCTGAGCCTCTATATTATGGATCTAGGAGTGTAGATTTGGAATTGAAATAGAACAGATATACTATTTTAAACACAAATTGCTAATTTAGTCCTTCTCTGTAAAGAAGCGTGACAAGATTCTAGCGCACTCGTTGCCTTGTTTGGCATAGACAAATAACTAAGTAATAAATTGTATAATATCAATATCAGTAAGCAGTAACCAATCCAAAATCCAAAATCTAAAATCCAAAATCCAAAATCCAAAATCCAAAATCCAAAATCCAAAATCCCCAATATGACTTTTAACCTACCTGACTCTCTCATTCCTGAAACAGCCCTGACAGTGGCAGGATTAACAGATTACATTCGCTTCCTGTTGGAGCAAGATGAGGAATTGCGGCGGGTTTGGGTGACTGGAGAAGTTTCTAGCACTAACAAGCACCGCAGTGGGTTATTTTTTACGCTCCAAGACCAAGAGGCTGTGGCTGCTATTAAGTGTGTGGCGTGGAATGGTCAATTGCCAAAATTGGCACAAATTCCCGTGTCTGGGGAGCAGTTAATTATTTTGGGAAGTCTTAAAGTTTACCGAGAACGGGGAGAGTACCAACTGACTGTTTGGCAGGCTTTTCCTGCTGGTGTTGGTTTGCAGGCACTGCGTTACCAACAAATAAGGCAACGCTTGGAGGCAGAAGGATTATTTGACCCACAAAGAAAGCGATCGCTCCCCACGCATCCCCATACTATCGGCGTTGTCACATCTCCGACGGCTGCGGCTTGGGGTGATATTCAAAAGACTCTCAAACAAAGGTATCCTGGATTACAAGTTTTGTTTTCTCCTGCAATAGTACAGGGTGACCAAGCACCTATGTCTATTATCAAGGCCATTGCACGGGTTGAAAAAGATGGACGTGCAGAGGTGCTCATTTTATCACGGGGTGGGGGTGCGGTGGAGGAATTGGCATGCTTTAATGACGAAAGGGTAGTACGAGCAGTAGCAAATTGTTCGATACCAGTTATTACGGGTATCGGTCATCAAAGAGATGAATCATTGGTAGATTTGGTTGCAGATGCTGCGGTGCATACTCCTACGGCTGCGGCGGAATTGGCTGTGCCATCTCTAGCTGAATTGTACGCCGAACATCAGCAACGAGCGATCGCTTTACAACAAAGCGTGCGTTACTCTTTTGAAAGGGCTGAAAATAAATTACAACAAATGCAAAACCGTTTGCGGCGCTTGCGGTTGGATCGGCAAGTTCAGCAGGACTTTCAAGCTTTAAGTTGGAAGCGCCAGCAATTAATAAGGGCGACAACCGTGCGCCTACAGCGATCGCTACAGTATGTAGAAATGTTACGGCAAAAGTTGGCAACTCTTGACCCGAAAGCTGTCCTGCAGCGTGGTTATGCAGTGGTGCGACTGGAAAATGGTGCGATCGCTCGTTCTGCAATTGAGTTAACTGTGGGACAGGAGTTGTCGGTGCAGTTGGGTCAGGGTGAGGTTAAAGTAAAAGTTGTGGATGTAAATGATTTTTGAACCGCAAAGGCGCAAAGAGCACAAAGGTTAAATAGGAATGGTTAAAGTTACTGATAAAGAAGGTTGGAACTACGAAGCGAAGGTTGCTGAGGTGGAAAGAATTATTGCTCGTATTGAGTCGGGTGATTTGGAGTTGCAGGAGGTGTTTGACCAATTTGCTTCTGCTGTTGAGTATTTGCGTCAGTGTGAGGGTTTTTTGCAAGAACGACAGCAGCAGGTTGAGTTGTTGATTGAGACTTTGCAGGATTAGAGGATTTTGGATTTTGGATTTTGGATTTTGGATTGGGGGATAAGGTAGAATTGTTGTCCTTGTCTCCCCCTCTCCCTTGTCTTGTCTCTAGCCCCTTGGCAATATCACGGTAAATGTGGTGCCTACATCCAGTTGACTTTCTACTGTGATTTGACCTTTGTGTAATTCAACTGCATTTTTAACAATTGCTAATCCCAATCCGGTTCCTGGAAGATGACCCGTGTTGCTACACCTAAAAAAAGAGGTAAATAGTTTGTCTATTTCTTCTTCTGGTATGCCAATTCCTTCATCTTGAATGCGGAAAATGGCACTTGTAAGATCGCAGATTAATTCAAAGTTTATCTGACCTCCTTTTGGGGAGTATTTAATAGCATTTGATAGTAAATTTGTGAAAATATGCCTTAATAGTTTCTCATCCATAACGGGAAGTTCTTCTCTCGTACAACCATAGACACATTGCTCTACAAAATTAATCTGATATTTTTCACCAACACTAAGTTGTAACTGTTCTACTAAATCCAGACAAAAACTAATTAAATCTATAGGCGCTGGGTCAAACTTTAGTTTCCCTGCTTCGGTTTTTCCAAATACTAAAATATCCTCTAATATTTGATTGAGATGTTTGACACTAGATTTAATTTTTTCAAAGTGGCGACGTTTCTTTTCTTCGGGTAATTGTTCGCCGTAATTTTGCAGAAAGTCACAAGATAGCAAAATGGTGGTCAGTGGGGTGCGAAATTCATGGGAAGCGATCGCAATAAACTGTGATTTGAGTTGACTAATTTCTCTTTCTTTTGCTAAAGCTAACCGAGTTTCTTCTGCTTGCTTGCGTTCGGTGATGTCTTGGGCAATCCCGACTCTCCGATAGACTTGTCCGTGATGGTTTTTTACCGGAAAGCTGCTATCCCAAATCCAACGAATTGTCCCATCTGGTTGCACAATTCGGTATTCATTTTGATAAGCACTATAAATATTTTCCTTCATTATGGCAGTGACATGTTCTCTATCTTCTGGATGAATAGCATCTAACCAAGAGTTGGGATTGCTATACAAACTTTCGCAGTTTCGTTGCCATACCTGTTCGTATGCAGGGCTAATATAAAGAATTTCACAACTGCGAAAGTCTCTAATCCAGAAAACTTCTTGAATGTTCTCTGCTAACTGGCGAAATTTCTCCTCACTTTGACGCAGCATTTCCTGTGTTATAAGTTTGGATGTCAGTTCTAGCTGCAACTGAGCATTACTAACTTTTAAGTTTTGTTCTTGCTGAATTAAAGCAGTCACAAGTTGACTGAGAGATGGTGATAAACTGGCAATTTCATCTTGGTCTTTTATAGCAGGAATTTTGACTGGTGTGTTACCTCTGTTGATATAATTAATAGCTTTTGCGATCGCTAACATCGGGTGGGTAATTACCGTTGCTATCAACCAACCCAAAGCTGTAAAAACAGTACCCACTATCATGTTCCAAGTAAATATTTGCTGCTGTAAATACCAGACTGGAATAAAGGCTTCATGAATGTTTTGCCTCATAAGAGTACTAATTATTGGAATGTCTTTGTATCGCTCAAACATTTCTCTGCTTGTCATGTGATAGGCTAATTCTGCTAGCAATTTACCAACATCAAGTTTTACCTGTCCGCTAGCATAATGTCCAACAATGAAACTGGCGAAGATAGCCAGTACAAAAGCAATGCTGCCAATTGTCAATCCTAAGCGGGTTCTTAGGCTATGGCGGGGGTTTAACTTGGCAGCTAAGCGATGCGACAAACTAATAATACTCACCACTATACAACGCTTCTACCTCCACAGACCGAGTCAGAATTTCAGCAAGTTATTCATCTTCCTAGTTTATCTACTCTTTTTTTAAGTACAAGTGCCTAACTTGTCTAGATCGAAAAAGATAAGATTGGTGCCAAAAAGGCATAAACTTTTTTGTGGTAAAGCTGACAAAAGAGGTTGTTGTGGCTAAATTTCTATTCGTAACCGATTTGGACAATACTTTTGTAGGTGATGACAACGCTTTGGATGAGTTGAAGGAGCGTTTACAAAAACACCGTCAGGAATACGGTACAAAGATTGTCTATGCCACAGGGCGCTCGCCCATTTTGTATAGGGAACTCAAAGAAGAAAAGAATCTTTTGGAACCAGATGGTTTAGTGTTAGCTGTGGGAACAGAAATCTATCTTAATGGTGATGACATACCTGATTCGGAGTGGTCTCAACACTTATCTTCCGGATGGAACCGCATTAGTGACAGGTTAAAGTTATGATGCATTTGTCAAGATGCCTGATGACTGAAAAATGTAATAAAAACCGTGGCAGAAAACATCTTTCATAAGATATCCTGAAAAATCAGTAATAGGATTATTTCACTACATAAAATGTACTCAATCTCTAGTAGAAATACTGTTGACAGAAACCATACTATCTCAGCTAGGCCAAATAATGGAACCGTGACCTTATAGTATTGACATGAACGCGATCGCCTAAAGATATTCTAATTCTTAGGGAATGGAAAAGATGTAGAAAGCCAATCAAGGTGGAAAAGATGGATATTGGTGGGCAAAAACCTATAAAACCGTCAAAATATGAAGATAGCAAGTTAAATAAGAGATTTAACATATGCCTTGCGCGGTTATACTGACTGCTATTCCTATAGAGTATATGGCTGTTCGCGCCCATCTGGTTGACCTCCGGGAGGAGACGCATCCCCAGGGAACAATTTATGAGCGCGGAAAATTTATTGCCAACGGTAAAACGTGGGAAGTGGGAATTGTTGAGGTTGGTGCAGGAAATTCAACAGCAGCTGTGGAAGCAGAAAGAGCGATCGCCTACTTCAACCCCAACGTGATCTTTTTTGTTGGGGTGGCGGGTGGTATTAAAGATGTTGCTCTTGGTGACGTGGTAGCCGCAACAAAGGTATACGGTTATGATTCAGGTAAAGCACAACTCAAATTTGAACCCAGACCTGATGTTGGGCTTTCTACGTACAATTTAATACAGCGAGCCAGGGCTGAGGCAAGAAAAACAGACTGGCTGCAAAGATTAAGATCTGGCACAAATACTGCTCCCCGTGTTTTCGTAGCGCCTATCGCCGCCGGAGAAAAGGTGGTTGCTTCAACCCAATCAACTATTTGGAAGTTTCTCCAGTCAAACTATGGGGATGCAGTTGCAGTGGAAATGGAGGGGCGAGGTTTACTGCAAGCGGCTCATGCAAACCAGCAGGTATATGCACTGATTGTGCGTGGTATTTCTGACCTAATTGACAGCAAGAGTGAGGCGGATGCGTCTGGTTCTCAGGAAATTGCTGCACGCCATGCAAGTGCCTTTGCTTTTGAGATTTTGGCAAAGCTTGATGTTAATAGTGCAAGTCATAATTTAGAAAAGGGCATTAAAAACGGAAAACCAGAATTAAGTGAATCAGAGAAATCGATTCAAAACTTGTCAGAGCAGTTTGATAAACTAAAAGACTCAGAACGACAACTGATGTGTGGGCTGGCGCTTGAGTCTGATGAGCATATCGCACTAGAATCTTTTAGAAAAAAACCGATCTGTCATAACTTAGAATGTCAAGATAGTTTGAACCACTTAGTAAATTTAAATTTAATTGAAGAAAAAGAAATTAATTCTACAAAAATATATTCATTGTCGTCTGAAGTCTCTGATTACGTTCAAGAAAAAACTATTACTTATATAAGTGAAGAAATTAGCAAAGGAACTTTTCAAATTTTAAAAAATTATTCAATTTTAACAACAGATGTGGAAAAATTTTTGCAGCCAATTGAACAAAAAATGTTGGCCATGGAGCAATTTAACGGAGATAAAAAAATAATTAGTGACCATTTGTTGAGTTTTTTGAAAAACAAGCAAAATTTAAAAAATAACTATGTAGCAGGTAATATTTTAAATTTGTTATTAAAGTTAAAATTAAGAATAGATTTTAGCAAATGTAATTTATCAAATATTTCTATTTGGCAAGCTGACTTACGAGATGCTGTATTAGCAGCAGTAAATTTTACTAATTCCGATCTGAAAAATTCTATTTTTCTCCAACCTTTAGGTTGTATTCATTCCATCGCGTTTCATTGTGATGGTAGTTATTTTGCTACAGGAGACGCTCATGGCTCAATTCGACTTCAAAATACAGAGAGTTTAAAACTCTACATTTTTAGCAATCCGCAACAAAGCCAAATTTGGTCAGTTGCCTTTAGTCCCAATATTCAACATCAAAAGTTTGCTTGGGGAGCAGAGGACGGAACTGTAGGCTTATGGGAGATTGTACCTGATAGTTCATCAGGTGAACCCACGATTGGCAACATAAAATATTGGCCTCTAAATAGGCGTGTTTTATCAGTAGCATTTAGTTGTGATGGTAGTATTTTAGCAGTAGGCGGAGATGGGGATAATAACGCAATATTTTTACCAGAAATTAGTAATTCAACTAATTCAAAGCAGGGCAAATATTTATCCGCTAGAGATGTAGCTTGTATAACTTTTATTAATCAAAAATTGCTTGCTAGTGGTCATCAAGATGGAAGTATTACGTTATGGGATACGGTTGCTTGTAAAAAACTTAGCACTTTGCCAGAAAAGCATACTGGTACAGTACGCTGTATTGCATTTAATGGTCTTAACACTCTAGCCACCGGAGGTGAAGACGGGAAAGTGTGGTTATGGCATAGTGATGAAACTGATAGGAATCCTCTGAAAGTCTGGCGTTCCCTTTCTCTAGAAGAAATTGAGCAAGTACGAGCAGTAGCATTTAGTCACGATGGAAATACTCTTGCCATTGGATATAGCAATCAAGATAGTCCTGCTGAGTCACGTGAATATAAGATTAGATTGTGGAGTTTAACTCAGGAACAATGGATTGGAACTTTAGACGGTCATAAACATCAGTTAAGGAGTTTAGCATTCTGTCCTCATCCCGACAAATCTAAACTTTTAGTTAGCGGTGGTGATGGTCGTACTATTAAATTTTGGGACACAAGTAAACAAAAGAAAGAGCGCAAGGATTTGAAAGGATATGCCAACCGCATTTGGTCAATAACCTTTAGTCCAGATAGTAAAACCTTTGCTTTTGGAGGTGAAGATAATAAAATTGGGGTTGGAAATTACCACGATTACTCTCGATGGAATAACTGTGACCTCAAGAATAGCGTAATTTACAGCTTGTCCAAACATACAGATTGGGTTTGGTCAGTAGCTTTCAACAAAGATGGGACACTTCTAGCTAGTGGTGATGAAAACGGACAGATTTTTCTGTGGAAGTTGGTCAATCAAAACTGGCAATACTATACTATGTTGAAAGGGCATGGAGAACGCATCCGATGTGTTGTTTTTAGTCCTCTAGAGAACAAATTGGCCGTTGCAGGTAATAGCAAATTAGTTTTTCTTTGGGAGTTAACTGATTTAGACAACCCCGTAAGGCTCAATCAAGTTATCGAGCATAACGATCGAGTGTTATCGCTAGCTTTTAGTCAAGATGGTTGTTATTTAGCTAGTAGCAGTCGAGATAAAACTATCCGTATAATGAATTTAAAAAACAATGATGATACGTTTATTTTAGGAAAGCACGATGGTCAAGCGCATTCTGTTGCTTTTAATCCAAAACGCCACAATGTTCTAGTCAGTGGAGGTTTCGATGAAGAAATAAAATTGTGGGATGTTAATTCTCGACAAGTTATTAGCAGTAGGAAGGCGGAACATAAAATATTCTCTGTTGCCTTTCATTCCAATGGTCAACTTGTTGCTAGCGCTGGACAAAAAGACATTATTAAGCTGTGGAATATAGACTCAATGAATCTCCTTAAGGAGTTTAAAGGACATAAAGGAACTGTAGAGTCTGTAGCTTTCAGCCCTGATGGAAGTAAGCTCCTTAGTAGCAGCCAAGATCAGACTGTAAAAATTTGGGATGCATCACCAGAAAAGGTTTTGGATACATCAACAATCGAGCACATTATTTCTACTTTAGAACTTAACAAACCATATAAAGATATGAATATTTCTGAAATACACAATGTGACACCAAATCAAATTAACATCCTTAAAGAACTAGGCGCTTATGAAGAGTAAAATTTTATAATTGTGTCGTACTAGACTCAATCAAGTTAGAATTGGTAGAGTATGGAAGCTTAATTTTTGAAAAATCTCGAATACTGTAAACCTTCTTCAACTCTAACCACAAACTTAGCTTTGGCGAGGTAACGATGACTGTTGAGATTAGCTTTTATCCCCCATTCCGCACCCCCTACTGTCATAATCTGTTTTTTCGGATTTTTACTAACTATAAAGGCTGTATTTTATACAAAAATGGGAAAATGGCGATGGCGATCGCTAACCCCAAATCCTCAAACGTTCAAAATTCGTAGTGTGACACTTTAGGGTGCGGAAGGTAGGTTTATATAAGGTTAGTGAGCGTCCTGTTGCATATACTATTACCGTATTCTTTTCGATTTTGTTCTAACTTCTGGTTTAGCTTTTCTAAAGCCTTTTCATCACCTACTAATGTGTGGTCTCAATCACTCACAAATAAAAATGAACTCATAATTTATTTACCCACTATGTAGGGCTTGCTGAATACAATTGGAGGCTAGGACAGATAAAGGTTTCAAGCCTTTTTTTGCCAAACAAGTGCAAGTTTATAACATCTATAGTCTCAAAAACCTTGCATTTTCGTCGGCGATCGCTGGGTAAATTTGGAAACTAAGGGACAAAACTACCATTTTGCCAGCTGTGTGGCTTCTAGATTCGCTAGAATCGACTTTTTCAGCAAGCCCTATGTAATCTAAAATTTGAAAAGACTGATATAGGTTAGACCTTTTACATCAAATTTTAATAATTTAATTTTGACTTTTAATCGTACTAAAACTGAAGATTCATGTCCCGAAAGGTGGTTACAAAAAACCAAAATGTTTTAATCCTTCCAGTATCCCACCTGCACAATATCTTTTTGCACGGTAATGATAATCGAAAACATTTTCTTGGTGCCATTGTAACAGTTCCGAACGAGCATTGCCAACAATAATTCCCCATGTTCCTGCAGCAAATAACGCAATGTCATTGCCAGAATCACCACAAACAACAGTTTGCTCTGGTAAAAATTGCCACTTTTGACGAAGAAATTGTACTGCTTGTCCTTTATCGCTATCATGGGGTATAATGTCGAGATCTTCCCCCCCACTATATATTAGCTTGACTGTCAAACCACGTCTTCGGAATTCTGAATCTAGTTGTGGTATTACTGTTATTGCTGCTTCCTCTTCAATGAAAAAGCTCACCTTGAAGGGACGTTGCTCTGATTCTTGTTGCGGCTCTAATTTAGAAAAATCACGTGCTATTTCTACTACAACGTCACGATTCCACCCGTCTGAAAGTTTCTTTGCCCATTCTGAATCGGGCTTGTTACTACCATCTAAGTAAATTTCCGTACCTACTGCCAAAACTAACGCGTCTGGTTTTAATAGTTTCTTGCTTTCTTTTAGTTCCTGATAGAGAGTGGGAGATCGACCTGTTGCATAAACAATCTTCGTCCCGTACTTTTGGTGTTCCTGTAAATATTTGCTTAACTCTTCCAGCGCTTTATCATCCTCTTCCCTAAGACCTACAAATGTATTGTCCAAGTCGGTAACGAAAAGAAATTTCGTTATCGACTTGGATCGCTCCCGACCAAAAGTTGTTAGTAGGGACTGCTCGGAAACAGGAGGACAAGGAATACTCCTTTCATCATCCGCAACTGGTGTTGACCACACACGCTTGGATTGGTAATTATCCTCCCTGTCTTTCTTCTCCTCGGAGAGAGATATTTTCATGCCAGAAGAGTAGCAATATGCTGAAAAAACTACGCTTTTTAATTTATCAGCAATCCAACGCAGGGTCAAGCTACACATTGATAGAAAGCAGGCGGTCACCGCTTATAAAAACCTACGTACCATGACGGCACTAGTAGTCCGCCACACCAACTTTGCTGGGTGATTAAAAAACCGCACTCGACGCAAAGAGCGCGAAGTAAGAGGAAAAGAAGATGAGTCTGAACATCGTTTTACCATCAAAATTAATGTGGTGAACCACTAGTCCGTAAATATGGGCAAGTGAAAAACTCAACGGTATAAGTTTGCAAACAGCACATTCCTACTGCTTGCGCTTACGAAAAGAGCGGAAGACAGCCATTTGTTTGTGCAGGAACTCCCAGTTAGAGATAGAGTAGAACGTCATTCTGTATAGGGAACTCAAAGAAGAAAAGAATCTTTTGGAACCAGATGGTTTAGTGTTAGCTGTGGGAACAGAAATCTATCTTAATGGTGATGACATACCCGATTCGGAGTGGTCTCAACACTTATCTTCCGGATGGAACCGCGATCGCATAGTATCTGTAACTGACAATTTTCCGGCTTTAGTTCCCCAACAAGACTCAGAACAACGCCCTTTTAAGGTCAGTTTTTTACTTCAGGATGAAGAAGCAAGAAAAATTATACCACAACTTGAGTCAGAGTTTCAGAAATGTGGTTTAATAGTCAAATTAATTTACAGCAGTGGTATAGACTTGGACATTGTCCCTCCTCACAGCGATAAAGGTCAGGCAGTGCAATTTCTCCGCCAAAAGTGGAACTTTGTACCAGAGCAATCTGTTGTTTGTGGTGATTCGGGAAATGATATTGCTTTATTCGCTGCTGGTAAAGAACGGGGAATTATTGTTGGCAATGCTCGTCCAGAGCTACTTCAATGGCACAATGAAAATCCCGTTGACTATCACTACCTGGCACAAAACTTTTGTGCGGGTGGCATTCTAGAAGGATTGAAATACTTTGGATTCTTATGATTAGTTATCTCAAAGGAATTGTTGCTGCTATCCAAAACAATGGCGCTCATCGTCATATCCTGACTCTTGAAGTCAATGGTATGGGGTATGATTTGCAGGTTCCATCCCGACTGGCAAAGCAATTGCCGGAAATTGGTGGTGAGGTGCAAATTTTTACCCACTACCAAATTCGTGAAGAAGTACCTATGCTCTATGGCTTTGGTTCACCAGGAGAACGAGACGTGTTTCGGCATTTATTGGGTGTGAGTGGTGTGGGGGCGGCTTTAGCGATCGCACTTCTCGACACCTTAGAACTACCCGATCTCGTCCAATCAATTATCACAGCGAATATTCAACTTCTTATCCAAGCCCCTGGCGTTGGCAAGAAAACTGCCGAACGTTTGTGTTTAGAACTCAAAAACAAGTTGATAGAGTGGCGCAAGTCCGCAGGCTTTTTTGTCGCCACAGGTGGTCCTGCGCCCGGAATTCTGGACGAAGTGCAAATGACTCTGTTGGCATTAGGTTATACTGCGGGTGAAGTCAGCCATGCCTTGCACGTAGTGAGCGAAAATATTGGGCTGCCAAAAGATGCTTTTGTGGAAGATTGGATTAAACAAGCGATCGCCCATTTAAGTAGCGAGTACAGTCAGTAAGTTATCAACAATATCTTGAGCCGCTCCTCGCTCTAAAGAGACGAGGATTCTGGCTAGAAGCTAATTTTTGTAGCTTGGTCTTTATATTATGCGCTTAATATATGACGGCATCAAATTTTGAAGGTATGACACGGGCAGCATTAGGGTTGTTAGCCCTCACTTTAACGAGAACCCATTAGAATTAGGAAAACAGTTCTCACAACTTAGCAGAAACATGGATAGAATCACTGTTAGTCCTCAAGTTCATTTTGGTAAACCTTGTGTCGCTGGCACACGTATCACCGTACAAAGCGTTCTTGAGCTTTTGAATGAGGGGCTTTCGTTCAACGACATTATTCAGGATTACTATCCTGATTTGCAGATTGAGGATATTCGTGCTTGCTTGCAATACGCGATCGCGTTAGTGGTAGCTGAGGATATTTACCTTGTATCAGCTTAGGTATGAGATTTCTAATTGACCAAGATGTATACGCTGCGACAGCAAAATTTCTTGTTGATAGCACGAAAGTAGTGGGCTACTATTCTTGTAAGGCGTGTTGAATATCTAAATAAGGAGAATCAATATCTAATTGCCAATTCTCATCTATGAATTCTAGATTTTCATCATAAATAAGCTCCAAGTCGCCAATAGATTGTCTATTATTAGGGCTTAAATTATCTTCAACACCATTTCTAGAAACTGTGAGAATAAATTTCAATTGGAGAAAGCGCTTATTATGTGTTATGCCAATCGAACTACTAGTTAATTCAGCTTCGAGAGTGCGTGGTAGGGTAATTTCTTCATAATATTTATCCTGCTCATCCCAATAACCGCACACTTTATAATTACATAAAGAGAGATGTTCTTTAGCAAGTGTGTTGGCATCTATATTTTGTAATATTTCACTCAAATCATGCCAAACTGGGTGATTTTTTAATTCAATGCTAGTCATATCTGATTTGGGATTAATGTTCTGTTGCTAAACCAGGAAAGTGTAAAACTCCATCTATAAATCTGGCATGAAACCGACGGTCGCCGCCTTTTCCCATTACTTTCGATTTCAAATCGAAACCTTCTTCTTGAGAAGGAACAAGACCAATACTACCGCGTGAAGGAACTGGACCTTTCTCAATAGCTTTTAAATGTTTACTATTTTGGTCATATTTTATTCCCAGTTTAATTTGTTCTTGACTAAAAGAAATTAGTAAATCACTCGTGTTTTGATATACAGTATCAGGCTGAATATCTTCCCAATTATTGGGTAGCGGTTCCATTTAATTGATTCAGTTGTGAAAGATAAACCTAACCTACTACGGTTGAAATCATACAGATGTACTCTATCAAATTTTGCTTATTGCTCTCAGAAGAAAGCTGCATCTTAGATTTTATCACCGCCATCGCTTTATGATTTCGGATAATTCAGATCCTAATTCTCAATCTCCATTTCCAAATCTTTAAAATTAGTAATTGACACTTCAACATCAGGAAATTTTGCTGTTATCTTCAATTCTCCTCCCATTGCTTCAATAACTTGTCGTAAATGACTTACATATATATCAGTATGATTCTCTAATCTAGAAATAGCATGTTGTCTAAACTGTAATTCTTCAGCTAATTTAGCTTGAGATATTTTTAAAGCTTGACGTAATTCAGCCAGTGCCATTTCTTCTTTTAATTTTGCTGTTTGAACAGCAATTTTTGCTTTTCTTTCAGGAGAAAAATCTTTAGTTAGTTTGCTAAATTTGTGGTGTTTTGTCATATCAAACCCTCCCTAGTAATTTCTTGAAGATACTCTTCATAAAGACGATCTGCTATGGGAATATATTTATCATAAAATTGGTCATCTCCTGTTTTATCTCCACCGATAAGTAAAATTGCAACTCGTCGAGGATCGAAGGCATAAAATATTTTAATTGGGTTACCACAACTTTGAATGCGTAATTCTCTCAGATGAGAGTGCTTTGAACCTTTAACACCAGATGAATAAGGAAAAGGCAATTGTGTACCCTTTTCTTCTAGTAATTGAACAACACTGACAATATCATCTTGTTGTTCTTCGCTAAGAGTTTGCCACCAAATTTCAAACTCATTGGTATACTCTATTTCCCAATTCACTCTCTATTTTATTAGATATAAATAATATATCATAAACCCAGTTGGTCAATATCTACAACCAGTGATGCTTTTTTGAAGAATATTGTAGTTTAACTTTAATTTTATAACTCCTTACAGGCAGGTTTTACCAATGGCTCTGAACTGGGTTAGATGGTGAAGTCAGGACACGCTTAATTTAACATCAGGTTGTAGAGTTGTTGATTCAGATATTTTAATTTCTACCACTTGGTGGTTTAACCAAGGTTAATTTGACTTCCTTAGTCATCCAGTTGTCAGGTTTCCGACGCAGTGCTGAACCATCAGAAGGTACGTATTCTATATTTTCATCTTGCCATCGCTCTGATTGACGAGAATAAACGTTGTCCATTGAACGGTTGGGCGCACCAGATAATGCTGTAGAACGAGTAGAACGAGTGACAGGTGGAGCATCAAGTCCTTTTTGTGCAAGTAAACTCGCATCAAAATCTTTGTCACTGACAATTAACTTGAAAATATCATTGTATTCGGTGACTCCACTATTTAAATACGCTCTGGGAATGACTAGATCTAATGTCTCACTTGTTGTGCTTGATGGTATGAAGCCATCACTTGATTTCTTCGATAAAACTATACTTCCTCTCTCCGTGAAAAATTCAGGAATACTTATTGAATAATTACCTGCTAATTCTACTATTTGAAAGTAGATGTCTTGCTTGCTGTGATTGGTTACTTTGAGTTTTATCTCTGGTGGTATCCACCTATTATTCTTGAAAGTGTATTCGCCACGCAAATCAGCAGTTATTTTTGAAGAATACTCTCTACCATCAGAGATAATAATAACTTCTAGATCCACATCACCTGGTTGGATTTGGCTAGTCTGTGGAGTTTTCAATTCTAGAACATTCGTCCAACGTACAACGTGTTCTAAACGTTTGATGATTTGGACTGCACGCTGTTGAGTATATCCTTGGTTATCGGGAACGAGTGGAATTGGTGCGACTATTGAGCGTTGATCGCTCGCTTGATTAATCCAGTATTGACCTTGATGTGCTTCTAGCTCGTAATAAGCATTTTCAGATGATTCGGCTTCTTGAATAAACAAAGATGGTTTGCCCTCATTAGGCCCTGTTAGAGCCGTTCGAGCAAGTTCTATACCTTGCTCGTCCCCTACAAAATTCACTTTCATTTGAGGAATAGGTACGCTGATGATAACTGCCCAGTAAGGCTCATCTAAAGATAGTAGAGAACTATCAGTTATGAATTCAACTTTGCTACTCTCTAATTGTACCCTAGTTACGACAGCCTGACAAATGGCATCAGAAATATCGCTCAACTGTTCTGGTTGAGTTCCTTGTGGAAAAATTGCTAATACAGTCTCTCCTTCAGTTGTTGGACGAATACCGTGTAAAGCACCGCCGTTAATAACCCAATCACTGTAAACTTTAGTGTTATAAGTGAGAGTAAAGTGATTCAACCGTTCGCCTGCTCCACCTCCCAAGAAGGTTTGTGCTAAATCTTCTGCAAGTGCTTCTATTTGAGGTGATTGATCGGTGACTTTACTGAGGATTAAAGCATGGACATCTTGGAATAAATCAGCATAGGATAATTTACCATTGGTGCGTTGCAATGCTTGAGTGAAAAAGTAAGAGAAAGCACCACGTCCTTTACCATCTTCACCTGTTTGCTCTTTTGCTGTTTGATGGGAACGACAAGCAGCGATCGCAATATGCCTTGGTGGCTCATAGCTCGCGCTCAAACGGTATTTCAGCCATTCTTCTGGAAAAATAAAATCTTGTAAATCTCTGACTAGTCTATCTGTAGAGATTTGACGTTCCGCTACAGTTGAATCTCGCGGTGCCGCACCAGAGTGAGAGCAGTCCGTACTGTAACTTTTTGGTCACTTAGCTTTTTAGATAAGCGAGCTAGCTCTGGAATTTCAAATTCCCCTTCTTCAAATAAATTCAGCAAATCGTTGGGTAGATTAATATCACTTTTGTCTATTTCATCAATGAGAAGTACTCGTGGAAAATTAGAAGGTAAAAACGCTGTACCGACAGAGTTAAGCTGAATGTATTCACCTATGTTTTGGCTATTATTACTATCTTTATCTGCTAGTTGTGCATCTTGAAGTCGTGCGATCGCATCATAGCGATAAAGCCCTTCTTGTAAAGTTGAGCGTGCGGTAATAGGCCAAAGTAGTACTGGACCGAGCTTAAGTTCATAAGCAACAGCATAAGCAAGGGAAGTTTTACCACTTCCAGGTTTACCAGTTACTAGCAATGGTCTTCGTAAATAAAGAGCAGCATTAACAGCGTCTACAACATCGCTGTGTTGTTCTGTCTGGATACGAAAATTCTTACCTCGTTCCTGGTTTCTTGTATTTTCTTTGTCTATTTCTTGAAATTTTTGCCAATGAGCGTCGATTTTACCACGAGCTACAGCACTTTTATCTATATTACTGAACTTGCGCCAGTTAGGTGGATCGGGAAGGTCTTCAATTGCATTGTGCTGTTCCCTATTGCCTTGAAAAATTCTCCACTCTGTCAAATCTCCCATTTTGCTAACTCCTTGTAGCTTACATTTCAATATAAAGGATTACTTCGGAAACCTACGTTGTTGATTTTGCTGTATAACTGCAGTTTCTAATTCTCCTAAATAAGTATCAGGTAGGACTTGTCAAACACGAGCTTATATCCCTTAAAAAATCTGGTTCTAGCACTGGTTCTTCAAATAAAATACCTAGATTATATCCATATCTTCGTTTTTTCTGCACCTCTTGAAATAAAAGATTGAAGTCAGCTAATGATTCAAATGTAATAATTTGTTCTACTGCATCTTGTAAATTAGGCTTGGTAATTTCATTAGCTCTTGTCCATATAATGATAGGAATTCCAGAGCTAATAATATCTATAGCAATAGCTTGAAGTATCCCTCTACGTTCTTCATTGGAAACAGATTCTGAGCATATTAGCTTTAATCCTATTTTTTCTTGTAAGTTATGTTTAAGATTGTTACAGTTAGTGTCATTAATTTCATTCAAATATTCAAATGCATCTTCAAGAATCTGAGAATTGAAGTCTTCGCGTAATTTATTCAGTCTCTCGATGCCTCCTCTTAGCGAATTGCGTAGTTTTGGCAATATAAGTCGTTCATAAGAGCGCACTACAACTTTATATTCTTCTCCAATAAAAGATTTATTTTTATGACCACCTAGACCTGAAATATTATCTAATAAAAGTGAAATAGTCCATTTTTCTATTTCTTCATACCAGTACTTGTAAGGCAGAAAAAATTCAATAGTCAATTCGTAAAATTCATTTGTCTTCCGCTCAAGTATTTCTTCACTTTTACGGATAAATAACTCTACTGGTATTTCGAGTTTATTAAATTCAACTTTACCTCCTTTTTGTGAATCATTTATATCAATAGGCTCGATCTCCCACTCGTTATCATTCAATCTTTTATAATATAGGTATCCCTTAATCATGCATTCAGCATCAATTATAATCAAAAGATAAGGGAGAACTTTGTTATTTATTTGTTTTTTTGAAAATTTTGAAAGTTGTACCTTATGTTGTTGTGCTACCTTCTCAACATTGTTTTTTAATTCTTGTCTCACTGAAGTTTCTACTTTTTCTTCTTCTAATAACGAGTAAGCAAAATTTAACATTATTGAATTTTCTGGATAATCTATAAAAAATATTTTTGCTAAACTCTTTATATCTTTAATATTGCTAGTAGTATGATGTATCTCTGCTTCATAAGGTAAAATTTTGCAACATAAGTTTTTACATATTTCAAAGTTATTATTCTTTTCAAAATTCTTAAGAATAGGCATTAGATATTTACAAAAAAAATCAGCTAGTGGGAACAATTCTTTGGCAAATTCAATTAGTTTTTTGTTTCCAGGATTTGTACAAATAGCACCTAATATGAGGTCAATAGTCCATCCTTGACTTTCTGCTGTCTGAATTAATTCAAATACTAAATCGTTTAAGTTATTGGGTATAGTTATCTCATTTAGGTTTTTCTCACATTCATAAAAAACAAGTTGTTGAAAAGCATTGAGACTTGGAAAAGCATCCTGCAAAGCTTCTGATAGTTTTTTACGATAACCAGGAATTGACATAATTTTTTCTACAAGGATTTGATGTGTTTATTAATAAGTTAACCGATATTTTTTCATTATTAATGCTCTTATTGATGAATTCTATACAAACAATATAGAGAGATCATATGATAAGAACATTCCTTTAGTGATTACCCACTTATAAATTTATTTTTATTCCACAAATAGAAGTTATTATACGATACAATAATATCATCATTGGCTTTGCTAAGCAATTAGTAAATTAAATTACTCAAAATTGCAGCAAACTTAATAGTAGCAGTAACCGCAAACCATAGAATACCGATACAGTAGTCCAACAAGAGGAAAATCTAGTTGTTTTTTGTTGGACACCTTAGTATCTTATATCTCCACTCGAACAAACTAGTTTTTTGCGATCGCTGTGTAAAGTATTGCTGTTAATGACCAACTCATCATAATCTTGAGTGTTATGGGTGGAGTAAAGTAATTTAAATACTCATCTGCTATACCTCCTAAGAAGGTTTGTTCTCAATCTAGCGTAAGTTTTTTGAGCCATAGATACTAACCTTCTAAAAGCTTCTAGATTGAAAAAAACAATTTTCTTTATATATTAGGTGTCAGCAACTTTAACTTATGCACAAGTAGTATTCGTAAATTCAAGTTACGTAAAATTAATAAGCTGATTTTAATAAAATGTAATATTCTGATACATATATAGCAATATTATTATATTTATGAAACACAAATAGGGTAGAAAATACTTAAAAAAATGGATGTTCTGCAAAAAATATGTAGTGGAAAAATGACTATTCGCGACTAAGATTTATTCCGATAAACGCTACGAATCAAGGCAAGATCACGGGTAACAGCTAGATTGCTAGAGACACCAAAAGTCAAATTGCGTTGAAGTAGTGCTGTTATCCGCGCATCTTGTCGCCCATCTAGAAATAGTTGGCGAAGTGTCATATTCTGTTCTAATCCTGCGATTAACAAAAGCTTTCCACTTTCAGTTATGCTGTTCCCTTGTAAACTGAGTTTGAGTAAAGTTGAATTTTGTCTCAAAAGCTTGCCAATAGCTTCAGCCCCAGTATCTCCTATAGAATTACTGACAGCATTTAAGACTCGTGTAGATGCACTGTAACCAAAGTCAACATTGATTAATGAAGGATGTTTTTGAATTACTTCTATCAACGGGACTCCCCCACTTGGCGTAATACCGTTACTTGCTACCCCTAGTTCAACAAGCGTCTGATTTTTGTGTAATGCTTCAGCTAATGCGATCGCTCCCCTATCCCTTAAATGATTTACATTGAGTAGAAGTGCCTTTATATTAGGGTTCCTCTCAAAAACACGATTAAATTGCCCTTCCATAGCTGAAACATTAATAATAAAACGTCTGTGAAATGCCGATTTTAGTAGTAATGGCTTGAGTTTGCTATTTAAAATAAAAGGTGCAATAGCATTGACTAAATTAACTTCTAGCATTTCCACCGTGCTCACTTCATCTAACTTAAGTCTCCAACTATTAACCGGACGTGTGTCTAGTTGTTGTCCGTCAGCATCAAATGTATTCTCTGGAAAATATACATTGTTTGTGAGTAAATGACCTGGATATTGAGTTTGGGTTTCTAGTAGAATTGAGTCGGGTTTAGAAGTTATTAAACTATTGGCTTCAAATGGTATAGTTTCTCGATCGTTATTTTCTTGAGACAACAGGTGTTGATAAAATTCTAACGGACGCTTAATGGTTTGATCGGCATTGTTGATAATGATATCGAGTGTGGGTTCGGTGTTCAGAAGATAACTGACAAATGCTTCGACATTTCCAATATGCCTTAAATCTAACCCATGAATTTGGAGATGCGATCGCCATTGAGCAAAATCCGGTTCTAGACTAAAGTGGCGAGCACAATCGCGAGGAAACCTTGTTGTTACAATAACTCTAGCACCATCACGTAACATCCGTAACGCTATTTGATAGCCAATCTTAATACGTCCCCCCGTAACCAATGCCACGCGATTTGTTAAATCCGTCCGTTGGTAGCGCTTACTATAATTAAGTTCCGCACAAGTCGGACACAACCTATGATAAAAGAAATGGATTTCCGTGTAAAGTTGCTTGCAAATATAGCAATGATTAGGTTTGACAAGCTGGTTTTGGGTAGCTATAGAATTAGGCAAAGTTACAACTGGTTGCTTTTGAAGTTGGCTTTGCACAATCGCTGTCATTGCCTTTAACTTTTGAGCTTCCTCTTTTTGCTGTTGCTGAAGAGCGCGACGCGATTCTTTCTTACCATTTTTATAGATTTTTGCAATCAAACTTTTAAAGCGATGATGAGAATCTATAAGAGTTGGCTCTTCCGATATTTGCTGCAAAACTTTAAGACAAATTTCCACTTCTTCAGGCGGAATGTTCATGATACCATTTTGGATTTTAGATTTTAGATTTTGGATTGAGAAAGACTTGCTTAAAGTTAATTTAACGTAATAATTTATCTGCGTTCATCAGCGTTCATCTGCGGTTAATTATTTCTTTCTGTACTTCACAGAAGTGGAAATTGCTATATTAAGGTGGAGATTGGGAGGAATCGAACCTCCAGTCTTGAGTTTGGAGAACTCCTGCTCTTCCATTAAGCTACAACCTCCACAAACCAGTGTACTGCCTTCTGGTCACTGCTCACTGGTCACTGCTCACTGTCAACACCTGCTTCAAATATTGTCCGGTATATGACTTTGTATTCTCCGCCACTTCTTCTGGTGTCCCCACAGCAATCACTTCTCCTCCTTTATCACCGCCTTCCGGTCCTAAATCTATCAGCCAATCCGCACAACGTATCACATCTAAATTGTGTTCAATGACTAAAACTGAATTGCCTTTATCTACTAAACGTTGCAAAACATCTAACAATTTATGAACATCATAAAAAGATAAACCTGTCGTTGGTTCATCTATTAAATAAAGTGTTTTACCCGTAGCACGACGTGATAGTTCTGTTGCTAATTTCACCCTCTGTGCTTCACCACCAGATAAAGTTGTTGCAGGTTGTCCTAGTTGAATATATCCCAATCCAACATCAACTAAAGTTTGCAATTTATTCACAGCTTTGGGAATGTTTGTAAAAAATTCTAAAGCTTCCTCTACTGTCATATTAAGAACATCAGAAATAGATTTATCTTTGTACTTCACTTGTAAAGTTTCACGGTTATATCTTGCGCCTTTACAAACTTCACACTGTACATAAACATCGGGCAAAAAGTTCATTTCAATGACATTGACACCTTGTCCGCTACAAGCTTCACAACGCCCCCCTTTAACATTGAAAGAAAATTGTCCGGGTTTATATCCCCTGGTTTTTGCTTCAATTGTTTCTGAAAAAACGTCTCGAATAATATCAAAAACGCCCGTGTATGTTGCTGGGTTAGAACGGGGTGTTCTCCCAATTGGTGATTGGTCAATAACTATGGCTTTGTCAATGGTATCTAATCCCTGAATGCCATCTATCTCTTTAGGAAAAGGCACTTTCCGCGTCAGTTGATGTTGCAGCGCCGGGTAGAGTAATTCGTTAATAAGGGTAGATTTTCCAGAACCAGAAACACCAGTGACAGAAACAAGTTTTCCTAACGGTATTTCTACATTAATGTTTCTTAAATTGTTGCGATAGGCATTTTTAATAACCAAACTTCGCCCGTTTCCTTCCCTACGTATTGCGGGAGTTGCGATCGCTCTGCGTCCTGATAAATAAGCCCCTGTCAGAGATTCTTCCGAGTTTAGCAATGCCTGCAAATCGCCTTGAGCAACGATTCTACCCCCATTAACCCCAGCAGCCGGACCAATATCAACAACATGGTCAGCCGCACGAATGGTTTCTTCATCATGCTCCACGACAATCAAGGTATTACCCAAATCCCGTAACCTAATTAAAGTTCGCAACAATCGTCCATTATCTCGTTGATGCAAACCAATACTGGGTTCATCCAAAACATACAAAACCCCAGTCAACCCAGAACCAATTTGAGTTGCAAGACGAATTCGCTGTGCTTCTCCACCCGAAAGTGTCATTGCAGGACGGTCAAGAGTGAGGTAATCTAAACCTACATCCAGCAAAAATTGCAATCTCGCTTTAACTTCTCTCAAAACCAAATCGGCAATTTGTAACTGGCGCTGACTCAATTGTAATTGGTCAACCTTTTTCCGAGACTCCCGAATAGAAACCCCCGTGAAATCTGTAATCCGGTACTGTCCCAACCGCACCGCCAACGCCTCCGGTTTCAATCGCTTCCCCTCGCACACCGGACATCGCTGATCGACTAAATACTGTTCTAACTTTTGCTTAATTAACTCCGAACCCCCCTCATATTGCTTCTGTAAAATCGGCAAAACTCCTTTATATCCATCCCTCTGCTTCCTCTGCGTCTCTGCGGTTTTTTCCTCTCCATTCAGAATTATCTCCCTTTGTTCCTCAGTCAACACACTCCAAGATGTCTGCAACTCAAAACCGTGTTCTTGTCCTAACTTATACAACAACTCCAAATAATAAGTATTTTCCTTTTCCGACCAAGGAGCAATAGCAGAATACACTGGTGCTTCAGGGTCAGGAACAACCAGCTCAGCCGAAAATCTTCTTAAACTGCCAATCCCGTGACAGTGAGGACACGCACCATAAGGAGAGTTAAACGAAAACAAGCGCGGTGATAATTCATCCATCACCGCCCCGTGTTCCGGACAGGCGAAGTTTTCTGAAAATACTAATTCTTGGTCATTTGTCTTTGGTTGTTGTTCATCACTCTTGTCAGATGAAGGACTAATGACAACGACTGCAATTCCATTAGATTGACGCAAACAGGTAGAAAGCGAATCAAACAAACGCTCCTGCAAACCAGGTTTTTTAACTAATCGGTCAATAACAACTTCTACGGTGTGAATAACATTTTTATCTAATTCAATGGCATCAGAAAGTTCTCGGACTTCGCCATCTACCCGAACGCGGACAAAACCTTGGGATGCTAAACTTGATAGTAGCTTGCTATGTGTCCCTTTTTTGCCCCGAACAACAGGCGCAAGAATTTGAAAGCGAGTGCGATCTGGTAGTTCCATAATCCGATCGCACATCTCATCTATGGTTTGGGGGGCAATACAGCGATCGCATAGGGGACAGTGAGGTTCACCTGCGCGTCCAAACAGAAGTCGCAAATAATCGTAAATTTCCGTCACCGTTCCTACAGTAGAACGGGGGTTATGAGATGTTGACTTTTGGTCGATAGAAATAGCTGGGCTTAATCCCTCAATCGCCTCAACATCAGGTTTATCTACCTGTCCCAAGAATTGCCGTGCATAAGCGCTAAGGGATTCCACATAGCGGCGCTGTCCTTCTGCAAAGATAGTGTCGAATGCCAAGGAAGATTTGCCAGAACCAGAAACGCCAGTAAAGACAATCAAGCGATCGCGAGGCAATTCCAGATCGATATTTTTCAGGTTGTGCTGTCTAGCACCCCGAATGCGGATAGTGTTTTGGCTGTTTGGGTTTGTGTGAGGAAGTTGCCCATTTAAGGATAGCGATCGCTGGGTGTCTAACATATGAACGGGGTGAGAGAAACAGCTCTAGTGCGAAACAGTTCTTAATATTATCATTGTCTCCAGTAACATGATAGAACAATCGTACTGCATTGGCAGTGACCAGTGACCAGCGATCGGTTAATGTGCCACGTCAGATATTTTTGATCTACGTAACCGAGGCAACGAGTTATACAACGTTCTTCACAGACTTCAACACCTCAGTAAAATATGTATCCAATTGTTGTAAATCAAAGCCAAGATTCCACCGAAAAGGTTATCACCTGTTGAATTCGCAAAAAGTCACTATCTTTTGAAACGACAGTTAAATTATTCTGCAAGGCAATAGCAGCTATCCAAATATCATTTTCATCAAAACCTAAATCAACAATTTTAGTTTTTCGCTGCTTGTTTTTATCTTTGGGTGCAAATTTCTTGAATAAATCTGCTTTAATTTTACCGTAAATTGTTGCTGTTTCTTCTGTTATATGATAAATCCGAATATCTTCTAAAAATTCTGCTAACCTAGCCAGATTGGTTTCCTGGCGTTGAGATTTTTCCATCATGAATGTCAGTTCACCCTGGACAATTACGCAAGTGGCAAGGTTATTTTCTCCAACTTCTCTGACACTACGGATAACATTTGGTTCACCTAAAATAATGGCACTACAATGATTTGTATCTAGTAAATACATTATTCAAATGGGTTTTCGTCATCAAATTTAGCTTTACCACGGGTAGCATATACTGATTGAAGGCATTCCTCAAAGTCATCACCTTCCCAAGTACCAGCATGCCGTAGGATGGAACGTCCGGAAGCAGGACGGTATGTAAGCTGCTCTTTATCGCCAGCAGTTTCTGTAGAATCAGTTACAGGGATAAATTCTTGCTGGACTGGTTCCAACTTGTTTTTTGTATAGTTAACCGTCAGAGACCGAATCAAATCGAGTGCTTCTGATACTAACTCTGGTGGTAAAGTTTCTATTTCTTGGATTAATAATTCTTTGCTGGTCATCTTTTACTTTTAATCATTCTCCTTTTATTATAATGAAACTGGAGAACAGCACTCAAGAGAAGCTCGACTTCTTTAACAAGTCAAGCTTCTCTTGAGAAGCGCATGAATCGTTCAATAGCTACAATAATTTTTCAATGAGAGCCAATTTATAATGTGTTGATTGACGACATCTGGCACTTCATCATGAGGACAATGACCGGCACCAGGAATGGGAACAATTTTGATATCTTTACCATTGTCCCGTGCTTGTTCGTAAAGTTTTGCACCAGTAATTGGAGTCCAAGGGTCTTCAGCACCCCAAATCACCAACAAGGGACGTTCAACAGTGGGTAATAATTCTGCTGGAGAGGGACCGGGAGGTGCTGTGAGGATCGCGGCAAAAACTTGTTGTGCTCCTAGATCGCAGGAAGGTGTATAAAGTAGGTCTACCAGTTCATCGGTGACGGCTTCTCGAGCGCGGTAAACCTGATATAGAGTGCGGCGAATTTGAGCTTTCTGACGAATGCGATTGAAAACGAACGCCCCTGTAATTGGGGAACTCACAAATCTGTTGAAAGCTGCCATGACAATGCGTAGCGGTGGATTCAGTTCGTGGGGACGATGACTTAAACCGCCTGCACTGTTAATTAAAACGCCACCTGCAGCGATTTCTGGATGTTTTGTCACAGCGATCAAACCGATCAGTGCGCCAATGGAATTGCCTATAAATACTGCAGGTTCTTGTATGTGTACTGTCCAAAAATCTTTGAGGAGTTCTACCCAAACTTCTACAGCGTACTTTAACGGTGGTTTATCAGAACCGCCAAACCCTAACAAGTCGATAGCAAAGACTTGGTAACCTGCGGCTGCTAATACAGGGATGTTTTTTCGCCAATGTCCAATAGATGCGCCAAAGCCATGAATGAGTACGAGGGGCTTTCCTGTTCCCATGACGGTATACTGGATTTTGTGGCCCTGCCAAGTCCAAAAGTATTTTTCAAAGGTGCTTTGTGGTATTTGTTGTGGAGTGACTGTCATTATTAAGATTCGTAAAGTATTTTTCTATATCTTAATATTTTTTAACCTAATCTTTTTCTAACCAAGCTAAAATACTGTCCCTACTCTCTGCTAAACCTTTATAAATTAATGACTCTGGTGTCATCGATTGAAGGGCGGCAAATAATTTCAACCGCAAGCTTGTATCTTTTTTGACAGCATTACAATCCCTAAAATAGGTGCGGATGGTAAACAGTACTGCGTTATGTTCTGGTAGACCCCAAATGACTTGTCGTTCTATTCGCAGGAATAATTTGGGGTTGTCCGGGTTAAAACTTCTACCATACCACTCCTCTGGTGATACACTTGGAGGTGGTTCGGGATGGTGATTGAGGCGAGTATCAGTACTCAAACCCCAAGCAAAGCGTACCATTGGTTCGTGAAGAATCATTGTGTTAACGATCGCACTCGCCCGTCGGTTAATTGTCTCGATTCCTGCTACGGGTTCATGAATCTTGGCAAAATCCTTGCCAATTTTCTCCTCAGCTGACCAATGATTGGGGTAGCACAAATGAACAGCACTCAACCAGTTACTACCGTCAGCACTATGGCTCATCACGGTTAAGTCTTCCTGCACTTGGGTGGCTAAAGCATCCAGGGTGGAAGCATAGGGAGGAAAAACGGGTTGACCTTGAGTTTGAACTTGTTGCAACCGCCATTTTTCATCTATGTAAAGAGTTTCTCCAGTGAGTTGGTTGTGGAAGGATAAACCATCACTTGTTGGCTGACAGCAGAAGTATTGGGGATATTCTTGAGAGAGACGCTCAATAATGAGACAAGCGATCGCATCTGCTACAGCATCAGAATAATTATAGGTTTGGTAATATTTGCTTAATTGTTCGGCACGAGATAGAAGCTTAACATGATGGTAGTGAGCAAAGTTGCCATCAAATTGAAAGACCCGTTTGTCAGCCTCACCGTTGCCTAAAGATTTGCCCAGAGGAATAAAACCAGGTTTGACCTCATACCGCCCGTTTTCCAGGGGAAAGTACCAAGCACTGTTTTCAGATGCTTCCACGGTTTTGGCTTCTAGAAATAAATTTGGTGGAGGCAATTGTATCATTTATTTAAAGCCTGTAATCAGTGACGCGATCGCTCTTACCAATGCTTCTGGTTCCACAGGTTTAGGAATATGCTTCTGGAATCCCGATTTAAGAGCTTGTTGCTGGTCATATTCCCCAGCATAGGCGGTGAGGGCGATCGCCGGAACCAATCCACCTTGTTCGGGAGATCGACTGCGAATTTCTCGCATCAGCATATAGCCATCGGTTTTTGGCATTCCAATATCACTAATGAGGATATCGGGTGGTTGGCGATTGAACAGCATCAGTGCTTCAGCCGCAGAAGCAGCAGCAGTCACTTGCGCCCCCTGTTGTGCTAGAATGATTTGCACCAAATCTCGCATATCTTCATCGTCATCCACTACTATAATTTGTAGCTGGCTAAAATCAACAGATTGAAAAGTGTTTGTCATTTCCTGGTCTGACTCGGCTGTAACAGTCATCAGGGGTAGCCGGACTGTGAATGTCGCTCCTTGCCCTTCCCCAAGGCTCTCTGCATGAACTGTACCTCCATGCAGTTCTGTCAAATGACGAACAATTGCCAAACCTAAACCCAGTCCACCAAACTTGCGAGTGGTTTTACCATCTTCTTGTCGGAAGTAGTCAAAGACATAGGGTAGAAAATCAGGACTGATACCCTTTCCGGTATCCTTTACCAGGATTTGGGCATAAGTACCGATTTGATTTAAGCAAACTTCGACACTTCCTTCATCTGGTGTGAACTTAACAGCATTGGACAGTAAATTCCAGACAATTTGCTGCAATCGAGCCGAATCTCCTGCAACTTGACGCTTATCAAGGGTCAAAGCGGTTTGAATTTGAATGTGTTTCGCCTCTGCAGCCAATTGCACTGTCTCCAGTGCGGATTCAACTACAGTCACTAAGTTGACAGGGCAAATGTTCAACAACATTTTGCCACGTAAAATTCGAGACACATCCAGCAAATCTTCAATCAGTTGGGTTTGCAGTTTGGCATTGCGTTCGATTGTTTCTACCGCACGGCGACTTGCTTGTGGATCTAATTTGCCTCCCTGGAGCAGCTTAGACCAACCTAGAATCGGATTGAGGGGCGATCGCAACTCATGGGACAAGATTGCCAAAAATTCATCTTTTATCCGGTTTGCTCGTTCGGCTTCGCCCCGCGCTGCTTGTTCCCGTTGCAACAACCGTTCCCGCTCGGCTTCTGATTGTTTGCGATCGCTAATATCGGTAACAAAAACCGTCAGCGCATCAGCAGAAGGGTAAACACGGTACTCAAACCAACGGTTCCAGGTAGGATAAAAGTACTCAAACTGGGCTGGTGTTTGCTTAGTCATGGCTCGGTAGAATTGGACATATAATTCAGTGTCTACAACATCTGAAAACACATCCCAAATACTGCGACCTAACAATGTTTCTCGCGATTTCCCCATCATCTTGCACAGTTGGGTGTTAACGTAGGTGTAACACCAGTGACGATCCAGTACCAAAAAACTATCGCTGATACTAGAGAGAATGGTTTCGACATTTTGCTTTGCTGCCTCTGCTTCTAGCCGCAGTCTTTGCTCCCTTTGCTGTGCTTCTTGTCGCAGTTGAGCGAGCTTCAAACTTGCTTCCACTCGTGCCAGCAATTCACGAGCCGAAAAGGGTTTGATCAAATAATCATCTGCTCCTGCTTCCAGCCCCTCTACACGAGCTTCTTCCCCAGCACGGGCAGAAAGCAAAACTATCGGAATGTCTCTGGTTTTTGGTGCTGCCCGTAGTTCCCTTAATAGTCCGAAACCATCTAAGCGAGGCATCATCACATCCGTTAAGACGAGATTGGGGATTTGTTGTTGAATAACAGCTAACGCCGCCATGCCATCTGGGGCAGTCTCTACGTTATACCCCTGGCTTAACAACAACCGCTTTACATAGCTTCGCATATCGGTGTTGTCATCTACAAGGAGAATTTTGGATTTTGGATTTTGGATTTTGGATTTTGGATTGTCCGTTTTCCAGTTAGATTCAGGATGGTTAGATATTATACCTGAACCCTCCCATTGAAAATTCACGGGCGATCTCAAATCCTCATCAGGTAGCCAGCGCAAGGCTTCTTCTAAGTAAGGGGCAACACCTAATGCCGTTGAAGCGACGGTTTGTCTTGACTGAATTCGATCTGATGGTAGATGAGCCGTTCCGGAGGGAACAGTTACGGTGAAAGTTGTACCCTCTCCCTCAGTACTTTCAACCTGTACCTGCCCCCCATGTAGCCGTATCAACTCTTGCACTAGTGCCAAACCGATTCCAGAACCTTCCTGAGTTCGTCCCCGCGATCCTTCAATACGGTAAAACCGTTCAAACAAGCGAGGTAATTCCGTTTTTGGAATGCCAATCCCGGTATCACGCACGGTTAATTCAATCTGGTTGTGTACTTTACGGAGCGTGAGTGAGATTGCGCCTGAAAAGGTGAATTTAAACGCATTCGAGAGTAGGTTGAGGATAATCTTTTCCCACATCTGTCGATCCACGTACACGGGTTCAGACAGAGGTTCACACGCGACGATAAACTGTAATCCTGCTTGCTCGATCGCGGAACGAAACACACTTGCCAACTCTGCTGTAAATGCTCCTAAATCGGTTGGTTCATAAACCGCCTGTACCCGTCCGGCTTCGATCCGTGAAAAATCGAGTAGGGTATTGACCAGTTTCAGTAAACGCAAAGAGTTACGATGGACGAGTTCAAGTTGCTGCCGTTGCTTATAGGGAATTGCACTGTCTGCTGCTAGCACCTCTTCTAATGGACTTAACATCAGCGTCAGGGGGGTGCGAAATTCGTGAGAGATGTTACTGAAAAACGTGGTTTTAGCGCGATCGAGTTCTGCCAAGGCTTCTGCCCGTTTGCGTTCTTCTTCGTAGGCGCGAGTACTGGCGATCGCATTAGCAATATGTCCCGCCGTCATTTCTAAGAAATTATAGTGAGCTTTATCCAATGCTTGATAGGGATTCACTCCGAGCGCCAGTATGCCTACTACCATTGAGTCCTGGGTTGAAGCGCGAATCGGCAAAACCATTGCTTGCTGAAGGGGAATTTGCGATCGTCCTATCGGAAATTTTCCCCACTGTTGCGCTAGATTCTCTAATAATGAAGGTTGACCGCTTTGAACAACTGAAGCGAACGATTGCGTAAAGGGATTGTCATGCAGTGTTAGGTCTAACTCAACAGGCGCAATGAGCGGATGAATATTGAATGGAGTTTGTTTTTGTAAAACTGCTTGTGTCCCCTCAGAATCCAGCTGATAAATTAAGGCAAGGGGAATGTCGGCTGAATTTTCTGAGAGAGTTTGCATCGCCATTTTATAGGCTTGCTCAACGGTTTTAGACTGTCCGGTCTGAGCCGCTAAATTCCGTAACGTAGCTAATCGACGTTCCCCTATCACTCGCCGTGTTGTTTCCGCAACTGCGGTGAAAGCTCCCCCAACTTCTCCTGTTTCCAAAAAGATAGGGCTGTAAGAGTAAGTGAAATAAGCTTCCTCGGTATAGCCATACCGATTCACCAATAATAACTGGTCATCAGACCAAGTGGCTTTACCTGTCCTTAGAACGCTACGAAGTTGCGTCCCAACGATGTCCCAGATCTCTGACCAAACTTCTTGTCCGGGTTTGCCTAATGCTTCTGGGTGCTTGTTACCCAGAATAGGTTGCCACGCATCATTATAAAGTAGGGTCAACTCTTCGCCCCACCAAATCACCATTGGAAATCGAGAGTTAAGGCAAATATTAACGGCAATCTTCAAACTCTGTGACCAATGCTCAACAGAACCGAGAGGCGTTTGCGACCAGTCGTGCGATCGCATCAACGACCCCATCTCGCCGCCATCGACGAAAACCTCTTCAGCGATTGTCCCTAACTGCCCTGCACTCATGATTTTGGCTTATCTTCCCAGGAATATTTTGTTTGCAATGCATTCCCCCTCATTCATCAGAAAACTTTTCTTGCCATAGGTCCACCGCTTGCCCCAGTTCTCGAACAAGTTTGCCGATATCGAGTTGTTTGACTCTCCGTCTCTTTAATTTTAATAAGAGATATTTCAGCCGACAAGCTTTAGGAGTTTGACCTATTTAATCTTGACTAGTCACAGATTAATGTCTATCTATCCTAAGATAGAGGTTTAATTTTGTAATCATCTGCTTGTGAAAAGGATATTTGTTGAAACTCATTTTTATTTAAAGCATAAAAAGCTATTTTTCGGTCTGATGGTTGCAGGTTTGGTAGCTGACTTTCTGTGAAAGCAAACTCTTTTTCTAACTTTAATCCTACTTTTTCCATAACCCGAGTAGATGCTTTGTTTACTGTCAATGCCCATGCCACAATTCTTTGAACGTCCCATTCCATAAAACCCTTATTGATCAATGCTTTTGAGGCTTCAGTGGCATATCCTTTTCCCCAAGTGGATTGGCACAATCGGTAACCCAACGCAATTTCATTGCTGTTAACTATTTGTAACTCCAAGGCAAATTGATGTTCAACAGCAGGATAGAAGTGAAACCACCCAATAAACTCATTGCTTGATTTTTCTACAGTCGCCCAAAATCCAAAGCGATCGTATTTCTGATAGTATCCTAAAAATCTAGGCAACACTTGTTCTTTAATAATGTTGTATTCTGTTGGCTTTCCCCCGTTAATAAAACGCATAACTTTGGGATCGCTATCGAGTTGAAAAAGGTTTTCAGCATCTTCTGCTGTAAAGGAACGCAAAATCAATCTTTCTGTTTCTAAAAAGACTTTCATGACTATCTCAGGCACAAAGATATAGCTAAAGCAAAGTTGTAGGCACATAGAATTCGCTACTACACAAACAAAGCCCGCCTGCGCGGACTACGAAAAACCCAAGTTTTCAAACCCACGTAGGTGGGTTTCGCCTGTATAGTCGCGATTTCTAATCGCCAAGGTAACAGAGAGTTAATTCTATTACAATAGAAGTGTCACAAGCGAATGTCTTAGTCTTATAACTTTCCACTCTAAGGTGCTGAATGGATAACTTTAGCTTCTACAATCCCGTAAACATCTTATTTGGCAAAGGTCAAATCGCCAGTATTACAGCCGAAATTCCTGCAAATGCCAAAGTTCTTGTCACTTATGGAGGAGGTAGTATCAAGACGAATGGTGTTTACGACCAGGTCGTGTCTGCGTTAGCTGGACGACAGGTGATGGAGTTTGGCGGTATTGAACCTAATCCCCGTCTGGAAACACTGATGAAAGCGGTGGAACTGGTGCGAACTGAGGGGATTGACTTTTTACTTGCTGTTGGTGGCGGCTCTGTTATTGATGGTACAAAATTTATCGCTGCGGCTGTTCCCTTTACGGGCGATCCCTGGGATATTCTGGCAAAAACAGCACCTGTGAAAGATGCTTTACCTTTGGGTGTTGTACTGACGATACCTGCAACTGGTTCGGAAATGAATACATTTTCAGTAGTGACCAAATGGGAAACTAAGGATAAATTAGTTTTTAGCAGCCCCTTGGTGTATCCCCGGTTCTCGGTTCTCGATCCAGAAACAACTTTCTCTCTACCTCAAAAGCAAATTAGTAATGGTATCGTTGATGCTTTTACTCATGTCATGGAACAGTATTTGACTTATCCTGCTCATGCACCTTTACAAGATCGAATGGCGGAGTCCATCTTAAAAACGCTGATTGAAATAGGACCAAAAACTCTGGCAAATCCTAAGGACTATGATGCACGAGCCATTTTTATGTGGTGCGCTACTATGGCTCTCAATGGGCTGATTGGTGTAGGAGTCCCGCAGGATTGGTCTACCCATAATATAGGTCACGAATTAACTGCTTTACACGGATTAGACCACGCTCAAACTTTGGCGATTGTGCTACCCAGTACCATGTCAGTTAGGCGCAGTAGCAAATGGCAGAAGCTGTTACAATATGCCGAACGAGTTTGGGGTATTGTGAATGGTACTGAGGAAGAACGGGTCAATGAAGCGATCTCTTCAACTCGCAACTTCTTTGAATCTGTAGGTGTACGGACTCGTCTCTCAGACTATGGTATCGGACGCGAAACCATTCCGGTAATTGTTGAGCGTTTGGAGAAACGGGGACAAGTTGCTTTGGGCGAACAACAGGATGTCAATCCTCAAGTTGTTGAAGAGATTCTGCAACTTTGTGCTTAGAATTTATCATCAATGATTTAGGATTGCTATGGTGGCAATCGAGAACGTTGAACCTATGACCCAAGCTCAAACTAAACAAGTAACCTTTGAAGAATTTGCCGCTTGGCGTCCAGAAAACGGACGTTATGAACTACACAATGGGGTCATTGTTGAAATGGCGCAACCTTTAGGGGGACATGAAAAAGTTACGGGATTTTTAGCTCGTAAGATAACCGTAGCGTTTGATAAATTAGATCTCCCTTATTTTATTCCTAGAAAAGTATTAGTAAAACCATCTGAAAATGAATCGGGTTATGAGCCAGATGTGCTAGTAATCAACGAAAAAAATCTTGTAAATGAACCGCTTTGGGGAAAAACATCAACTGTAATGTATGGGGCGTCAATTCCGTTGATTGTAGAAGTTGTATCAACCAACTGGGATGATGACTACTACATGAAGCAGGGAAAATATGAAAATATGGGGATTCCTGAATACTGGATTGCTGACTATCTGGGATTGGGTGCAAAAAAGTTTACGGGGAATCCAAAACGACCTACTTTCTCAGTTTATCAGTTGATAGATGATGAGTATCAAGTAAGGCGGTTTCAAGGCAATGACCGTATAGTTTCTCCAACTTTCACTGAGCTTAATATCACCGCACAGCAAGTTTTTGATGCAGCCAATGCTGATTGATGTGAATATAGTTGAAGGGCGGAGTATATCTTAAAAATGCTGCTAAAGAAAGCTGAGTTTTATCGGAGGGGAGTTGGATGATTTTGGTCACCGGCGCAACAGGTATGTTGGGAAGTTTTGTTGTACGAGAACTACAACAACGCGGACAGCACATTCGCATACTAGCTCGAACGAACTCAGAACCTGCCATACAAAAGACAAATGTTGACGTAGTTCTTGGCGATCTTGCTAACACTGATAGTCTTTGCCGTGCTGCACATCAAGTAACAGGCATTATTCATATAGCTTGTACATTCACACATCCTGAAGTAGATATTGCTGCAATGGAAACGTTACTCAAATGTTGGGAGCGAGGAGCGTTTGTATTTATAAGTAGTGTAGATGTGTATGGTTATGCTCAATGGATTCCGATCGCTGAGAATCATCCATTAAATACGACTTATTCATCCTACAGCTATGGCAAAGTGTCCTGCGAAACGTTATTAGAAGAAGCAGCCCGAAAGAGAAAGCGCAGTGACTTTAGTATCCTTCGACCACCACATATTTGGGGTCCAGATCCGCGTTGTCTTACAAAAAAAGGTTTATGGACAACGAATATCTACGAAAAAGTATATAGGAGTGAAGATATCATCTTGCCTGGGGAGACTCAGGACGAATGGTCACAGTTTGGTGATGCTTGGGTAGATGCGCGAGAACTAGCTTGGGCATCAGTTGAATGTTTGAAGAAGCCACTAGGACTGGCAGCTAATGTTATCAACAACAATTTTACGTGGCATGACTTCTGCACTGAATTAATTCACATTACTAGAAGCCGCAGTGCTATTAGGCATAGTAACTCTGGAAGTAGTTTTTTCGCGCAATACTGGAAATACAGTGGTGAAAGATTACAACAACACTTAAACTTTAACCCCATCTACAGGTGGCAGGATACTCTTGCAGAGATGGTTACTCTAACTGGTTCTTTTCAAAATAATTCTCAATGAATTTACGCTCGGTGTTTATTGACAACCGTTAGCTTGAACTTCAATGTACTGCTCTAGTTCTCTTTGGGCAATGGTCTGCTCGTCAATCTTGCGATAGCAAACAGCTAACTGCCTGATATTTCTACAACAGCAGCAATGCCAAAGTGGTCAGAGGGGTATAAAGTAGGGCTATGGGGTGCAGGTTGATTAAGAATAATATATGCATCTTGCACGCGGATGTGCTGGTTAACAAAGATGTAATCTAGTGTGCCGCGCCAAGGACGTAAAGTACGGTTGGATATCCAATCCCTTATCATTAGGCGCAGTGCTTTTTTCCATGTACGGCGAGCCAGCGGTGTAGGACAGGTGTACTCTGGTTCATGACCGTGATGTGCAGCATAAGCTGAGAAGAAGTGCGATCGCATCAGTGTAATGGCACTCGTTTCGGGTGTGCCGTTGAAATCACCGACTGCTACAATCGGCATCCCTTCTGGCAGATGACTTAACCAGTCAAGCAGCAACTGTACTTGCTTATCCCGCTCTGGATGCGAGCCAGGATACCAGTAATAGTGTCCATTGCAAAACACCAATGGCTGGTTGTCTATGACAACTTGAACGTACTGAGCAACACGTCCTTGACTTTGTAAATCGAGTACTTCTTGCAAGACAAATGGATGGCGACTCAGAATTGCAATTGTATGAGTCCTTTCGAGCGAACCTAATTTTTGCTCTTGCACTAACTGCACGTAAGGCATACCAAGCTGCTGTGCAAGCTCACCCGCTGTATTTTCTGGTAGCTTAACTTCTTGTAAAGCAATTAGGTCAGCTTGCTCTGGTGCCAGTCCATCGACTAACAGACTCTTTCGCTGCTCCCACTCTTCTAGATCGTACAAAATATTAATTGTGACTAATTTAACCATATTGTAGTTCCATCGCCAATCTGTCTTTAACTATGCCAGACTCAATGTCTACAATGTAACATCCCCTTCAGGATCGCCACTTAAAACTTGAGACAACTTTATAGCGATGCAGTTCATAAAATTTCTCGTAACCATTGCTTGACTTAGGACAACTTAATCGGTTTAAATAAAAAAGACCAAGTGGTCGGAAACAGCAAAATGTCCAAAGGCGAAGAAACTAAAGAGAAAATTCTCCAACAAGCAGCTGAACTGTTTAATCAACAGGGTTATGCTGGTGCGTCTATTGCGGATATCATGCGTGTCACGGGATTGCAGAAAGGAGGCATATATAATCATTTTCAAAGCAAAGACGATCTCGCATTACAAGCGTTTGATTTTGCGATCGCTCAATTTAAAGAGCGTTACAGAACTATACTGCGTAGCAAGCATCATGCTGTGGATAGATTGCGAGCGATCGTAGATATTTTTCGCAGCAATATAGATAACCCAATTATCAAGGGAGGGTGTCCCATACTGAACACAGCGATTGAGAGTGACGACACGCACCCTGCTTTGCGAGAACGTACTAGACAAGCAATGGACTCTTGGCGGGAAATGGTATCTCAAATTATCCAAAAGGGGATCGAAAGGGGTGAAATTCGTCCGACGGTTAACATTGATGAAATAGCTACCATCATGATTTCTTCACTTGAGGGTGCTGTGATGATGAGCAAGCTATACGGAGATCTGATTTATATAGAAAGAGTCACTCAGCATTTAAACGAGTATATAAAGAGCCACTTGCAAATCTAGAGCAATTAAACTGTATTTAAGATTACTCTTCTATAAAAACAGACCTATTGGTCGGAAATGGTCAAGGTTCCCATGAAAAAAGACTCATCTTACTTGCTGGCGAAAAAGCGGAATCATCAAAAAATTGTAGCCCTGACAGCGTATGATTATCCCACAGCGCTGTTGGAAGATAGGGCTGGAGTTGATGTCATTTTTGTTGGTGACAGCGTAGGCACAAATATACTTGGGTATGATAGCGAACAAGAGGTTACGGTAGATGATATTGCCCATCATCTTAAAGCTGTTCGACGAGGAGTATCCCAAGCGTATATTCTTGGTGATTTGCCCTATAATTCCTATGAAACTCCTGAACAAGCACTCGATAATGCCAAAAAACTTTTAGCACATGGAGCAGATATTGTTAAATTAGAAGGTGTTCGAGAAAAAGTCATCAAGCATCTGATCGAACATGATATAAAAGTTTGCGGTCATCTTGGTTTACTGCCACAAACTCAACCGCAGAAGAGGGTACAAGGAAAAAGTTTTGAACAAGCGAATGCAATTATTGAAGGTGCGATCGCGCTGGAAAAAATTGGTATATCAATGCTTGTTTTGGAACTGATTCCTGAAGAACTCGGTCAAATCGTGACTGAAAAACTAAGTATCCCCACCATTGGAATTGGTTCTGGTAGGTTTACGGATGGGCAAGTTCTTATTGTGAACGACATATTAGGAATAACACCCCGCAAGCTAAAACTGGCAAAACAATATCAGGATTATCAAACTTTGACGGCTCAAGTCATACAACAATACAAAGAAGATGTCGAACAAAGTTTATTTCCAGCAGAGGAAAATGTTTGGCATATGGCAGAGGAAGAATTAAAACATTTCCGTTAATGCCTAGTTTGCGAGAACCATAAGTGTTTGATACAACGAAATATCTTCGTATGTCAAATAAAAGACCGAATGGTCTGATTAAAGTGTAACATTATTAGGAGGAATTTTTCATGCTTGAGTTTTACTACAATCCTCGATCCCCAATGGCGCGTCGTGTATGGATAACTTTACTAGAAAAAGACATTCCTTTTGAGCCTATTTTGCTAAACTTGAATGGCGACCAAATGGCAACAGAGTTTTTAGCAATTAACCCTTTTCATCACGTTCCCGTCATCATTGATAATGGGTTTCAGGTTATAGAATCTTTAGCAATTATGGATTATTTAGAAGCTAAATATCCAACACCTGCAATGTTGCCTAAAGAAGCCCAAGCATTGGCTACAGTAAGAACAGTACAAATGGTAACTAATAATGAGCTTTTACCTCAGCTAATTACACTAATGTACGAAGATGCAAGCTCTCCTAAATTTGTGCAGGCGAAGGAACACGTAAATAAAGTTTTCAACTTTTTGACAGAAATTTTAGGAGAGAATTCTTATTTTGGAAGCGATCGCTTAACCTTAGGAGATATCGTTGTAGGAGGAGCCATATCTTTATTGGTGAAGTCTGGTGAAAATCTTAACGATTACCCCAAGTTAAATGACTGGTTTGAAGGCTTAATGCAACGAGAAGCATGGAGCAAAACAGAATTGAGCCGGGAAGAGTTTGAGCAATTTAAGCGGGTTCTCAACATACTCCGCAAGCGCAAGTGGAGCCAAGCCAGATCCCAGATTGTTACAGCCGTTACCTAATATACCATGTATACTTGATATAGGTGTGATAAACTCCGCCAATTGTTGTCGTTTAATGAGTATGGAAAAACAACCGATTCAAGTTATTGGAGGTGGACTAGCTGGGACAGAAGCAGCGTGGCAAATAGCCCAAGCTGGGATACCTGTCATTCTGTGGGAAATGCGTCCAAAACAATTGAGTGGTGCTCATCATACGGAACATTTGGCAGAATTGGTATGTAGCAATTCATTTGGGGCAATGGCAAGCGATCGCGCAACGGGTCTGTTGCATGAAGAGTTGCGCCAACTTGGTTCTATCGTAATATCAAAAGCCGATGAACACGCAGTCCCTGCAGGTGGAGCGCTTGCTGTAGATAGGGGACAATTTAGCTTTGATTTAACAGAAACCCTAGCTCGCCATCCCTTGATTGAACTGCGTCGGGAAGAATTACGTGCTATACCGGAGGACATTGTTGTTTTAGCAACAGGTCCTTTAACCAGCCCAGACTTGGCAGAAGATTTGCACCGCTTCACCGGGATGGAATACCTCAGCTTTTTTGATGCTGCCAGTCCGATTATTGTGGGAGAATCGATTAATCGCGATATTGCTTTTCTTGCCTCTCGTTACGACAAGGGTGAAGCCGCATATCTCAACTGTCCGATGAATAAAGAGCAGTACTTGCGGTTTTGGCAAGAACTTTGTGCCGCCGAACAAGTGGAATTAAAAGATTTTGAGAGGGAAACCGCAAAATTTTTTGAAGGTTGTTTGCCAATTGAAGAAATGGCAAGACGGGGAGAAGATACCATGCGTTATGGTCCCTTGAAACCCGTAGGGTTGTCAGACAGTCGCACTGGAGAACGTCCCTATGCCGTGGTACAGTTGCGGCAAGAAGACAAAGCCGGACAGCTTTGGAATATGGTAGGATTTCAAACTAATTTGCGATGGGGTGAGCAAAAACGTGTTTTTCGGTTGATTCCCAGTTTGGAAAATGCAGAGTTTGTACGGTTGGGAGTGATGCACCGCAACACTTTTATTAATGCTCCCCAGTTGATGCTCCCTAATTTGCAATTTAAACAGCGCCCGACTTTGTTCGCTGCGGGACAGCTCATTGGAACTGAAGGTTATACCGCAGCTGCTGCAGGTGGCTGGTTGGCGGGAACCAATGCAGCTCGCGTTGCTTTGGGTAAAGAACCTTTGACTTTACCCAATACAACAATGATGGGGTCGCTGTTTGAATTTATTAGTTCGGCTTCACCCAAGCATTTCCAGCCAATGCCACCTAACTTTGGTATACTGCCAGACCTGGGAGAGAAAATTAAAAATAAACAGGAGCGTTACGGGCGTTACCGCGATCGCTCTCTGGCTGATATCCAAAAATTCGCAATTCATAACTAGTCACTTAATAATTACGAATTACGAATTACGAATTATTTTGAGGCTTTCTTTTGATCTTGGATTGTCTCATCTTTGGTAGTGGCAATTCCATGAATGCCTATCGCTGCGATCACTGCACCAATAAATCCCCAAGTTCCATTGGATAGTGCGTTTATGCGGTGAACTAGATTGCGATGATAGGCAATATCCAACTGTCTTTCATTGTTTCTTCCTTCCCTAACCAACCTTTCTACGTACCTTTCGGTTCTTTGCATGGCTAGATAATCAAGATTGAAAGAGTAAAGTGATGAACCCGTAACCAACACACCAGGAATCACCAGAGTAATTAAGAGAATTGCTCTGCCTAAGCTCATAAAACCTCATCAGGCGACATTTCTGACTCAATGCTGACATGAGTAGCTTTTTGTGATAGTATCTGGCGAACAAATTAGAAATGATGGGTTATGTTGAAAAATTTAGACAATTGACCGAGTGTGGTAGGAAAACATAACATTATTTTGTTCTAATGTGGTAGCTGTGCGTTCGCTCCAATTTATGACCTTGGAATTCCCAATCCTGCTTGTCACTCAAGAAGCTTATGCAGCATCCTCAAATGAAACAATCCATTCTTGAAATAAACTTTCACAGGCTACTTACCTTGAGGGAAACATTACCTTGAAAACACCAAAAACACTGTTTTTAGCTTGGCAAGACCCCTTTAGCCGCTTTTGGTTCCCCATTGGTCGCTTAACATTTGATGGGGGTATCTATCAACTTGTCTATACTCAAGGTGTAAAAGAAGCTGAAGAGAAATGTGCTTTTAAGCCTTTGTCTTCGTTTCCGCGCTTAGATAAAATTTATACATCAACTTATTTATTTCCAGTGTTTGCGAATCGGTTAATGTCGCGATCGCGTCCTGATTATTCAAGTTTTATTGAATGGCTGAATATTCTCAACGATGAAAAAGACCCAATTGCAATTTTAGCTCGTAGTGGTGGGGAACGAGAAACATTTCTTCAATATTAAAGCGTTTTTTATAGGACTTAATAGCTGATTCTAGAGAATCTAGATTGGTCAGGATAAACCATCCTTCTTCTGGCGCTATTCCTAAATATTTTCGTTTCCATTTACAGGCTATTTTAAATCCCTCCAACTTCAGAGATTTTGTTATCTTCATTCCTTGTAAGTAGAAAGAAACTCCTGGCTTTAAACCTAAATCATCTAACTCTTGCCAAATCCCATCTCCCCGTTCAATAAATGTATCTTTTTTTAAACGTAAACAAAAATAAACTTTCTGCTCCTGTAGCCAGTTTCCGAGTTTTACCGAACAAAATTATCTATCCCCTAAAACCACAGTTTTATAATTTTGAAAAAGTGACAAGACTTTTAGTAAAGCTGCTTTTTGTTCTTCCAAATTACTGTTTCCTAACTTAGGTAAGAGTTCAAAATATATCGGAATCCCTCTTTTATTCCAAATCAAGCTAATCATTAATAGATTCACTTTTCCCCAAGTTGTCCGGTCAATTGCTAGATAAATAACTTGATAGCTTTGTAGCTGTGTTTCTAGCCACAAGGTCAGAATCGGAAACCAAATTTTTTCAATCCTTAAACAAGGCAAAGACAAGAATCTTTGAATTTTCTTTCTTCTACTCTCAAATAAAATCGGAAATGGGAGTGCTGTTGCTAGGGTTTCTAGACTTACCTTTTTAATCGATTGTAACAAGCTAATTAAGAGTTGAAGCAATAAATATTCAGCAAGACCCAGTTGACTCTTCAAGTGGCTCTGGTATAATTCTGGTAACATTTTCATTTGATAGGTCTTGTTGACATAAGTAGACCTATCTTTTTTTACCACAAAACGCTACACTCTTTGCTGAATAAGATTTTTAGGCTGTATTGTCGCCCCGTCAGAACGATTAGACACTCAATTAAACGAAGAAGTTTGCACGAAGTCAGCTATTTTTATAGATGCAGATACTGATACACCTTACCGCTTGCATTTTTTTGAAGTTCAGGTAGCCGGACAGCAACGCCAAGGTAAGGATGTCGTTATCAAAGCCCAACTATATGCTGTTAAAGGAACAGCTATTAAGAACCTTGTTTATGCTCTCCGGTTCCAGAGCGAAAAAATTGTGAATTTGCGGTGATTGAATATTGGTGTCATAGCCAACAGCTAATAGCTATTAGCCATTAGCTATTAGCCATTATTCTTAGCCTTGTGCTTCCTGGCTTTAGCCCTTGCTAACAGTGTATCAATCTTCTGCTTTTGCTCATCAGGTGTCCCAAGTCTACCAGTTGAGCAGTTCTGTTCGAGTTCTAAAAGTCGTTCTTGTTTTTTGATGATTTCCTCATCAGTTAATTGTTGAGTCATATCAAATCCCGCTCTTACTTACTACAACTCTACTTCCTTCCAGTTTGCCTAAACCGTCTTTGCTCCTCCAAAAACCTTCCAGCCGCTTCTGGAGTTAGCTCCCAGTCTCCTTCATTGGTTTCTACAAAGCCAATATTTGCATAAAATTGTCTAGCTCGTGGAATAGCATACAGTTTCAAGCGACCTCCAAAACCTAAGTCTCTGCTTTCCTTAGTTAGCTCTTCTATCATCGAAGTACCAGCACCCTTTAGACTTTCCGGCTGATTTCGCAAGATATTCCAAGGTGCTGTTGCCATGAAGTCAACTTCTAGGTAATCTCTTTCTTGCCGAATAATGGCTGCTGCTTGTAACCTACCCTCTTTATCTCGCACACCTCTAAAAGTTTCTGGATCTATCACCACATTTTCGGCAATATCGGCAATAATTGCTAGATTATCACCAAACTGCGTACCATACACACGCTCTATTTGATTATCGAAAAATTCGTTCACATAATCATCAGCCTTGTCCTCCCAATAAGCAATGTCTTGCTGAACTTGTGCATCTGCTCCTCTAACGACATCAAACTCGTTCACTCCTTCCTCCCTTGTCAGTGGTTTCCGCCTCTCAAATGCTGAGATCTCTCACAGTGTCCTGCATGACATCTCTTATTTAAAATCTTGTAGTTCTTGCCAGAATGGGGGAATTTGTGATGGATTCTGAAAAATCACGGGTAGCCAAGTTGCACATGGAAATCTATTTTCCCAGTGCTGTAACTGTTCGCGTGCATTACGTACTGATTGATAAAGTGAATTTCCACTTACAAATGCTTTCAAGAAGTTTGTTAAGAACTCTTGGGCAACTTCATCTGGCACAAACTCGCGCATGACAATCATCTGTGGAATCTGTAAGTTGGCTAAATTGAACGCTAATCCTAAACCATCACAAGAGTTAAAAATCGCTAGCTTTAAACCATTTTCAATTGTCTTTTCCAGAGCATATTTTAGATCGGAAATGGTCAAATTATCAGTTTTATTTATGCATAAATAACCGATTTTGGTATCCGTACTGCTTAAACTATGACCGGCAAAATAGAGAACATCCCAAGTTTGGTTCCAAAGTTCCTCCTGAATCTCCTGTCGCGTTGGCTCTATTAAATATTTAATTTCTGTGTTATCAGTCAATTGTTCTAGCAAAACTTTGTCTTTTTGAATATTGATTCCACAGCTATCACCCAGAATTGCTAAGATTGTGACTTGAGATTTAGAAGATATAGAATGTTGAATTTTGTTACGATCGCGCGCTCGATAGACTGTGTTACTCATTGCAACTTCAGCTTTTGAATAGCGCTCACAAAAATCCCAGAGATGCCAAGGTAGGCGACGAAGTAACTCATTTTCTGTTTGCAAGATTATCCGAATTGAATCGACTGGATTTAGTTCTACGAGCATTTGCTCTTTGACAGGGCGAAACTCCTCGGAATTGAGCCATAAATTGAAATGTTTTTTCAGACTCTGGGCCATTTCACAGCATTCCGTATAAAAATGACTATTGCTAAAATTAGTAATTTGCGTTTCTGGAACGTCCAAGCGAAAGGCAGCATTGACGCTTTTGCGATAAGCTAATTGCCACTTATTGTAACACTCTGGAATATACAAATCTGGAGGTAGCTTACCCTTACACTCCACTGTTGGGTGTTTTTTTTCTTCTCCAATCTGGAGCGTGACTGGAAAACCAGTGTTAAAGTCTCCTTCACCTAACTTGATAATAACAACTTTGCTCTTAATTTTGATACCATGGAGTGGGTTGAAAATTGAGTCAAGAAGCTTATATAATTTCTCCTAATCTTGACGCTCTCTGGCTGTTTCTTCCTCTTTACTATCCAATAAAGCTCGATATTTATCTTCTATAGTTGTTTTGAGAGCAATCTCATAATTTTGAAAAAAGCTAGTATGAATTTTCTCTTTGTCAGTTGTAGGTGGCACATGAACTTTAACAAGAACTATATCATCTCCTTTCCGTTCAATACCTTTGATATCTAACTTTATTCCTTCATTTTCAATATATAATTGCTGCCATGAGTAAATAAAGGCTTCTTTATTAATACTGTTATGAAAAATCAGATCGACAGTATTGATAACTTCTTGAAATAGTTTCTCGAAATCTCCAGGGGCAAATTTGCCACTACTCGGATAACGTTCTTGTTCGTTCTCCTTCAAATAAACATAATCGCATAAGGATTCTTCAAGTAATGTGGTATCATCTATAGTCCATGACTCTATACAAGCAGCTGTAAGCTTCGCTTCACAAAATACTGTACTTAGGGCTAAGGTTTTTGACAAGTTTGCACGTTGTAGATTGGCTTTTACAAAAGTGGCACGGCTCAAGTCGGCTTGAGTAAAATTAGCATTGATAAGCGTTGCTCCAGCAAAAGTTGCATAACTTAAGTTCGCTTTTGTAAAATTTGCATTCACAAGTTCTGCTTCAGCAAGATTTGCACCTTGAAAATTTAATCCCATAAAAGATTCATAATTGCCTTTTCCAGAAACCAGTACTCCCCGTACTTGTGAGTTGCTCAAAATAGTCCCATCCACCTTAGCCCACTCCAGCTTACAAGCTTGAGACCAACGAGTGCGAGTGATATTAGCCCTTTGAAAATTGGCACTTTTCAGTTCTGCTCTGGTAAAGTCAGCTTCTGTTAAATTTGCATCACGAAAGTTCGTTCCTCCAATACCAGCAAAAGCGATCGCTCGCTACAAAATGTTTCTGCATTTAATCTACCTCTACCCTAATAGTACAATTGTCCCTACCTGCGAAATCGATATTGTCTGGCATTACCACATCTTGGACACTCGCAAATACGCCTGGGATTGCGAGTGGTTATTTGGTTACTTTGTGCATCACAACCCCAACTTAAATTCTAGGAGTGAGATAGACCAACGAGCTTTAGAAAGAGCAATTTCTGACACCAAAACATTGTTGGCAGAACATTTTGGCGTACTCTTAATTGAGGAAGTCCAAAAATCTCAAAGTTTTGTCCTCCCTAACAATAAATTACAGCAAGCAAGTGCTTGTGCAGACCTGTAACCATATTCATCAATTGACACCTCCAATATTCTGGAGCAAGGTTCTCATTTCCGTTGCTTCCGGTATCATTTTCAAACTCTCAAAACTAAAAGCTGCTTCTTTAGCCCAGTTACGAGCTTTTTCCAAATTTCCTTGTCGCTGTGACAGGTAAGCATAGGAACGCTGGTGAAAGGCAATCGAATGCTTATCTTTGTTATGCTCTGCTAAAGGGAAACCGCGATCCAAGATTTGTTGAGCAACCTCTAAATTTCCTTCCTCAATTGCTATGTCGGCTAGCCAGTTTTGAATGGCAATCTCTGCCCGTTGCCATCCTATATCCTTGGCTTGTTTTAGTGCCTGTTGGTAAAGTTTTTTTGCTTGAATATAATCCTCATTAAGGAAGAAAATTTTAGCTTGATAATAAAGGGTTTGAATGTGCTGTCGCTGACGTTCTAACTCTTCTAACCCAGACTGTTTCAGCATATTTTGCTTGATTTTCATCCAGTCATATGCTTCGTCAAATTTGTTTTGATGGATGGAGAGAACAACCATCCTAGCTACCAATTCCACTTGGAAGGTGATGTCTTGATGATTTCGTAACTCCCAAGCCAGTTGTAAAAGTGCGCTTGCTTCTTCCAAACATTTTGGCTGTCTTGTCAAAGTGAGCGTCCAACCTTTGTCATACAGGATTTCCGCTAATGTCGATCGCTCGCCCCGTTCTTCTGCAGCCTCAAGCAACCAATCCGTCCACACCAAGCGGTCATCCCAATATCCTCGCACGTGAGTATATCCTTTAATTTGTCGCCAAAAACTGAGGAGGTCGTCATATTTTCTCTTTTCCCTGCACCATTTCATCACATCTTGAAGATTCTCCCATTCCAAATCTAAGTGGCTGTATTCGGAATACCATTTTTTTTCATCGATGTTGCCATATTCCTGGGAGAATTTTAAATACCACTTTACCCACTGCGATCGCACGGGCTGTTCAAATTCAGGATTGGCTGTGAGTTCGGCAGCCGCATACTCGCGAGTCAAAGGGTGTAAGCTATAACGTGCGTCCTGCTGACGAACTAGCGAAAGTTGTTGAAGTTTGGCTAATCCTTCATCAGTATGAATCGAGTCCTCCATAGCAATTGCTGCAATGGTTTCTCTCTCAACTGGTTTGGAGAATAACGATAGTGTCATGAGTATTCTGTGAGACGGTTTTCCTCGCAAAGGTTCCACAGAAGTCTTGAAACAGAAGCGAGCGACATCACCGTCTGCGCTTTTTAATTTTGTCAGCACATAGTCCAGTGTATATTTTGCTGCTAACTGACCAACAGTATAAACGATTGCTGCCGGGATACCATGGGTGTTCTCATACAGTAACTGAATTTCATCGGGCTTTAGCTCTACCCCTTTTTCTTCTGCTTGGTATGCGATTAAGTTTAAAGCATCTTCTTTCCCTAGCGATTCCAAACGGATTGGGACAAACAGAGCCTGTTCGCGTGTAGTCAGGATAACTTTAACTGTACGTGGCAAGTCGTATACAAAGCTTAATAATTCCTGTTTATCTTCGATAGTTTCCAAATTGTCTACAATCAGCAAAGTTCGCTGTTGCTTTAAGCTATCTCGAATCAAGTCAAGCTGATCCTCTGGAGATCTGTAGCTAATTTCAGGGCGTTCTAGGGTATGAGCGATCGTTCGGTATATATCTCGTAAATTACGTTCGCGTTTGAGACGAGGCAAAATACGTAAAGCTTTCAAATACTGCTGTTTAGCTGATGTAAAAATAATTGCCTCAAAAGTTGGTATAGTTATTTCCTTAAAAGTTAGCACTCCTGAACCGGGAGTACTAGCCTTGAGGCAAAGATGAGCGGTTTCCAAGACAAGTGTTGTCTTTCCCACACCCCCAACACCATCAACACTAATCAAATGAGCTGGATGCTCGAAAGAAAGCAGTTCTAACAAGCGAGCCAATTCTTGACGGCGACCAATAAAATTAGTACATTCTCGCTTGGGTAAGTTTTCGTAGATAGGTGATGAGGTAGTTCTACTTTCTGTAACTTGATGGACTATAATTTCAGGAGAAACCATAGTCATAACGGGAGGATCTTGAGGAGTTTCTGTAAAAGTCGTTGACTCTAAAGACGATTGTGTTACACCCTGTTGTAGTTGCTCGACAAGAAAAATTCGGAGTCGATTCTCTTTACCGCGACTGCTACCACTCACTTTAAACTTGTTGTACACCTGTCCCATCCGCTTCAAGCAAGCGCCTTCAGATGTATTTAACTTCTTAGCGATATCGTGATAATTCAGTTCCTCGCCGTAGCGAAGCAGAAAAACCTCCTCCTGCTCTTTAGAGAGTTCATAGTTACGAGCCATTTGCGCCAGAAAGTCGCGTGGGAACATCCGCCTTTCCTCCTATCATCCATATACTCAGTTTACATAGAAATTCAGAGCCTTCTGGAGTAATACAGAGGGGAATTAAGAATTCTGATGATTTAGAGCTAATGGATTATAATTATGAGTTCAAGTGGGCAAAAGTCACTTATAGTTATGCATACAGTTTATCGTCTAAATGCTAGTGAATTAGACCAAAACTTTATCAATGCATTGAAAGCTGCTTATCATGATAAAGAAATAGAGATTGTTGTGTATGAAGTTGATGAAAGTGCTTATTTGATGGCTTCAGCAGCTAATCGAAAAAGATTGTTGCATGCGATAGAAAACGTTAAGAATGGATCTAATTTGATTGAGGTTGATGTAGAAAATATGGAATGAATAGAATAGTAGTAGTAGAACCGACTGCATTTGAAGATTTTAATGAGTGATCTAAGTTAGGGAGGATATATAGTGTCGTATTATTTGTTTTCTGTCGCTTACGCCACTTAATTTAGAGTATTACTTGCTAGCAATATTTGGGTTAGCGGGTTGGGCGATCGCTCTAGTTGCTTTGTTATATTCCGTAATATGCCCAAAAAAGTTAGAGAATTGAAACAGATGTTGCAGAAAGCAGGATTTACACTGTTGCCTAAACGGGGGAAAGGCAGTCATTCCTACTGAATTCATCCACTTTTGCCAAATCCTGTAGTCCTTTCTGGTAAAGATGGCAAAGATGCAAAATCTTACCAGGAAAAAGATGTAATAGCAGCACTAGAAGAACTAGAACAGTTAGAGTAAGGGAATGGATAATAATGAAATATAGCATTTTGATTCAGTGGTCTGAGGACGATCGGGCTTATGTTGCTAGTTTACCGGAATGGGGGAAATACGCCCGGACACATGGGGAAACTTATGAAGAAGCACTTGAGAACGCTAAGGAAATTTTAGAAGATCTGGTGTATGCCTATGAGCAAATCGGTAAGCCTTTACCAGAGCCTTCTACACTACAGATAGCGTAAATTTATAGCTCTTTCAGTTATTTATTCCCCTATCCAAGTGCTAAGAAACTCTACTTGGTTTTCCATTTCCTCCGCTGATTTAGCTGCAACTAATCTCAAAATATTGGTTCATATACAAACGAATTCGACTCATGACTGTCTGCTAGCTTTATGTAATGACTCTATCCGGTCAGCTTCTGCTTCTTCTTCAGCAATATCATTATCAATTTCTTCTCGATTTATATGATAATACGTTAATGCCGCATAAACTTGTGCAATGCTTAAATGCCCAATCCGTGCAGCAATCTCTTCTGCTCTCAAACCTTGTTTATACCAAATAGCAATTCGTCGCACTGTGACACCAGTTTCAGCAATAATCGGACAGCCCCCATGAATTCCAGGGTGACGGGTAATGAGAGTACCAATATCAGTAATAGTAGTTGACATAGTTGATTATAAGCGTTGCCTTGTTATCTATCTTAGTAGAAGAGAAGATGAGAAATTACGGCTACACAAACAGAGTCCGCGTCGATGGACTACTTCTTAGCCCGGTTGTCAAGCTTTGTTTATCCCTTAGACCCAGGTTACATACTGATTCTGAGTTTTTCAGAGCAATACAGAGGTATATTTGGAATTCTTATCACTCAGGTAGTTGCCGAAACAAATATTTTGGTGTAATTTCTTAAATGTAAAGTTTCAGAGGTTATCAATTTATCAGAGTTTTTCTGCCTCTGAATTAAATTGATAGTGACAGCAACGGCGATCGGTTCCAAATTTTGGAGAACACATGAAAAGATTGTTGTTAATAGTACTAGGCTTCCTTACGTTTATTGTATGCACTGCACTGACCATGCAACTGTCTAAAGCAGCGACACCAATTTTAGGTTGGTCAGATTACACAACAGCAACAGCAGAAGCTTATTGTTTAGCGAAGCACCCTTATCAGACGAACTATACAGGTACATATACACCAGACGGCTTTGAGATTGCTACTGCTCCTGGACTCGTTGGCGCTGTTCGTCGAAACTTTGTGTATGACAGAGGCTCAACTACCTTAGATCGAGGAAACGGGCAAAGTTGTTCTCAGGCTTGTGGAGAATTTGGAAAATTTTACCCTGCCTTGAAAGGAAAATCACTGATACAGAAGGTTGGTGAACGAACGTTCGCAAGTGGTATAGGAGATATTGCTTCATTGACAGCTCAAGACAAGGATTTTTATTTAGACAAGACAATAATTGCAGGTATATGGGCAAGATCGAGTACCTTTCAAGAAGAGGATGTTGCTCAAGCGGATTTCTGTTGTTGCCAAGTTACTAACTAACTGTACAATTTTGGATTTTAGATTTTAGATTTTGGATTGAGTCAACCGTGCTCGGACTTAATCTCAATCAACTATTTGTCGCATCCTTGTTTCAACTTAGTATCAGTTTCATTGTATGCGATCGCTCAAGGAGCATTATCTTGCAAAGTTCTTGAAGAGAGCTGCTCAAAGGGCGAGCGCCAAAACATCTATAAATTTATCCGCGTCCATCAGCGTGCATCTGCGGTTAATTATTTACCTTTTTAGACTTTTGCAAGAAGTGTAATCAACTCGTAGAGGAGAAAGCGATGTCAGAGCAGGCTTTGGTTATCGATCATTTGCAGAAAGATTCGACTTTACCAGTTATGCCAAACCCGCCTCTTTGGACAAGTCATGATTCGGGATGGAACAATATTCATGTAGCACATTTTCGTCAGCCAGCTTTGGAATTACCAGAATTTACTAGTCTGCAACACATTATTACTGCTGTAGTTCCGCCTCAAACAGTAAAAGTAGAATTTGTTTTCGAGGGTCGTTTACAAACGGTGCAGTATTATCCAAGCGACTATATAGATAACTGCGTTGAAATATTTCCTGCAAGCCAAGATTGTAAAATTTGTTGGGATAAAGAGATTGAGTTCACTCATTTCTATCTTGAGCCTACATTTGTTTCTCATGTTGCTCACGAGGCAATCGATCCGGATTGCGTTGAAATTTTATTTGAACCAAAGATACAGGATTTCCTAATTTATCAGATTTGTCTAGCACTCAAATCAGATTTAGATGTTCATGGAAGTGGAACTGGCTTTTATGCAGATTCAATGGCAACCGCGCTATCGGCTCATTTACTGCGGCATTACTCAACACGCGAACACAAGCTTCGAGAGTATGAAGATGGTTTACCCAAAGACAAATTAAAGCAAGCTATTGAATATATCAACGAGCATTTAACTGATAAAGAGAAATTATCATTGGAGAAAATTGCTACTAAATTGAATATCAGTCACTACTATTTTTGTCGTCTGTTTAAACAATCTACAGGAATGGCTCCTCATCAATACTTGATTCAACAGAGGGTAGAACGGGCAAAGCAGTTGTTGAAGCATACAAAGCGAACGGTTACGGACGTGGCGATAGAATGCGGATTTGCAAACCAGAGCCACTTTGCCAAGCACTTTCGCCAACATACAGGGGTTACACCTAAAGAATTTCGCAAGATGTAGCAAGATCGTGTTCAAAATTGCAAGTTTAAATTGGCAAGAATGTATTCGACTTCAATGAGCAATGTTTGCTACAGTTATATTGTTATTGTTCATGTCCTATGGTTAGAGCAAATAGGCTTATAGATAACTTGATAGACCGTACTAACATTTAGAAACGACTAATGCAGCAGGGTGCGTGATTTTTTGACAGTAATGCATTTTAGTTCAATCTAAAGTCTGCTAACAAGTTTGTGGCATTTCATCACAACACATCTATGAATATCAAACTTTTCGTGTCGTTAGCGCTTGGTAGTGCGATCGCGCTGACTGGTTCTGTAGCAGTAGGAAATATTACACCTGTCTCTAAGTTAAATTACAAAGCGTCTGGGACTGCTAATGCTGTTCTTCAAAATAGATTTTCAACTAAAAAACCAATATATGTCACACAAGCCGGTGCCAATTGGAGTGGTTGGAGTCCAATACCAAGTAATGGAACTACTGATGCAGCTGTATCAGCTGTCAGTTTTAACAATAGACTTTATTTGTTTTCCAAAGGGATTGGCGATCGGAAAATTTATATAAATACATTGTCTAATGGCACTTCTTGGAGTGGTTGGAGTCCAATACCGGGTAATGGGACTACTGATACAGCTGTGTCGGCTGTCAGTTTTAACAATAGACTTTATTTGTTTTCAAAAGGGATTGACGATCAAAAAATTTACGTCAATACATCGCTTAACGGTACTTCTTGGAGTGGTTGGAGTCCAATACCGGGTAATGGAACTACTGATGCAGCTGTGTCGGCTGTCAGTTTTAACAACAAACTTTATTTGTTTTCCAAAGGTATTGATGATAAGAAAATTTACGTTAATACATCGCTTAACGGTACTTCTTGGAGTGGTTGGAGTCCAATACCGGGTAATGGAACTACTGATGCAGCTGTGTCAGCTGTCAGTTTTAACAACAAACTTTATTTGTTTTCCAAAGGGATTGACGATCAAAAAATTTACGTCAATACATCGCCTAACGGCACTTCTTGGAGTGGTTGGAGTCCAATACCGGGTAATGGAACTACTGATGCAGCTGTGTCAGCTGTCAGTTTTAACAACAAACTTTATTTGTTTTCTAAAGGGATTAACGATCAAAAAATTTACGTCAATACATCGCCTAATGGCACTTCTTGGAGTGGTTGGAGTCCAATACCAAGTAATGGGACTACTGATACGGCTGTGTCGGCTGTCAGTTTTAACAACAGGCTTTATTTGTTTTCCAAAGGTATTGATGATAAGAAAATTTATGTCAATACTGAACTTTAGGCTCTGATATTTTCTAAAGTACTATCCAAGGAAACAAAATTGTTGATAACTAAGTGAATGTGTTAAAGAGTAATGTTTGAGGTTATGGTGAGATAACGCTCTCAGTTTCAAGCGAAGTATTTCTGGAAGTGAATTTCTCTTGAAACGCGCCGAACCAACTTAGTTTGCAATCCGCACTACTGATGCTATCTCTGGGAATTTACGAAAGGATAGTTCTTCTACTATCAGAGGCTTTGTATGTAATTACGCAGTAAATGTCAGGCACTCGCTTTTGCTGGAGGAGATTCTCTTGGGGCTTGTCCTGCTAGTGCTTCTTACGATTACAGTGACAGCAGCAACTATATTTTGCAAGCAAGATAACAACAGGGTTACGTTTTTTTGGAGACAAAAGATGAAATTTGTTACGAGAACTACTCTTGCATTACTCTTAGGAACTACAACTTTTTTATCTACTTCTTTTCTTCCTAATACATCGGCGAGAGCGGTTCCAGCTATGGGCTGGCGATCCAGTGCAATCCCATACCCACCGAGTGACTGCTCTAACATTGCTGCAAAGGTCATGGAGCGGATGGGTTTTGGGACAACTAAGGAAGGCACTTTTATCAAAGCATTTACTGGCAAAACTGGTGTTTTAGTTTTTTGCAACCCTAGCACTCAACGATTCACTGGTGCTTGTGGTGGCAGTTCGCTCGTGACGATGTTTGTGACAAGCGAAAGTTCTGAGGAGCGAGATCAAGTCCAAGCCACTATATCCAAAAAACTTTTTGATCTTGGTGCACCAGCTTGTTGGTAATTGATTTTGGATAATTTATTTTTGGTAGCCTCTTAGAAGATGACTTCTCTCTAAAAATAATGTTAATCGAAATTGGCAATTCGTCGAGTGCTGACCGAAATTTCGCTGCAAATCAGCGCTCCCTCTTTCTAAGTTTTAGGTAGTCCTGAGCAGGAATCGGGGTAGCAAAATGTTTGCTCAGGATCATGAAAGCTGTTTGTGGGCGCTCGCCCATTATGGATGAAAGAAACCATTCTGTTTTCTTAGGAGAACTTTAATACGAGCAGTTGTGTAATATCAACCAAAAAGCTTGAGAGACAACGGAATTGTTAGCTGTGCAAGTTTCAATGCTATCAATTCAGAACAATAACGACTACAAAAATTACTTTGAGGTTTAATTATGTTGGATGCTTCTGATCTATCAGGCGGGAGTTTTGATGCCAATGCTATGGGAAGTGTACTGCCAGGATTGGACGCATCGGGTTTACCGTCAGTAACTGCATACGGACTTACTAACTCACTTCAGTCAAATCCGCGTCCTCTTTCTGTTTCTAGCCTACCTACATTAGATTCACCAGTTTCAAGCTTTAGTACTGGAGTTTTTACTGTGGGTGAAACTGGAGAAGTTAGCTTTGACTATCTTGTTGATGGCGGCAAGTATCAAGGTGAATTAGCCATCTTTAGCTTGCAAGGTATTGAGCGGTATGGGATTGGGTCTAAATTGTTTGTACAGGAAGCTGCACTTCGAGCTTCAACGAATTCTGACCTTGGACACATTGTCATTTCAGACCGCACCGAGGGAGCAAGGTTTGATGGCAGTCCTAGTGAACGCAATTTTAATGCGGGACAATACCAAGGTGTAAAGAAATTCTCAATGCGAACTGGTGAACAGTTCGGTATCATGCTCGTTTCTAACGGTACGGTGCAGGATGTTTTGCGTAATCCTGATAATGCTAAGAACCGTCCGATGTTTTCGATGCCAGAAGTGAATCTTGATAGTACAGTTCAGATGGCACAGGTTGTTAACGTAGTAGCAGATGGAAATTCCTTTGCCTTTGAAGATTTGTGGCTAAATCAAAACTCAGACCGCGACTACAATGACATGGTTTTTCAGATACAAGGTGCAAAAGCACAAGTAGCACCACTTAAAGATTTGATTAATCCAGATAGAGACTGGCGTAGTTCACAACAAGGTCAGCAGTTAGAAGAATATGCAGCTAAGTCTCTAGAAGAGTATGAACAATCAATAGTAGACCCGCAAGACTTAGCTGGAAACACAATAGATAAAGCACGTAAAGTTAGCGTATCTAGCCGTGGGAAACTGTATCGGGGTTGGGTAGGCACAATTGATACTAATGACTTTTATTCTTTCAGTTTAGGCACGCGAAATGAGTTTAAATTGTCACTTGATGGTTTAACTTCTGATGCAAATGTTGAGTTATTAGACATCAATGGTAACGTAATTCAGAGTTCAAAAAATGTTGGTACAGCAACAGAGTCGATTAATACGACTTTAGAATCAGGTGCTTACAGAATTCGAGTGAATTCGTCTGGAAATATCGGTACTGCATTCAATTTAAACGTATCTGTCACTCCACTGATTCAAGTTGCAGGTGTCACTATCACAACTACAGGGTCAGAAGAAACAGGTGAAATAGCAACTGCTGAATCGCTGCCACTAATAGAAGTTATAAATTCTAATAATCCAGGCGATAATAGCTTTAGTAGCGATCCTCGTTTTACAGGGATAGATGGGCAGTTAAATAACGGAACTCGCCTTTCTACGGTAATTATAGATACAGGAATTAACTTACAGCATCCTTTCTTTGGTAACCGTATTGCTAATAGCTTTGATTTTGCAGACGATGACCCAGATGCTACAGATGATAGCGGAGATAGAGGACACGGCACGAATGTCACTAGTATAGCTGCTGGTTCTGGTACATACAACACTAGTTCTAAAGATACAGTTACTTACAGAGGAGTGGCACCAAATGCAAATATTATTCACTTGAAAGTATTCGAACAAAATTTAGATACCTTTAGTTTTGGTGATGTTGAACAGGCTTTACAGTGGGTAGTTGAAAACGCAGAAAGATTTAACATTATGAGCGTTAATATGTCGCTAGGTGATGGTAGCAATTACAATACGCTTCAATCAAGAGATTTTAATGAGAAGATCGCAGAACAAACCAGAAAGAAAGGTATAAGTGATGAACTTGAAGCTTTAGCAAGAAAAAATGTGATTGTTGTTTCTGCTTCTGGTAACAACTTTTTCAGCTTTGGTTCTGCTCAAGGTGTAACCTATCCCTCTGCTGACCCTAATTCATTATCAATTGGGGCTGTATATGATGCTAATGTAGGTTCTCAAAGTTATGTAAGTGGCGCGATCGCAAATACCACTAATGTAGACCGCATCACACCATTTTCTCAACGCCATGAAACATTGACAACTGTGTTTGGTCCAGGCGCTATAATAACTGGTGCTGGAATGGAGAATAACGATCTAAATACTAGTAATACTTTTAATGACAACTTCCTAAGTAGAATGTCTGGTACTAGCCAAGCAGCGCCTCACGTAGCAGGGATGGTGGTGCTAGCACAAGAATTAGCACTGCAAGAACTTGGAAGAATACTGACTCCTGCTGAGTTTCGCCAGCTATTACGCGATACTAGCGACCCAATATTTGATGGAGATGAAAATAATAATGGACAGGTGGATATAGGAGACGAGGACGACAATGTTATTAATACACAGCGAACATACCGCCGTGTAAATATGCTTGCTTTAGCGAATGCAATTCTCGATTTAAAGCCACCTAGTGACAGACAAATTGATTTAACTGCAAAAAGTTTTGATGTTGTAGGAGAAAAATTTAATACAGGAGATAACTTTAGTGTTGCCTTCGATATTGAGAATCTAGGTTCAGATAAGTCATATCCCTTCGATGTTAATTTTTATTTATCCTCTGATGCAACTATCTCCGAGCAAGATACTTTATTGGGTAATTTTAGAATTAACAATTTGAATCGTAATAGTAACACTGGAATTATAACACAAAATCTTACTCTACCATCACCAGATAATCCTGCATGGAATAGTTTTGGTAGCGGGAATGCTTATATTGGAATGATTATAGATGGATTAAACGAAGTTGGAGAGACAAACGAAGGTAATAACAGAAATCGTGGAGTTTCTATAGATAAAGATACCATCCAAATTAACCAGCGCGGCAAGTTAAAAGTAACTTTTAATCGAATCCAAGGCGACTTTGATGACTTTCCCTTCGGTTCATCTGACTTTTATGGAGAAGTGTATTTTCCTGGTGATACTTCTCCCCGTAAAACTCCTCAAATTGATAATAACGATGATATTTACCCGAATTGGCAACTAGATTCCAATGTTAGTGGTGTGAAGACACTAATTACTATTTCGGCACTAGACAACGATCCAGTTGTCCAAGATGCTCTGATTATTCTTTTAAATCTCATCTATAACCTTTTCTCAGGTGAAATCACTTTCATTGATGAAATCAATGAATATGTTATAGGAAAAGGAGGTAACCAGATTTATGTACCGCTTAATGATGATGATGGCAGGGGAGGAATATGGTTTACAGTAGATTTTGAACCACAAGCATAAGTAAAAAAGGTGGGTATTTTTAGTACCCACCTTTTTTACAGAATGTGCTTATGGCGCTTGGCATCTAAATGGAGTACACCCCCCTATACCTACCCTTATATTAACTCGGCAAAACTTTGAACGGCTTTTTTCCCACTCGATACTTTAGGAGTCACTTTAGAAGACTTGGGTTTGGGTTTAGCTAATCTAGAAAACGTTGATACAATGGTCAAAACCTGATTGATGCGATCGCTACTACCAGAGAAATTAACACCTTCTTACAAGTTAATAGTACCCTAGATTACTCCGGTGCTGGTTCTAGCTTCAACCTCTACCGACTCAGTTACACTTTTCCGCTATTTGAAGACTTCCGCGTGTCTTTCTTCCCTCAAGGCTTTGCTTCCGATTACGTAGATAAAAACAGCTTTGCTAATAACAGTGCAAGAAACTTCTCAACTTACGGCTTAGTCAACAATCAACTACTACTAGCAAACGATCGCGCCGGAGCAGGAGCAGCAATCAGTTGGAATCCCGGTAAAGGTGCGTTCACAATTAGGGGAGTCTATCGCGCACAACAAGCTGGTCTTGCTAACACCAAACCTGATTTTACCAACAGTAGCCAGCAAGGAGGTCTATTTGATGACCCGAATTTAGGTGTGGTTGAACTTGAGTTTTCACCTTCTAAGACTTTTGCAATTCGGCTTCAGTATAGTGGAGGAACTCAAGATGGAGAAGAATACAATGTCTTAGGTGCTAACTTAGAGCTAGCCCTTGGTAAGAAAGTTGGACTCTTTGGACGCTTTGGTTATGCCTTTAACTTTCCTGGTAATATCCAACCTACCTCTTGGTCAGCAGGTGTTGTATTCCCAGATTTTTTGGCAAAGGGTGCTAATCTTGGGTTTTCTGTAGGTCAACCTCTCATCTTTCAAGAAAGAGATAACCTTCTCGGCTTTTTTAACAGTACCCAAACTAACTACGAAGCGTTTTATAAATTACCAATCAACGATAACATATCAGTTTCGCCAATATTGCAGGTCATCACTGACCCTGGAAACTCGCAAGCAAACACGATTTACACAGGCACTTTGCGGACGGTTTTTTCCTTTTAAATTTTTGTAGAACATAAAAATAGCGTAGCGATCGCATAATTCTGGCATTCAAATGTGTTTTTATTCTAGACAATAGAAACTATTGAGAATAGGCTTGCCTTCTGCAAGAAAAATAACGATTTAAATCTTTGTTCGTAGCCATATAAACCGTAGTAATGGCACAGAGAACGACCATAATCCAACTGCCAACGATGAGAAAGGCGGATAGCTTGGAATTCAGTGCCACAACCATTGCAATTAGAGCGACAACCAACAAACTCAAAATACCCATCAGGAGGTATTTTGCCCATTTGCGACCTTGAAGAACAAAATACATCACTAAAATTGTCAGCAAGATGCGTCCGATTGCCCACCGATCCTTCGCAACAATAACCAGTGCGACATCTAGGATACAAAGCACCACAAACATAAACAGTAGTCTATTTCGCGCTTGTAAGGCAGAACGGTCGGGCTGAGGCATGGCTGCTGTGATGATATTTGCGAATATTAGGCATCTAAAAAAGATCCTAACTCCCAGCCTGCTCATTTTCTCAAGAATTTCTTATCGTTGGGTGGGATTGGATCTTATCGGCTACGCTGTTGTTTAATTCAATACCTTTGCCAATATAGAAGCCTAGACCAATTTTGCCATTTTTGCCTGGTACAAAAACTTTTGCCATTTTCACCGAAAATTTCCGATCCATGTGTATTCTTGAGGTTAAATGCCAGAATCTCAATGTCTTGCCGTGCAGGCTATTGAATAAAAATTCCTTCCGGAAAACCTGAGGCTGTTTTTTAAAACTAATGATTTTTGCCTTGGAACAGCAAAACGGGCTTTCATCATTAAAGCACCACCACTTTACCCTTCAAAAATGGCGAAGGTATTGTTAATTAAAAAACTTAAACCTAATACTTACGTTATTTAGGTGTTCTGCTGTGCAGCTAAGCGGACAGCTTCTAGATCGACTTTCAGCTCTTGAGCAATCTGCTCTACGCTCATTCCCATTTTAAGTAACAGAGGCACAGTGACTCTCAACATTTCAGCTTTCTGTTCTTCGCGACCTTCAACGCGACCTTCAACGCGACCTTCAACGCGACCCTCAGCTTTCGCTTCCTGATAAACTCTTGTCTGCTCTAAAGTCAGTCCCAGCATAGCTTCTACTTCCTCTCTACTCAATGAAGCAAATTTGTAAACGGCGATTGTGGTAATAATGTCGATGATTTCGTTTTTCGGCAGTGTCTCCGTTTCCTCTAATTGTACTCGCTCAATCAATCGACGTGCTTGCTCTGCCATTTCTTGTTCCGATGCAATTGTCAACTGCATCAAGTTGATGCCTATTGGCTGCTGATTTGGCTCCCCCAATTCATCAAGATAAATTCGCTGCACTTGGTCGCTATTCAAAAACATTCGATGGGTTTTGCGATCACTTGGTTCCAATGAGCGTGATGGAAAAATAACGACACAGAACCAATCGTCATATTCCCACCGATTTCGGTTCAAGTACATCATCGACTCAGTAAAGAATCGATAATAGAGATCTTCATCTTTTTGGAATTGAACTTCTGCAAAAAAGATAATTTTGTCTGTTGCGTCCACAGGCGGCAAAAACACGCCGTCGATGCGAAAAGAAGTTTCTTTGACTTCAACCGACTCAAATCGATAATTTTGTGCTCCTTCAGGAGGGTCATTCACTAGTTCAAACAGTAAATCTGGAAACCGCTTAAAAATCTGATAGTAGATAGAATCGCGTTTCATTGAAATATCCTTGAGGTGCTCGTGTCGGTTCTTGACACACTTTTCAGACTGATAGTCTACCAGATAAAGCTTATCTTATTAAAATAACAATGAGTTATTGCTTTGTCTGACTCAAATTTTTACTTTAGGAAAGAAAAAACATGAATTTTGTAGACGTTTTTTCCTGTGAAATTTTGACACAACGCAAAAACAGCGTAGCGATAAAACTTCAGATCGACTACGCTGTTGTTATTGAAAATTTCATCAGGATGAAACCTAAACCTAATACCCGTTTTATTTAGGTATTCTGCTGTGCAGCTAAGCGAACAGCTTCTAGCTCGACTTTCAGATCTTGTGCAATTTGTTCCGCGCTCATAACATAGTGATTGTTCTCCTTTTTACTTCGGAAATCACTGGGTCACGCCAGTGCTGCTGTTGCCTCAATCTCAACCAACGTTTCTGGAGAGGCCAGTGAAGAAACACCGATGCCAGTAATAGCTGGGCGCGACTCTCCTAAATATTGCGTGACAATTGGAGCAATGGTCTCGATGAATTCTCCAAATTCACCACGAATGTAGATGCGAAGGCTAAGCAGATTTTCTACGGAGCTTCCCGATGCATCTAAGACGATGTTTAGGTTAGTCAGCACATTCGAGAGTTGCCCCTCGACGGTATGGCATGAAACTTGGTGGTTCATGTCCCAGTCAACTTGACCAGAAATGTAAACGGTAGCCGTTGCGGTATCGATAACCGCTTTGGACATCCCGTGCGGTCTTCCATCATAAAGTTCTGGCGGATTTATTAGTTGCTTTCTCATCGCGTCTAATCCTTATGCGTGTGAAAATTGGAGAGCCAAATCAATGGTCTGGATAACCAACGCTCTTATTCTGAAGTTTAATGAGTTTCAGCACTCAACTTCTTTCAAATTCTTACAACGCTCTATCAGATTCTTAGGATGTTTACTCATTTGCTTCAAGAGTATTCAGAAGCGATCGCAGCTTGAAGTGAGTTAACTTCTGCGATCGCTCCATCAACATTGAGCGAGTTTTCAATTCTATTTAGCGTTTTTCAAGTTCTTATGGCAGTTTTTCAAATTCTTATGGGATTAACGAACCTGCTTTGGAGTCATTCCAGTGAGACGTTTAAACTGTTGCGTCAGGTGGCTTTGACTAGAGAAGCCGACTTGTAAAGCGATGTCTGCAATTGCTAAGTCCGTTTTCAACAACATCACTTTTGCCTTCTCTACTCGCTGTTGAATCACATACTGATGCGGCGAGATTCCCATTGCTTGCTTAAACAAACTTGCAAAGTAAGTGGGGCTGATGTTAACAACGCTTGCTAATTCAGCCAGAGACAAATCTCGATTGAGGTAAGTGTGAATATAATCGATCGCTTGTTGCAACTGGGCGCGAGTTAAGCTTCTATTCTGAGATGTAATGGTTTGCGTCAAGATGGGTTGCGTCAAGGTCGAATAGTGCCGCAGCAAATGAATCACTAACACTTGGGTCAACGATTCAGCATATAATTGACCCATCATGCCACCCGATCGCAACTCCGCGAACATCAGCATTCCAATGTGATGAAGTTGCAAATCTTGCTGACCGAAACAATGCACGAGGTCGAACCGTTTTGAATCAATGTCGGAGGCTTCAGCAACTTGTCTAATTAATTCCGGTTTTAAGCAGATGTGCAGTGGAGCGCAAATGACACCACTCATATCTCGATCTTGACGCCAATAGCTCGGTTGTCCAGCCGGAACAAAGAGGTTGTCCCCTTTGAGAAGGATTGATTCATGCAAGCGATCGTCCCGTCTTTGAATTAAAGGAGCGGGCTGTCCTGTATGTAAGTAGAGCCAATGATCCGATAGGGCAGGGAGTTCCATTTCAAAAGCTGAAGCAGGACTTTGACACTGCTCAACCAAAACGCCATTCCAGTTCATCTGCCGACTGGAGAACATCAGCGTTTTATTCCACCGTTGGCTGAGTTCGAGCGAGTTGAGAAAGTTGCTTGTCATCTAAAAACTTCCGGAGCAGCAAAAGTGTTCATCAGTTAGTAATCTAACATGATAACCAAAACATCAAATCACGATCCCGCGATTGATGCTTCTCCCATTAGAAAGACTTCGCCAACTCAGCAAGCGATCGATAATTTAGCCCTTTGTACCAGGTTTGCAAGGCATCACTGACCCAGACATAGCGATTTTTCTTACCAAGCATCGCGCAGGTATATAATCTCCTCAATCACCTTGAGAAAATTAGGTAATACCGTAGATGAATTTTTCTTTCGCCAAACAGCAGCAATTTGTCGAGCCAATGTTGCATCTTTCAGCACTTTATATATAACGCCTTCCCGGTGAAGAATTTGGACGTGATTGGGGAGAATAGACACACCTTTTCCTGATGCCACTAAACTCAAAAGTACAACAACTCCAGTGACTCTAATGTTAGACGCGATTTTAGGTTCAAAACCTATTTTTTTACATAAGGTAATAACTTCTCCGTAGAAAGGCAACACATCAAGTGGAGGCAAGATAATCGTCTCATTTGCTAATACTTTCAGAGAAATCTCAGTATCCTTTTGCTTAGCTAGAGCATGATTGGTTGGTAATGCAACAACAAAGTATTCATTGAGAAGAATTTGAAACTCTAAATCTGGGTCATTCCTATCAAAACTGGGAGAGCGTTGAAACACTACATCTAATTCACAATTTTTGAGCATCTGAATCTCTTGTTGAATTTTGACTTCGTGGAGTTCTAGTTCTACATTAGGAAATTGCTTTTGAAACTCTTGTAACACTTCGGGTAGAATACTGTTTGCGACAGCATTGTTAAGACCTATGATTAAACGTCCAATTTGACCAAGACTTGCTTGTTGTGCTTGTGCGATCGCTCGCTCAAGATACATGAGAGCTAACTGTACTTCTTTTAAGAAAACCTTACCGGCTTCAGTTAATTCAATGGGGCGTTTGGTGCGATCGAATAGTTTGATATTTGATGTTTTTGCATTGGCACTTAATGATTTTTCTAGTGTCTGAATACTTTGGGTAAGGTTAGGCTGATGAATTCCGAGACGCTTTGCCGCCTCAGTAAAGTTGTTTCCAGCCTGCACCACTGCCATGAAATTACAGATTTGCCGCACTTCAAGATGATTCAGATGTTGAAAGTTCATCGGCAACCCTAAGCTATATGTTTCATCATATTATAGTATGGTATATTTTACTATATAAGATATTATACTGTTGAACGATGCGGGTTAGCGTTCGATTGAAACAATATGGAACGTAATGAAAATCTGTAGTGTCATGGTTTTTCTTGACGCAAACGCTGTGTTAATTCCTCTCTTTTGTTTTCCCACCATTCCTCGCTAATTTCTATCTTGTTACCGCTATCTAACCCTTCGAGTAAGAGAAAGTCTTGGTAGGGGTGCGGCGGCAAGAGCGCCCCTACATCTTTTCCACGCCTATGTCTATTAGTTGCAATAATTTAGAAGGAGGAGCTTCCAAACCCTCGTTCCCGATCTACAACATATGACTGACAGGTTAAGCTCAAGTACCTTTGTCAATAAGTAACTTGGCACAAAATTCTCCACCCATCTCACACCTATCTTCCAATCAATGGGATATAATTTCATTGCTGATGCCAAAGTCATTAAAAAATGCCATGTGCAAGCAATTGGAATAAACATCTGAAGGAGGTATTTTATGAATAGTGGGCTAGAAGCTTTGCAATCTGTTCAATTTGTTACTGTCAAAGGTAAACGTGTAGCAGTTCTTAACTATGATGACTGGGAAGCACTGGTTGAGTGGCTAGAAACCTTGGAAGATTTGCAAATAGCAAAAACAGCATTTGCTAAGTTAAAAGCAGCAGGTGGCGATCGCCTACGTGCTGGCTGGTTGAAATGGGATGATGTGGAGCCGGAATTAAGTGAGTAATTATACTGTTTACATTCAGCCTGAAACATTTAGCGATATTAAAAATCTTCCAGGTAATATTAAGCAACGTGTTAGAAAAGCAATTCAAGGTTTAGCTGATAATCCTCGTCCTCCTGACAGTAAACGACTCGATCTCCCTGAGTTTGAAGCAGAAGTGTGGCGATTGCGGTTGGATAATTGGCGAATTGTGTACGCAATTACAGAAGAAAACAGTATAGTAGATGTCTTAGCTGTGCGTAAGCGACCACCTTATGACTATGGAGATTTAGAAACATTACTTTCAGACTTAAAGCTCTTTTAAACTTGCTGCTAACAACCAATCTATATATTGGTTACACGTAGCTATTGAGATATAGCTAAGATCTGTAATAATTAACGATCGCAAAGCTTGAAGAAATCCAGATGTAAGTTCTCACAAATCATCACGCAAGATATGAAATCTCCTCAATCGCCTTAGTTCCAAATTTTGCTTTTCACATATTGGTAATCCATAGGTAATTTACAGCTATATGTTTCATAATATTATAGTATGACATATTTTACTATATAAGATATTGTGCTGTATAAGTATAGAACATAGTTGGGCTTTGCAATAATGGAGGGAAGTCAGGATGAATCTCGATCGCGTACAGCACTTGTCCATCAGCAATTCCAATCGCTCTAGTTGGCAATTTTGGATCGATCGCGGCGGTACGTTTACTGACATTGTGGCGCAACGCCCGGATGGTGAAATCGTCGTTCACAAACTCTTATCTGAAAATAAAGAACGTTACAACGATGCTGCAATTCAAGGTATCCGGGAGATTTTAGGAATTCCATCAGATGCACCCATTCCCACAGAACAAATTGCAGCAGTCAAGATGGGAACGACAGTGGCGACGAATGCATTGTTAGAGCGTAAAGGTGATCGCACTCTTTTGCTAATAACTAAAGGGTTTCGAGATGCTCTACGCATTGGCTATCAAAATCGTCCCAACATTTTTGCTCGTCACATTGTGCTTCCCGAAATGCTGTACGAGCGAGTCATTGAAGTTGAAGAACGCTATACTGCCCAAGGAGAAGAATTAATTCCAGTTCAGATTAACGACGCTCTGAGTCAATCGCTTCAAACAGCATACGATGATGGCATTCGGTCTTGTGCGATCGCATTTCTGCACGGCTATCGTTACCCCAACCACGAACAACAAATTGCGGCATTAGCGAAAGATATTGGTTTCACCCAAATCTCAGTCTCTCACAAAGTCAGCCCCCTCATGAAGCTTGTGAGTCGAGGCGATACCACTGTTGTAGATGCCTACTTATCCCCAATTCTGCGGCGATATGTTAACCAGGTAGCAGCAGAACTAGGAAAAGATAAGAACACAACGATTCCTGCTTCATCTCCTCGTTTAATGTTCATGCAATCCAACGGTGGATTAATTGAAGCTGACAGATTTCAAGGCAAAGACAGCATTTTATCGGGACCGGCTGGTGGTATTGTTGGAGCGGTAAAAACCAGTGCAATGGCAGGTTTTCATCAAATTATTGGATTTGATATGGGTGGAACATCTACCGATGTTTCACACTTTAACGGAGAGTACGAGCGCACATTTGAAACAGAAGTTGCAGGAGTGAGACTACGCGCACCGATGATGTCAATTCATACAGTAGCAGCCGGAGGTGGCTCGATTCTCAACTTCGACGGTTACCGTTACCGAGTTGGTCCTGAGTCTGCGGGTGCAGATCCAGGTCCCGCTTGCTACCGTCGGGGCGGTTCGTTAACAGTGACGGATTGCAATGTGATGGTGGGTAAACTTCAAGCCCCGTTCTTTCCTGCTGTGTTTGGTACTGAAGGGAACTTACCACTAGATACTGAGATTGTACGGAACTTATTTGCTCAATTGGCTACAGAAATTTTTGAAAAGACGGGAAGTCAGCGCAAATCGGAACAAGTTGCTGAGGGGTTTTTAGCGATCGCGATCGACAAAATGGCTACCGCTATTAAGAAAATCTCTATTCAACGCGGTTATGATGTTACAGAATATACGCTGTGCTGCTTTGGTGGTGCGGGGGGACAACACGCTTGTCTAATTGCTGAAGCACTGGGTATGACTTCAATTTTTATTCATCCTTATGCTGGGGTACTCTCTGCTTATGGTATTGGCTTAGCGGATGTGCGATCGCTCAAAGAAAAGGCGGTGGAAGTTCAATTAACTCATGACGCAATCCCTGGGTTAGCTCAAACGCTGAGCGCACTTTCCGCTGAAGGGTATGCTGACATGATGCAACAGGGTATCGATCGCTCTCAAATTCAAGTTCTGCTCAAAGTCCATTTACGCTATGCAGGTACAGATTCCGCATTGGTGGTAGATTTTGGCAATCCAGAGGAAGTTTTACCCGACGAGGCTCGTTGTGCTATTCTACGAGAACGCTTTGAGCAAGCTTACTACCAACGGTATGGCTTCACGATGCCCGATAAAGCACTGATTGTTGAAGCGGCTTCAGTGGAAGCGATCGGACAAAGTGGCGAGATTAAAGAGCTAACTGTTGCATTTAGCAGAACAGCACCGCTCAAACTAATCGCCACTGTTAAAATCTATACCAAAGGCACTTGGCACGATACACCTGTTTATCAACGCCATGATTTAAGACCAGGCGATCGCATCACCGGAGCCGCCTTAATTATTGAACCTACAGGGACAAATGTAATCGAGCCGGGATGGTATGCACAATTAACGCAACAAAATCACCTGATTTTAACAAAGGATGACAGCCAGAAGTTAAAGAATGAAATAGAATCAAATCCATCTGTTATTGCTCCTTCCTCGTCTACCCCCGACCCCGTTCTCTTAGAAATTTTCAACAATTTAGTACGAGCCATTGCTGAGGAAATGGGAATTACACTGCAAAACACCAGTTACTCAGTCAATATCAAGGAACGGCTCGATTTCTCCTGTGCTATTTTTGATCGACAAGGACAACTTGTTGCTAATGCGCCCCATATTCCAGTGCATTTGGGTTCCATGAGCGAAAGTGTGAACAGTTTAATTCAAGCTAAAGGAAAAACTCTGAAACCTGGAGATGCTTACGTATCCAACAATCCCTATAATGGAGGGACGCATCTGCCAGATGTGACTGTGATTACTCCAGTTTTTGTCCCTGATTCTACCACTCCGCTATTCTATGTTGCGTCACGGGGACACCATGCTGACATTGGCGGTATTACACCTGGTTCAATGCCACCTCACAGCACTTCCATTGACCAAGAAGGTATTTTACTAGATAACGTGCAAATTGTCGAGCAAGGACGTTTTCAAGAAACAAAGATACTGGAATTGTTGAGTGCAGGGGATTATCCAGTCCGCAATCCCAGTCAAAATCTAGCCGATCTCCAGGCACAGATTGCTGCTAATGAGAGAGGCGTGCAAGAACTTCACCGCATGGTGGAGCATTACGGACTCGCAACTGTGCAAGCCTATATGCAACACGTTCAAGATAATGCAGAAGAAGCGGTGCGACGGGCGATTGATGTGCTTCAAGATGGTATTTTCACGTACACAATGGATGATAGGAGTATTATTTATGTCAAGATTACCATCGATCGCCATAACCGTTCTGCTCGCGTTGATTTCGCGGGGACTTCACCTCAGCAATCTACTAATTTGAATGCACCATTGGCAATTTGCAAAGCAGTTGTGCTTTATGTGTTTCGGACATTGGTTGAGGATGATATTCCACTGAATGCAGGTTGTCTCAAGCCATTGGAGATTATTATCCCAGAAGGCTGTCTGCTCAATCCGCGCTATCCGGCTGCTGTGGTTGCAGGCAATGTGGAAACGTCACAAGCGATCGCTAATGCATTGTATGGTGCGTTGGGTATAATGGCAGCATCTCAAGGCACCATGAATAATTTTACTTTTGGCAACGAGCAACACCAGTATTATGAAACGATTTGTGGCGGTTCTGGGGCTGGTGCTGATTTTGACGGAACTGACGCGGTTCAGACGCATATGACGAACTCGCGGTTGACCGATCCAGAGGTGCTGGAGTGGCGGTTTCCAGTTTTAGTTGAAGAGTTTGCAATCCGTCCTAATAGTGGTGGTTGTGGTAAATATAGGGGTGGTAATGGGGTAATTCGTCGGATTCAATTCCGGGAAGCTATGACAGCAGCGATTTTGTCTGGTCATCGAGTGGTTCCGCCGTTTGGGTTAGCGGGTGGTGAATCGGGGGCTGTTGGATGCAATTCTGTGGTGCGTCGTGATGGGACTATTGAATCTCTGGCTGGTAAAGCTGAAGTTCAAATGCAGCCCGGTGATGTTTTTGCGATCGAAACGCCTGGAGGTGGTGGGTTTGGTGCTTTACCCTCTTCTTAACCTTGTGTGAAAAGTAGGTTGGGTTGAGGAACGAAACCCAACATTCAAAAATCTTGTCCTGTATTGCATCAGAAAAAAGTTATAGAACCGCAGCCTGTAGCAGACGAACGCAGATAAATTTGTACTTCGTACAGGAGATAAATGATGTCAATTTCTGCACTTCCTTCCCAAATCCGTCAGCAATGTCGAACTGGTGAGTTAAAGGCTCCTACACCTGGGCTTGCTCTGGGATATGTTCAAGCTAACTTAGTTGTATTGCCATACGATCTGGCGTTTGAATTTCTGCTGTTTTGTCAGCGAAACCCCAAGCCGTGTCCAATTCTTGATGTTACAGAAGTTGGGAATCCCGAACCTAAATTGATTGCTCCTGGTGCTGATATTAGAACGGATTTACCACGCTACAGAGTTTTTCGCCAGGGTCAGCTTGTTGAGGAAACAACGGATATTAGACCATTTTGGAAAGACGATTTAGTTGCTTTTTTAATCGGTTGCTCTTTTTCCTTTGAGAATGCCATGCTCAATGCTGGGCTATCTGTACGACATATAGAAGAAGGGAAAAATGTTCCGATGTACAAAACAAGCATTCAATGTATTCCCAGTCGAACCTTTTCCAGCCCCCTAGTTGTTTCCATGCGTCCCTTACCCGCACATCATGTCGTTCGATCTGTAGAAGTCACGAGTCGCTATTACAAAGCACACGGATCTCCTGTGCATATTGGTAATCCAGAGGTAATCGGGATTGAAGATTTGGGGAGTCCAGATTATGGAAGTGCAGTTACTCTTCGCGATAATGAAGTTCCTGTTTTTTGGGCTTGTGGAGTCACGACTCAAACTGCGATTCTTCAAGCCAAGCCTGAATTCGCCATTACCCATGCACCCGGACATATGTTTGTGAGTGACTTAAAGGACGAAGAGCTTTTTATTTAGAGTCATAAAGCGTACTTAGTTCTAATGTTTGACTGCTTTTGTGATTCTTACAGTGCTTTATTAAATTCTTATGGGTTAGCGAACTTGTTTCTCCAAGCGAATTGTTAGGTTATTTCTTGCTGTGATACAGTGTGCTTTTCTATCGCTTCAAGAATAACAGACCAGTCAACGCGATGTAGTTCGTGTCCTGTTCCTGGCAATGGTAGTAATACAGCATCCTGGATCTCTGCTTGTAATACCAAGCTATGGGCATAGGGTAAAACACAATCTTCTGTGCCATGAATAACCAGAGTTGGTACAGCAATTTCGTGAAGGCGGTTAAACCATTTTTCTCCACCTTGAAGCAAGGCATGATTAAAGGTCGTCATGAGATTGGGAGTGCGATCGAAGTCAGCTCCAGCTAATTCGCGGATAGCTGATTCATCAAACGGATGGGCTGAACCGGAAATCAATCGCCACGCACCAATTTGATACTCAATCACTGCCTCACGGTTTGCCCAATCCAGTTCACTGGCTTTTGCATGGTATTCAAGGACAGATGGATCGATCCCTGGTATGGTCGGATCGGTTTCAGCCAAGGGTTCCGAGGCGATTAACGTTAGACTTTTGACCCGTTGAGGACGCTTGAGCGTCATAAGTTGAGCGAGGAATCCTCCTAGCGACATCCCCACTAAATGAGCGCTCTGAATTCCATAGCCATTGAGAACACAAAAAGCATCATCCGCTAGATCTTCAACGGAATAGTGGATGTGACCTGACTCGTAACTGGTTGAGCGCCCTGTGTCTCGGTGATCGTAGCGAATCACATAGCGACCCAGAGCAGCCATTTGGCAACAGAAATCTTCCGCCCACCACACGGCTGAAGCCATCGCTCCCATGATTAATAAAATTGGTGGATCGTTTGGAGTACCGAAAGATTCGGAGAAAAGGCGAACTCCATTATGACTAATCCATTTACTTTCCATGTCTTTTCATATATCGGTTTTCTCATATTTTAGGCAACCTTGATTCCAGAGTTTCTCCATTGTAGAAGTCGAATCATTTGGTTTTCCACAATAGTCATTCTTTGCAGCCTGACGGAAGAGAATTTTACAGCGCGTTCGCCGCGTTTCCAGCCTTGGCAAAAGAATTGACCAGTTAAAGTTTTGTACGATGCTTAAAAAAACATATGAGCTATTTACTGATTTTGGTCTATAAACAAAGTATCAAGTTTCGCTAATATTTTTAAGCCTTCTTCTGGATTGCCAGTTGCAGCCATTGCTTTAAACCCGGTGTAGGCATCAAATTCTGCTAGAGCTAAAGTCGATAATTCTTCAATCAGTTTATTGACACTTATTCCTTTGGCTTGAGCAAGTTCTTTTAACCTGTTGTGTTTTTCGTCTGGTAAACGAATAGTTAAAGTAGCCATTCTTAATTCAACTCCTGATAATAATATGATACCGAGAAGCAAAGCAGAAAACGATTTAACACGATGGCGAAGGGAGAAATCAAATGTCTATTCCCCGTTCCCCGTCCCCTATTCCCTTTACTGATTATCTAGGCTCAATAACTTCTATATCTAAACACCAAATAAAGTCATTCACATTAAAGGTATAGATTTTACTAACTTGGTTTTCTAACATAATAGCGATATGAATCAAATCAAAAATTTGACCATTTTTAACTTGTCTTTGTTCTAATAGTTTCATCCATCTTTTGTGTATACTACTTGGTGTTGGTAATATTCTTATGTGTGGCATTTGACACATTCTATTAATGCGAGTAACTGCGTCTTGAGACTCTAAAGGATTGGCTAAAATTGATGGATTAGTAACATAAGAATAAAATTCAGCCAAAACTTGAGATGATATACACAATATTTCTCTTTCACTAGGTCTAAATATTTCTAATGCCGCTCGATGCTGCGCCGCTTTGATATTAACAACATAAGCTAAAACATTAGTGTCAAGATAAATTTGTTTAGGTTCTTTGTCCATAGAGCTTACTGCGGTCAAAAGGTACTAAAATTTCACTAGTAAAAAATAAATCGTTCATATTAACATCTTCATCATGATTGGTGTAACTTGATTGTTCTTCTTTACTATTCTGATTACGAATTAGTTGATTTTTAGCGTGAAATGCCTCGATTATTGCTTTGATTTGCTCAATTTGTTCTGGAGTTAATCCAGTAATATTAAGTGTTTGATTGGTCATAGAAATTGATTGGTTATCTTCAATATTCTAATTATACCGCTTTATAAGGTGTTTTAAAAATCTAACTATTAAAGAATTAAGGTTTTAAAACCCACGTAGGTGGTGAATCCAGCCCTGTAGATTACATCCCCGCACTCTGACAGTACTGCTGAACAGTACTGGTAAGGACGAGGATCTTTCTATTTAGTTGGTTGAAACAATCGGTTTCTAAGAAGAATTCCGAAATTGAACGATCGCCGAGTGTAGCTCTAGCGGTTCGCGATTCTAATTCATAGGGATATGATTCAAGTGGTTAAAAAAGCTTGGCTTTACACATTTTGCTTGTTTCTACTGGCTGTTCTACTGAGTGTTAGTTGCACGGGTATTAATTCCAGCAACAGAGAAGATAGTTCAAACAGTCAAACAAGTACGCCGAGCGCAGTCACAATTGCCAACGTCGATCGCAGCAACGAATTACGCGATCGCATTGAACAAATCTCTCGTGCGGCTCAAGGGCGGGTGGGGATGACAGCCACAGTGCTAGAAACTGGAGAATCAGTATCTCTAAATGGAGATCGGCGATTTCCCATGCAAAGCGTTTATAAGTTTCCAATCGCGATGGCAGTTTTGGCTCAAGTAGATCGAGGAAACCTGAAGTTAGACCAGAAGATTCGGGTTGAGGCTACCGATATCGTTCGGGACAGTCGGATTCTAGAGAAGAATTCGCAAGGAAAGGAATTCAGTCTGGCTGAACTCATAAAGTACATGGTTTCTGAAAGTGATAGTACGGCTTGTGATGTGCTGTTACGACTCATCGGTAAACCACAACGTGTCACGGAGTATTTACGCAATCTTGACGTAAATGACATTGTTGTAGCGAACACAGAGAACGAGATCCAGTTCGGGAAAGAGCCAGGATTGCAGTATCGTAACTATGCAACGCCAGATGCAGCTGTTAATTTATTACGTGCTTTCCACAAAGGGCGAGGGCTTTCAAAATCTAGTCAAGCCTTACTGCGGCAATGGATGATAGAAACTTCGACAGGTCCAAACCGTATTAAGGGACTGTTACCGAAGGGAACAGTTGTAGCACACAAAACAGGTACTTCGGCTACCGTCAATGGCGTGACAGCTGCAACCAATGATGTGGGACTCGTGACGCTACCGAATGGACAACATCTGGCGATCGCAGTTTTTGTTTCAGATTCTCAGGCAACCGATGCGATCCGCGAAGAAGTCATCGCAATCATTGGCGAAAGCTGCATGGGACGAATGGAGCAAATGAGTGTAATAGATGTGAAGCATTGAGTAATTTAAGGACAAGCGATTGTGCTGCCTGTTTTCCCCAACTAGTAACAACTTCCATAACATTGTTTTTTTCTAATTGTTTCAGTTTACCAGGCGTTGCATCATAGAGGAAGGAATTGAGGTTGTATACTATGCAGTGTCCACACTATCATTGTTAAAACATGAGACTATATAAGAAGTGCTTATAAAATATTCAAGAGGTATCCTATGAACGTGCATTTGGGAGAAACATTCGATAAGTTTGTTGAGGAGATGCTTGCGGGCGGCGAATATCAGTCACAGAGCGAAGTGATTCGTGCAGGGCTGCGGCTTCTTAAAGAGAAAGAGGACTTGCGTAAGTTAAGACTTGAAGAACTGCGTCGGGAGATTCAGGATGGCTTAGACAGTGGTTTATCAGAACCCCTTAATATTGAAGAAATCATTCAAGAGGCAAAAAGAGATCGGGAAGGAAAACTGACCGCATGAGCCGAGTTATCAGAACACCATTAGCCAAAAACGACCTTAAGGAAATCTGGAACTACATCGCAGATTATAGTGAGGAACGAGCTGACTCTTTATTAAGAGTGTTGGATGAAAAAATGCAAAAACTGGCACAATTCCCATTAATGGGGAAAGAACGTGCTGAAATTCTTGATGGGCTAAGGAGTTTTCCGGTTAACAATTACATTATATTTTATCGTCCTATCGATAAAGGCATCGAAGTTATTCGAGTCTTACATGGTGCTAGAGATATTGAAAGTCTTTTTGAATAAAATTTTCTTTTTTAATAAGCTGAAGATTTGGCAAGTCCAGATTACGGGAATGCGGTTACTCTTCGCGATGATGAAGTTCCCGTTTTTTGGGCTTGTGGAGTCACGACTCAAACTGCAATTCTTCAAGCAAAGCCTGAATTCGCTATTATCCATGCACCCGGACATATGTTTGTTAGCGATTTAAAGGACGAGGATCTCTCTATTTAGAGTCACAAAGTTCACGATTAGCTGTTAGCCAGAGTTCAAGATCGGCTTGTGGTACTGCTATTAGTTTAAATTGTGATCAGTAGGGTGTGTGGGAAAACGTAATCCGTTCTTGATAAGCCAGCTATCAATGACTTCATAAATTTGGTCAATAATCTCCTGAGAATAGCCATTTGCTAACATCCAGGTTTCAAACGGATTGGTGTCTGTTGAAATTTGTTGCAACATTGCATCAAATTCTGATTCTGAAATGCCCATCGTCACCAGAAAATCAGCTTGATTCCAAGGAATGATACCGTTAGCCATCAGTTGCACGATTGAAAGCTGGTTTTCTTGTATCAGTTGCTCTAAAAAATCACGAATCTCTCTTTGGTGATTCTCTTCTAAACGGCGTCCCTTCATCTCCCGGTCGAGTTGAAGTTGAACGCGACTAACACCACCATTGGTCAACCAACTTTTGACATCATCGACAGCGCTAGAGGTTGGGCGAAATCGATCCGTTTGTAATAAAGTAATCGCTCCCTCAAAACTCCTGCGGAGAACTCCACGCCAATCTCCACGTTCTAAATATTCGATCAGTGCCATAGTTCAAGGTATTCGAGCCTTAATTATTGAACCTACAGGAACAAATCTCATTGAGCCGGGATGGGATGCACAATTAACGCAACAAAATCACCTGATTTTAACAAAGGATGACAGCCAGAAGTTAATGCAGGTTTTCTCAAGCCATTGGAGATTATTATCCCAGAAGGCTCTCTGCTCAATCCGCACTATCCGGCGGCTGTGGTTGCAGGCAATTTGGAAACGTCGCAAGCGATCGCTAATACATTATACGGTGCGTTGGGTATAATGGCAGCATCTCAAGGCACGATGAATAATTTTACTTTTGGCAACAAGCAACACCAGTATTACGAAACCATTTGTGGTGGTTCTGGGGCTGTTGGATGCAATTCTATCGTGCGTCGTGATGGGATAATCGAATTTGTTGTTTATTTACTGCTAAGATAAGCTATAGCACTTATATTTTGTCATAATCCTCTGGCTCTACATCAGGAACTTTATTTAAAACTTGCTGAAACTTGTCCCAACTACCGCGTTTGGCTTTTTCTTCTATATAATCTTTGGTCATCCATGCTGACACTTGTGCGGATAAGGCAATGGCTACCAGTTGTTCAAGGGATATATTTTCTTTGGTGGCTAAGATCTCAATTTGTTTATATAAAGAATCAGGAATTTGTACGTTTAAGTTGCTCATGGTATCTCTCCTACGTGTTGTAAAAATTCTTTAGGTGACACAACCCTAATGCCAAATTTTTCTGCAGCTTGTAAATCTTTTTGATTGTATGTGATAATAAAATCGACTCTTGCTTCGACAGCTAAATCGATAAGAAAATCATCATCTGGATCGCGTGCTAAGGGTCGCCATAGATAAAAAATACTACATCGGTTGGCAATGGCACAAATAGCTTCTATCACATCATCAATCTCTTTCGAGGTTAATGTTAATTGGTCTTTTTCTCTTTTGAGGATTTCTTCGTACTCGAAGATTAAGGCAGTAGAAATATTTAACTGCCAACGAGTATCATTGAGTATTGTTAATAGTTTGTAGGATGCGCCACGGTTGGAGCGTAAACCAGCAAGGAGTACGTTGGTATTTAGTACAATTTGATACGGTCTTGTCATTTTTTTACAGTTGCTGTTAGGCGGCTAACAGTTGACCCACGGTTGTATCCATGCTTTTTCTTGCTGTCTGCAAAACGATTGTATCAGTTTGGTTTTGAGTTTGTCGCAAAGTGTCAGAGCGTTGGTCAACTTATGCAGTAAGTGGCTATTCTAGAGCATCGGTACAGAAATCATTAGAACTGACGCATTGACAGAAAACATTAGATATGAATCAGGCATTTTTAGCGCCTCAATGTTTGATTTTTCAATACCTGAGAACCATCATCACCCAATACGGTTCGGTTAACGTAATTGGCGACCAGAGAAACCCGGTAACTTCTGCGAAACCGGGTTTCTGACAGCGTGCTTATCTGAACCGTATTGCATCATCACCTACCGTAGGGGCGCAATGCCACTTCACTGCCCAGCTTTTGCAGGGAGTCCAATAACCAATAGGTCATCTCGTCTGCTCAACTCGAAGAAACCGGGTTGTTGGGATTAATGAACTGGCGCTCTAGCATTTTGTTGGCTGCATTACCTTGACGAGAGCGCTGGTTTAGACGAACTGTAATCCCTTGTTTAGGACGGAGAGTAAGGCTTGGCCAAGGTTCTACAGGCTCCTCTTGTATCAGAGTTATTTGGTAGGCTTGAGTAATAGTTGCCAGCAGCAAGCGAGCTTCCATCATGGCGAATGCTTTGCCAATACAGATTCTGGCACCGCCACCAAAGGGGAAATAGGCTCCGGAGGGTAGGCGTTTGGCGAAATCATTAGCCCATCGGTCAGGATTAAAAGTTTCTGGATTGCTAAACCAGCGTGGGTCTCGGTGTACAATCCATTGGCTAGCGATTAATCCGTTTCCTGCTTTTACCCGATAGCCTGCAATCTCACAGTCTTGAGCAACGGTACGAGGTATTGCCCAAACAGGTGGATAAAGTCGCATTGATTCTAAAATAATCCACTCGGTGTAGGGCAGTTGGGGTAGGTCAGTCAAGGTGGGAACTCGACCTGTTAATACTGTCTGTAATTCTGTCAGTAGCTTGGCTTCAACTTCTGGATGTTTTGCTAACAAGTACCACGTCCAAGAGAGGACTAAGGCGGTTGTTTCATGACCTGCCAGAATAAAGGTCATCACCTCGTCCCTTAGTTGTCGATCGCTCATTTGGGTGCCATCTTCTGCTTGCAGGTGTAGTAGCATTGAAAGCAAATCGCCAGTTTCTTTCGTGGATGTGCGGCGTTGTTGAATTAACCGATAAACAACAGCGTCTAATTGCTTCACGGCTTTTCGGAAGCGGAGATTATCTGGAGTCGGTATACTGTTGGGAAGCAAAAACCACAGAAGGTTTGTGCTGCTTTTATCAAAATGCGTCAGAGTGACTTTTACAGTTTGGTCAATAACATCAATATCAGCTTCCACATCGCTCCCAAAAAAGGTTACCGCTACGATCGCCAAAGTCAGCTGCATCATTTCGTGATGAATATCGCGAATCTCACCATCTTGCCAAGTGGTTAGCATCTGTTGCGTATAGTCCACCATGACACGAGCGTAATCTGCAATGCGATCGCGGTGAAATGCAGGTTGAATGAGATGACGCTGCTGCTTCCAAAAGTCTCCCTCACTCATTAATAAACCGTTACCTAAGAGTGGCTTGGTAATGTTTCCCAGTCGGCTTTTTATCAAATTGTGCTGTTGGCTCACCAGCATCTGTTCAATCAAGTCCGGGTGATTGAGGAGATAGGATGGAATCCAACCTCCTAGGTAAACTATATCACCATATGTTTTGGCGCAGTGGCTGAAGAACCCTAGAGGATTGCGACTGTATTCTGGTAGCACTCCTACTAAAAAATGACCTTTAGGACCTGGAGGTAAATGCTTAGAGGTCGTTGAGGTTTTCATGACGCTCTTTCTTCCTCAAAAATCAAAGTGTTAATTTATGGTCATGTCATTTTTAGAGTAGCAGGCATAGAGATTTTCAACAGTACCCAGTAGTAGTATTTTATATAGTCAACTTATAATTTAACTGTTGTTTTCTTCCCAATCTTGGCATACATTCTTTTCCACACCATAAGGATACATACCACAAACAAAGGGTACACCATTATAGACAATACCATGGTAGTGCTTACATCCTTCACAAGCTCTTGGAGTTGCGATCGCATTCGTAAAAACTGGAGAGCTATGTATTTCTGACTCTGCCTTTTCTTGACGAGGTTTTCGAGAATTTCCAATGAAAATTATTCCTGACACTATCAAAACTCCGCCAATGCCAATAGCTTTGCTAAGTACAGGTTCTTGGAGTTTTAGCGTTTTTTCCATTTTAATAGCGATTCTTCCTGTTGGTCTTGCCTGGAAAAATATTTGTCCAACTATCAACCCGACAATTCCGACCATCCCGACAATCCCTACTATTCTTGCGGATTGTCCCGTAGCTCTGATGACTTTTAATTGACTGTATTTCATAAAAAATTCGCTGTATTTACTCCTTCTATACTTGTAGAAGGACTAGACATTGGTTTTATGAAACACCCTAATGAGCAAAAATCTTTTTCGTTATGTTTTTTGTCCGATAGCGATCGAAGCTGACTTTGTAAAGTTAGGCAGACACACCCTTATATCAGTTCTGTTCAAAAAAAATTGTTTTGATTTTTTTATTGCTATACTAAGAGTTTAAACACTAATAGTTAGCTCTTCATCTATCTCAAGAATGAATTGTTAGTGTTCTTGAAGGTAGTAGAAATATTGACTACTGAACAACGAATTTTGAGCCGGGAAAAAAGCGCGAGAACAAATTGAAAAATTGAAAATAATGGGTTTGTGAGAGATTGGGCAATATTTTGGGAACAATACTCCTGATGTTTGCAGTCATTATTTAGCTCGGTCAACAGCATGAGAGTGCCATTACCCAAAAAACACCAGAAAATGCCTCGCTCTCCCTTCTTTTCCAAGAAGGGTTGGGAGGATTGTATCGGTCAATTTATATTTCTTCTTGCAGTTTTCTGCATTTTATGGATTAGTTTGATATTTATTCCAGCACAAAGTCATGCAGCCACTACAGAAGCAACTCATACAATTAACTCGTTGCGCCAGCAGCAACAAATGGTTGACGTACAGCGTCAAAGCGTAACTCAAGAACACCAGCGCTTGAATAATTTGCAAGAAGCAGCACAAAATCGCCTCAACGGTTTGGAACAAAACCTGCAAACAACTGATGTTCAAATTCAAGATAGTGAATTTCGATTGCAAAGGGCGATTCAACGGCTACAGCAATTGCAAGCCGATCTAGCAACAGCGGAAGTCTCCTATCAGCAACGTCAAGAAGCAACTGTTGCTCGTCTGCGCTTTCTCCAACGGAATCGTCTCAGCCAAGGATGGGGAGTTTTGCTGCAAAGTCAAAACCTGAATGATTTTTTAGATCGTCGCAGTCAGTTGAAGTTAGTTTATAAAGCCGATCGACAAGTTTTGGCAAAACTGACTAAAGAAGCAAATTGGCTGAATGCTCAAAAAACACAGGTAGAACAGCAAAGAAACGAAATAGACTTGATTCGTCAGCAATTGTATGCTCAAAAAGCCGATTATCAAACACAAGCGCAGTTGCAAGGGGACTTAATACAACGTCTGAACAGCGATCGCTTAGCCCTAGCAGCAGCAGAAAGTCAACTTGAGAGAGATTCTCAGGCTTTGGAATCGTTAATTCAGCAAAAGGTTGCAGAAGAAGAAGAGAGACTGAAAACAAACAGTCGTAACAGCGTTATTATTCGTGGAACTGGTATTTTTGCTTATCCTAGTAATGGTCCGACAAGCAGTTCCTTTGGTTGGCGGACACACCCGGTGCTTGGGTATCGTCGCTTTCATGCTGGGTTAGATTTTGCTGCTAGTTATGGTAGTACAATTCGTGCTGCCGATTCTGGAACGGTCATTTTTGCTGGATGGTATGGTGGTTATGGTAGGGCTGTGATTATTAACCACGGGAATGGGATCTCAACTCTTTACGGTCATAGCAGCGAGTTGTTTGTTTCTGAAGGACAAACAGTAGAGCGAGGACAAGCGATCGCATCTGTGGGTTCGACAGGATTATCAACTGGTCCCCACCTCCACTTTGAAGTGAGAAAAAATGGTGCGCCAGTTAACCCCATGAATTTCCTCTAAAACCACCAATTGAAAAAATGTTTGCAAGAGAGAGTTAGGTAGAATCAAGCCCAAGTGAGGCGTTTTCAATCTAAAATCCAAAATCTAAAATCCAAAATGGTATAGATTGGCTGCAAAGTTAGCATAAAAGTGCTATACTACGAGAAGATGTGGGCGTGTAGCTCAGTGGATAGAGCAACAGATTCCGGTTCTGTTGGTCGGGGGTTCAAATCCCTCCACGCTCGTTTTGTCGTTTGCCAAATTATTTGACCGCGTTGACAAACTGTGTTTCACAGAATAATTGTGCCTAGAAAAATATGGTATCCTTATACTACTCCAAAGTAATCATTGGATTAAGGGATTTCCAAGAAATAAATTATCCAATCTTGTGGTACGGGCGCCCTCGCCCGTCCTATATAAGTGGCGGGCGGGACGCCCGCACCACAAGAGAAAGTTGGATATTTTTTTATTTGGAAGTCCCTAAGTCGGCAATTAAGTGCCTGGATGATAGTGGCGAAGAAGTGAAGGATTGGAAGGTCTCTTTCAACAGCTAACGGAAATCTTAGTTCAGGTGATGTTGCATACCTGACTCCCAATCGCTATGCTACTTCTGTTAACTCCTTCATAATATCTCATGCCCTTAGAGAGTGGCGATCGCTTAACTCGTGCTGAGTTTGAGCGCCGCTATGAGGCAACCCCGGAAAAATTTATGCCATATAGTCAATTTACTATCGAACAAATTAAAAATAACTTTGGGATAGTTATATCTGAGCAATTTGGAATTTTTGCTGATATACCAGAGATAAACTACAGTGATTTTCTTGCCCAATCTCTTAAAGAATATTTACCTCTAGCATTGGCGATCGACACTGAAAAAGCACGTTCTGAGCTGATTGTCATGCCTATTTTAGTAGAAATCAAAAGACAACTGGCATCAAAAATAAGTATATTTTCTGGCAAAGACTTTACTGTAGATGTTACAAAAGGATTAAATGGATTTTGTGGTTTCTTAATTAGCCTTTCTTCAGAGCAAATTGTTATCGAAGCACCAGTTGTGACTCTAGTGGAAGCCAAAAATGACAATATTCAATCTGGTTTGGCACAATGTATGGCAGAAATGATAGCTGCTCAAATTTTTAATGAAGTTAAAGAAAACCAAATTAGCACGATTTATGGTGTAGTAACGACTGGAACTAACTGGAGATTTTTGCGTTTGAAAGGGAAAACTATAGAGATAGATTTTAATGAATATTTTATCAGTCAGGTAGGGAAAATATTGGGAATTTTGAAAAGTACAGTAGTTGCTGACTAAAAACGTAAGCACTTAGATAATTTAAGTCATTGGTCTGTTGGAAGCATTGAAAGCCCATAACGGAGGGATAAAGGCGCTTCACAATTCTTAATGTTAAAAATGAAATTTAAGGACAGTATATTGTTGGCATCATTACCAGTTCTTAAATATCAACCTTTATCCTAAATCTTATAGGTAACTTTAAGGTGAAAGTAAATCTCTCTTTCCCCTAACCCCTAACCCCTTAGAAGATTCAGCCTTCGGTGTCTGGCGTCCTATATTTTTAACTTAGCAAAAAATTTATGTATCAATTCCAGATTAGTGCATACACGCAAACGGGCGAATCTATCGGTCTCGTCGGTTCTACTCCCGAATTGGGATTGTGGAATGTGACGAAATGTGTTCGCCTTCGTACAAGTGCCGATCGCTATCCATTATGGTGGACAGATACGAAAATCGACTTTCGGTCAATTTTAGAATCAGCCACTCCCTTAATGGCTGCAGGACAAGTGTTAAGCGATCGCCAGAAGATTGAGTATAAATATGTACTTCTAGATTCCAAAGGCAACGCACGATGGGAAGCTCTTGGGGCAAACCGTTGGATACCAATTGACAGAGCAGACCAATACACTACTATTGTTGTGGATGATGGTGCATTTAGTTATTTGCAGCCTTATCCCTTTGGGTACGTCGAGGAACCTCCTGTTAAGACGGCTTTGAAAGAAAGATCTGAAGGACTAAAAATCGTTGTTGTTGGCAGTTCCGTTGCACTAGGTCATAAAGCTTGGTTGTTGAAAGGTTGGGCTTGGCTGTTGGGACAGGCTTTGCAACAAACATACGGACATCAACTTGTGAATGTGTCGGAGGTGGGGGCAAATGTCGGCAGAACAATCGAGCGCTTTCCATCAGTCGTTACGCCAGAAAAACCGGATGTCGTGATTATTGCCCTGTCTCTGGGTAACGAAGGGTTAGCTTATTGTCAGCCTCACGAACGACGGACAATCCAAAGGCGGTTTGAAAGTGGCTTGCAGCAGCTTGTGAAAATGACACGGGAAATAGGAGCACGTCCAATTCTGGGCGGAGTTTATCCTCATGGCAACTATAATTCCGAGCATTACTGGGTGCTCAAGGGGACGCACAACCGGATGCTCAATTGGGACGTTCTGGTACTGGATTGGTTGGCAATCCTGGATGATGGGCAAGGAAATTGGAAGGCGGGGACATCCTTCGATCCATCTCACCCCAACATCATAGGTCATCGCCTCATGTATCAGGCGATTGACTTGCGCTTGTTTGAGATCGACAAAGAGGAGTTGGCAAAAGAAAAACAAAGTTTCCAGCAATTGAACAAAGCCCCTATTTACTTTGACAATGCGGGCTTCCAAATCTCTGCCTGTATTGAAGAAAAGCGTTTGCGGATTGTCAATTCATCACCGTACAGCTACACCATCGCTCCCTATTGGCAGGAACTGCAAACTACACTGCAAAGTAAGGCAGGATTGATACCGGGTGTCTACATTGCGAAATCTGCTCAACAAGGAATACTCCCTTTCTTTGCTGTCCAAGAGGATGGCACTATCGAAACTACAGTAGATATTCCCCCTGGTGCTAACCTGGAATACAGTGCCGCTTTCAATGTCTTTTCGCCACACAACTCACAAGTTTTGTTTCATAACGAGCAATTGGGAATTGTGCAAGAGGACGAGCATCACCTTTGGGTCATTAACGAATCAGACCACGAGTACAACATCCATCCTATGTGGCAAGAAGTACGTAGCGTACTGAAAGCCATGCCAGGGGGTGTTTATGAAGATCCATTTTATCCCGATATCCCTTTCCGCACCATGATGATTGGTAGCCATGGCTTGGAAAGCCGGGTAAAAGTACCAGCCCGGTCTGCTGTGGTGTTCCAATACAAATGCAAATTATCGGATATCAGCCGTGTTGCAATTATCCCGGTGGGCGATCGCTGTGCTGTGCGGATGATGTTATACAAGATGGAGTATGATGGTCCCGCTTTTCCCTTCGATCTAACCCGCACTACAAATATTGCAGATGTTGCGGATATGATTGAAAACCGTTTTTATGATATGTGGAACCCCCGCTTCCTACATTACAATCCAGACGCAAACAGAATTTATCACAGCAAGTGGACGGGTTTGTCTTTTGCTCATGAAGTCGAGGACACAGACAATCCCCTTCACGATTTGTCTCCTGTTTTTGAACGCATGCGCGTTCGCTACACAGCACGCTCTGAACGATTTTGCTACACGATCCAAAACTGTGATAAGGCGCTTTTCGTCCGCACGGGTATTGCTGACCGAGGTGGTGTTATAGATCTGGTTAATAAGCTGGAAAAACAATGTCAGGGGAAGCCATTTCACCTCTTGCTCCTTTCTCCCCAATCCAGTCATGAGTTTTCAGACCTTCCCAACGTGCTACATTCCGATCTGGAGTTTAACCCTGATTGGATGTATGAGGATTTAGGTCACTGGATGTACTGCACAGATGTGATGCGAGGAATTCTTGAATCCCTTGGTGTATCTAGCAAAAACCTCTTCTGGTGTCCTCCTAAACCGCCAGTGGCTAGCTTACACCAGTTTTCAAATAAATGAACCACACTATGCTCTTGTGGTACGGGCGTCCCCGCCCGTACATCATAGAGGGCGGGCGAGGACGCCCACCCCACTCCATGTGGTCTAATAAAAGCGAAAATTGCTGTAAATCGGTAAAAAAATATGAATCTCCCATTGATAACTCGTGCTGAAGAACACAACGAGAAAATAGCGATCGCGACAACTGAAGGAGCATTTACTTACCGGGATTTGCTCCACACCTCCAGTCAAATCGCAACAAGTCTGCTTCAGGATGCAGAAGATTTACAAGAGCAGCGTGTTGCTTTCCTCATTCCGCCTGGATTTCAGTATGCAGCCACTCAGTGGGGAATTTGGCGGGCGGGGGGAATAGCCGTACCTCTGTGTAATTCCCACCCGCGCCCGGAATTGGAGTATGCGATCGCACATTCAAGAGCATCGATTATCGTTGCCCATCCGAATTTTGAGGATACACTGCGCCCCATCGCTGAAGCACACAATTTGCGATTTCTCCTGACTTCAGAAATGCTATCATTTAATGTTGGTCGCCTCCCTGAAGTAGAGATCGCCAGACGCGCATTAATTCTCTACACGAGCGGTACAACAGGTAAACCCAAAGGTGTGGTGACGACTCATTACAATATTCAAGCTCAAGTGACTAGCTTGATTGCTGCATGGGGATGGACATTGAGCGATCGCATTCTACACGTACTCCCATTACATCACATTCACGGGATTATTAACGTACTGACGTGTGCTTTATGGGCTGGGGCGGAGTGCCATATACTGAGCAAATTTGATGCCGATATCGTTTGGAACCGAATTTCTCAGGGTGAATTAACCCTATTTATGGCAGTCCCTACGATTTATGTCAAGTTAATTGCTGCTTGGGAAGCGGCTTCTAGCGATCGCCAACAAACGATGTCAGAAGGCTGTGCCAAAATGCGACTGATGGTTTCTGGCTCAGCAGCGTTACCAGTTCAAGTTTTAGAAAAATGGAAGACCATCAGCAACCACTTTCTGCTTGAGCGTTATGGCATGACTGAAATTGGCATGGCGCTATCAAACCCTTTACACGGTCAACGGTATGCGGGATATGTGGGGAAGCCTCTCCCTCAAGTGGAAGTCAGATTAGTGGACGAAAGTGGAGAGGTAGTTCCACCGGGGACACCAGGAGAGATCCAAGTCAAAGGACCTGGGGTGTTTCTGGAATATTGGCAAAACCAAGAAGCAACAGCAAAAGCCTTCCAAGATGGCTGGTTTTTGACTGGGGATCTTGCCGTAGTTGAGAACGGTAACTACCGCATTTTAGGAAGGATGAGCGTGGATATTATCAAAACAGGAGGGTATAAAGTTTCAGCACTGGAAATTGAGGAAGTGTTGCGAACTCATCCAGATATTCAAGAATGTGCAGTGGTTGGGATTAAAGATCCAGAATGGGGCGAACGAGTTTGTGCGGCGTTAGTCTTGCAACAGTCAGATCGGTTAACATTGGAAACTTTTAGGAGTTGGGCAAAAGAGCGATTGGCTGTTTACAAAGTCCCAACCCGAATTCTGTCAGTTGAAGAATTACCTCGCAACGCTATGGGGAAAGTAACTAAGCCAGCAGTGACTCAGCTTTTCACCTGACCAGTGACCAGTGACCTAATTTTTTCGGATCTGGGCTAAGCGTCATCGTATACAGATAACGCTAGTCTTGCAATTCTTATGTTTTAGTTATTATGACTTTGTTGCAATCTTCTCAGCCAACAAAAGAAAGAGATATACGTACTGTTGGGCGGTCATATCAGCCCTTATCTTTTATATTGCTAGCTTTATTATTAGTTACGGGTATTGGTGCTCGCTTGGCTTACTTACAAGTCCTTGAAGGTCCAGAACTTCGGAAAAGAGCAGAGTCAAACCGGGTGCGGATGATCCCCAAACAACCAGAACGAGGTAACATCTTCGATCGCAATGGTAAAGTCATAGCCACAACTCGCTATCCCCGTTCTGTATACTTGTGGCCAATGGCACACACAAAACCAGCATGGTCGGTTGTGAGTCCGCGCTTGTCAAAAATTCTCGGTATGACCGAAGAAGAAATTGTCGATAAATTAGAAGAGGCTGGCGCTAATTCTTCTCTCGTGCGGATTGCTCGCGACCTCAACGAAGCGGAAATCACTGCTTTAAAAGAGTATGAAAACGAACTACCAGGTGTTGATGTTCATACGGAAGCAGTACGTTATTATCCTCACGGGCAAGCTTTAGCTCACGTATTGGGTTATACACGAGAACTTACAGCCGAACAGTTGGAAGAACGGAAAAAAGACGGTTACCGACTCGGCGATGTGATTGGTCAAATGGGAGTAGAAAAGGCGTATGAAAAAACATTACGAGGTGAATGGGGCGGTCAGCAAGTAGAAGTCGATAGTAGAGGGCGATCGATACGCGTATTGGGAGAAAAACAAGCCAAATCGGGTAATGACCTTCATTTAACTTTAGATCTCAACGCACAACTAGCAGCAGAAAAAGCGTTAAAAGGTCGCAACGGTGCTGTTGTAGCGCTTGACCCAAATACTGGTGGTGTTTTAGCAATGGTATCTCACCCCGGTTTCGATCCAAATATTTTCTCCAAGCAAAGACTTTCCAAAAAAGATTGGGACAGCGTACAAGGAAAAGGCTTTCCTTTGCTCAATCGTGCAGTCAGCAGTGTTTACCCACCTGCTAGTACTTTCAAAGTTGTCACTGCAACGGCTGGGTTAGAGTCAGGAAAATACTCTCCAAGCACAGTGCTACAGACCTTTGGTTCTCTCACTGTTGGTGGAGTAACTTTCGGTGAGTGGAATCATAAAGGATTTGGTCCGTTAGGATTTGCAGGTGCTTTAGCATGGAGTAGCGACACCTTTTTCTACCAAATTGGTCGAGGAGTTGGCGGTCGAACTCTCATTGAATGGACTCGCAAATACGGATTTGGGGAGAAAACAGGTATTGAGTTTGAAGCCGAAGAAGCCAAAGGTAACGTTCCAGACGAAGCATGGAAGCAAAGAGTGTGGAAAATGCCTTGGACAGTAGGCGACAGTATCAATATGTCTATCGGTCAAGGTGCTTTACAAACCACACCGTTACAAGTTGCGGCGATGTTTGCTGTTCCAGCCAATGGTGGATATCGAGTCAAGCCCCATTTGCTCAAAGATAACGAAGAAGCATCTAAGTGGCGCACATCCTTAAATATGAAACCATCCACCATCAAAGTTCTCCGTGATGGATTGCGGAAGGTGGTATCTGAAGGTACGGGTGCTGCTCTCAGGGTAGAAACAATTCCTCCGGCTGCTGGTAAAAGCGGTACAGCCGAAGCATGGAAGGGGAGAGAGAAAGCCAACCACGCTTGGTTTGGAGCATATGCGCCAGCTGATAAGCCAGAGATTGTAGTGTTAGCATTTGCCGAACACTCTGGTGGAGGCGGCGGTAGCGTTTCTGCTCCAATAGTGTTGCAAGTGATGGAAGAATATTTTCACAAGAAGTACCCAGGGAAGTATCAAAAACCCAAGGTTGAGAATTCACAGCAAAAGGCTCCAAGCACGGCAAACAGGCGGCGGAATTGAGGAGGAGACAAGGGGCTAGGGGAGAACAACCAATTCCCTACGTCCTCTCAATTCTATATAACTTACAGCAGTTTTCACCTAAATGAACCACACCGTTTGTAAGGGCGCAATGCCTTGCGCCCCTACGGCTGTGGTCTATTTCCTGAAAATGGCTGTAATCTAAGGTTAGAGGACTAGAGGATAAGCCGAAGGCTCAACGGCTAAAGCCCTATCGCGCTATACTTGATTATGCATACTCTAAATTAGTACAATTGCATTAAAATAAAAAAGTTACTGTATTACACTGAGAGGCGAAATGAAAGCAGAGCTTCTCAAGAGACTGTTTAAAGCGATCGCTCTTTCAGATCGAGAGGCGATTGATAAGCTCACACAACTAGTGATTGAAGAAGAGCGTAGCAAGGGACACATACTCTTAGCTGACCAGTTAGAGAATATCACTAAAAAAAGTCAGAAAGAAAAGCCAGAAGAGCGCAGCCAACCTGCTCCCTTAGTATCAGAACCTTCCGCTCTGAGTGAACTGCCAAGCAGTAAACGGTTCAATCTTCCGTTACATAAGACCTACTCAAAACTACTCATTGCTAGTCATTCTTCGTCATTGGACTAACAGAGCTTTGATGCTTAATTCCTGCTTCACTCTGGCGGTGTCGGCACTCAACCAGTCCACAGGCTCACACTGCCTAACTAGCAGCGATGGACGAATAGTTTTTTAGATTGATTGCAGCGTTCAAGTCTCTATTAAGACTAAGACCACAATCACAATTGAAGACTCTCTCTTTTAAGGAGAGTTCTTTTTTAATAGTTCCGCAATTGGAACAAGTTTTAGAACTAGGGAACCACCTATCAGCAATGACAAGTTTTGTACCAAAAAGCTCACACTTGTAAGTCAACTGTCTACGGAACTCAAAAAATCCCATATCTTGAATGCTTGCTGCCAGTTTCTGGTTTGCCATCATGCCTGAAACATTTAAATCTTCAATAACTACAAGGCCGTGGTTTTTGGCTAATAGTGTAGTCAACTTATGTAATGTATCTTTACGGATGTTGGCAATTTTTCTGTGCAATCTAGCGATTTGGATATTGGCTTTTTTCCAGTTAGCTGAACCTTTAACTTTATGGCGATTCAACCATTGCATTCTGGCTAACTTGTCTTGGAACTTTTTGTATGATTTGGCTCCTGCTATAACTTCTCCAGTAGACAAGGTTGCTAAGTTTAAAACTCCCAGGTCAACACCTACAGTAGGAAAAAACTAAAGATCTTCCAACTGAACATTAGGAGCTTCAACATCAAATCTAAAAGAGATAAACCATCTATCAGCTTCACGACTAATAGTTACTGATTTTGGTTCAACTTGAGGTAAGCGCTCGTAGGTTTTGAGGACACCAATTACAGGGACTTGAATCTTGTTATTGCCTGTGATTTTAACTGTGCCTTCTAAAGTGAATGAATCATGTTTACCTTTTTTCTTGAACTTAGGCACTCCTGCTTTTTTCTCAAAACACTTTTTCCACGCTAACCTTAAAGCCATCAATGCTTGTTGTGGTGTAGATTTAGAGCATTCGTAATACCAAGGACACTCAGGTTTTATCAATGCTACTAACCATTTATGCAAGTCAATAGCTGTGGGAAACTTGATTCTTTCTGTAGGATTAGCCTGATTCCAATCAAGGATTTGCTTGGTTAATCCCAGTCCCCAATTCCAAGCATGACGTGCAACACCACAATGTTTTAAAAATTCTGTGCTCTGTTGATTATTAATTTTTAATTCTGTTTTGTATCCGAGTAACATGGCAATCCTTTAATCCATTCTCTAAATGCTTGAGACATATTCCAACCTTGCAATTCAGCATGAGCTTGTAATTTATCTAACTCTTGTTGAGTTAGTAAAACTTTAAACCATCTATCTCGTTGTGGCATAGCCTTTATTTCACTCTATGGTCTAAATATAACTAAAATTAGACCATGTAGTAAGTAGAGAAAACCGTATATTAGCCGAACGACAAAGATCAAAAGCTCATCATTTTTGAAGAGCAATGTATAGACTTGTATAGAGATTAAGTAACAGCTTCTAACCCCTAGTCACTGTCATACCCAGGGAAAAACTGCGGCATCACATGGTACTGCAAGAATTTTGTACCGCGCAGTGGTAAAGAAAAAGCTGTTTGTTAGATTCAAAATGCTAGAATTCTCGATGCTGATTGTAAACTACCTGAACAGCTATTTCCACCAAATATACTAGGTGATATTATCGATTTTTATCATAAGGTAACAAAAACTAAAATTTTTAATCATTCCATAAATGCAGCAGCGCCCTTCCGCAACCGATATATGAGCGCTTGGGCTATAGCGAAGTTCAAGCGCAAGCAATTCACCAACACGTTGATTACGCAAGCAATTCACCAACACGTTGATTATGTAATTACCTCCAATTGATATTGAACGAGCGATCGCACGAAAACTTTTATTTGAAGAAAACCCAGAAGCCCACACCTACGTAGAGGAACAAGAAGATGACCAAGATTAGCGATGCCATAAAAATCATTGACAAAATGACCAGCAGCGACCCCGATCTTGAGGCATTAGTAGAGGAAGCTTCCATGAATGCTCTTGTAGCACAACTAATTTATGAAGCCAGAATAAAAGCTGGGTTAACACAGAAACAGCTTGCTGAACTTGTTGGTACAAAACAGTCTGCGATCGCACGGCTTGAAGACGGTGATTACGAAGGACACTCCCTTTCAATGCTGCAAAAAATTGCTGGCGCTCTCAATCAACGGGTAGTGATTCAGCTTGCTCCATAGGAGCAGAGTGCATAGTGTGTTCTGGAGGTAAAGAAATTTTACTGAGAGTTACTATCTAACTGAAAATTGCAGGAATTTTTGAGAATAAATATACCGTTTTCTTTGATTAAATCGCCCGTACAAAGGACTGGTAATCGCTCTTGATATGCTTTGATAGCTATTATATAGTCACGGTCAACTAATTCTGTTTTGATTGGACGCAACCTATCAACAACTACGCCAAATAACATAATTTCCCCACTCATCTTGTCAGCAAATGGTGTTTCAATGTGTGTGACTAATCCTTGAATGGTAATGTTGGGTGCATTAGTAACGAGCGAGCTAAAAATCTCAATCTGAGAGCGATTCTCTGCTAAGGCAAGGGTTTCTAACACTTCTGCCATCCGCCTCTTAAAGTCAACAATTTCTGGTTTGAGGGGGAGTAGGATTTCAAAATCGTCTAGAGTCCAAAGGTCAGCCTTATCACCCTTGGGTTGTTGTTGATGCCAACCATGCGATCGAAGATAAGTCTCTACTTGTTGGGGATCTAGATATCTTAATTTTTCTACATCTGAGATAATAGTTATCATAATTTTTATCCATTAGCGATGCGTTCCATTATCATAAGAAGTGAGTTGGGGCTAAATATAAGTAAGTCGGCGAGAAAAAACCAAGCTATGTAACGAAAAGTCAAATCTTTGTATTTGGCTCGTAGTAGCGCTTTAGCGCATGTACCACAACTACAACCTAGTGATAATTATTTACGCCGCCTTACTTATTTTGACGCTTAATGTCAATGGTGATGGTCGAAAGATTGTTAACTGGGGGTTGTCCGCGTAGCGATCGCTCCTTACCACACCGTTTCAAGCACAGGGATTCTTCCGCTTGAGATAACCAGTCGTTAATATCGTCCGGAATCAGAACCAGGATTAAGAGTTGCGGTACGAAGGGGTCATCTTCCCGAAGTTCATCGTAGTTTTTGATGCTGAGTGGGTATTTGATAAATGTTTCTTTAGTTACATCTTGGGATGTGGATTTAATTTGTATATCAAACCTTGGCAGTCGTTTGGAGTTGAGTTTTCCCGGTACGGTAATAGTGGCATCAATGCCGCTATCATCTAATCTACGTGTGGCTGCTTGTAAGGAATAGCCAGCAGCAGCTGTGACAGCATAGACATAAGCATAGCTAAAATCTTCTTTTTGAGTGTTAAGGATCATTCTTTTAGCTTAGTGAGTGTCAAAAATTTTAACATTTGTAGTTTATCGAACTTTATTCTTATAAAGAAATTGATAATTTTTGATAAAGAGTTCTTAAAAAATGTCACTTAATCCGAGAATTCTGACTTCGTTTGTCTAATGGTGAATTATATTCACCCAAACCTTTTCAGAAGACTATCAGCCCAAACGAATAGAATTCGTGGCTATACAATCAAAACCCGCCTACGCGGGTTAATTTTATGATTAATAACCATTATGCATGAGTTAGGAATTACTCAAAACATTGTCGCCATTGTATCCGAACACGCTCAAGGTCAAAAAGTGCAACGAGTTTTACTAGAAATTGGAAAACTTTCAGCCATTATGCCTGATGCTGTGAGATTTTGTTTTGATGTTTGTACTCAAGGAACTGTTTTAGAAGGTGCAACGTTAGAAATTCTGGAACCTTTGGGATTAGCACGATGTTGCCAATGTGGCTCGGAAGTTACTCTGGAAAAGCCTTTTGGAAATTGTCAGTGTGGCAGCATACATTTAGATGTAATAGCAGGTACAGAATTAAAAATCAAAGAGATAGAAATTTAATTGTGAAGTTTTTATTTTAAATTATTTATGTGTGTAACTTGTGGTTGTTCTGACGATGCTGAAGTCACAATGACTGATCCTGAAACGGAGGAAGTACAAGCAATATCTGGTAACGGAAATGCTCATCCACATTTTCACACTCACACTCTACCGGATGGAACAGTCATTTCCCATTCTCATACCCACGATCGCGATAGTTTGACAGAAGCTTATCACATTCATGCCAAAACTCATTGCACAACAATATCATTAGAGCAAGATATTTTAGCAAAAAATAACCTGATAGCAGCACAAAATCGAGGTTGGTTTAAAGGTCGAAATATTCTGGCTTTAAATCTTATGAGTTCTCCGGGTGCAGGAAAAACAACTTTGTTAACTAGAACTATCAATGATTTAAAGCACCAATTAACCGTTAGTGTCATTGAAGGCGATCAAGAAACTGCTAACGACGCTAAAAAAATTCAAGAAACAGGTTGTAAGGTTGTACAAATCAATACGGGAACGGGGTGTCATTTAGAAGCAGCAATGGTAGACCGAGGACTACAACAACTCAATCCTCCGTTGAATTCAGTTGTGATGATTGAGAATGTAGGTAATTTAGTGTGTCCCGCTTTATTTGATTTGGGTGAAAATGCTAAAGCTGTGGTTCTCTCAGTCACGGAAGGAGAAGACAAACCAATCAAATATCCTCATATCTTTCGTGCAAGTGAGGTGATGATTCTTACTAAAATTGATTTACTACCCTACGTACAGTTTGATGTTCAGCGCTGTATAGAGTACGCTCAACAAGTTAATCCTCACATTCGGATTTTCCAAGTTTCCGCTTTGACTGGTACGGGATTAGATAATTGGTATAGCTGGTTATTAAGTAAACTTGCAAATATAGCAACCCTAAATCATTTGTGAAAAGTTAGATTCCTGACTTCCTTAAGGATTCTGTTGGTGGAATAATTGAGTTTATAAGATTTAGGCATTGACAGAAATCGTCAGATATGTCATAGTGAGCATTTTTAGCGCCGCTACGTTTGATTTTTTAACGAATGAGAACCATCATCACCCACGGTAGGGGCGTAAGGCATTGCGCCCCTACAAGTCGGGAATCTGACCAAACTTACGGTATACTAACTACCTGCATCAAAAACTTGTCTTGCAGTTAAAGTTAGTCCAGGAAATGTTGAAGACACAATGAGATCGTCACCTCTAAACTGATTAAGTTGATAAATACTCTCAACTAATGAGTAAACTGAAATAGTTTTTTGCTTGGGATTGCCAATAAATCGCCTACCACCAAGAGCAAGGTAATCTACAATCCAGTATTCGGAAATGCCGAACGATTCATATTCCTCTAATTTCAAAGCGTAATCGTCCTCCCAGTTGGTTGAAACCACTTCAACTATGAGTCGAACAGAATCACCTCGTGTAATGATAGACTCCTTTTTCCAACGGGATTCATGATTAGCAACTTGTTGTTTATCTAAAACAATGATATCGGGTTCATAACCACCATTGTCTCTTGGTTTAATAACACATTCTTTAGGAATGAAGTAAGGTAGTGAAGAACGACGAATTTCTATAAATAACTCACCGTTGAGTAACCCTGCTACTTCTGAATGCGGTCCTGTTGGTTTAGGCATTTCAACAATTACACCATCATGTAATTCGTATTTGTGTTCTGAATTTTCTGGATACCATTCAATGAATTCATCAAATGTTACTGTTTTTGATAAAGCTTGGGTCATAAAACTTCACGTTGTAAATCTCGATCAGAAAGGTTTTTATGATTCCGCAATGCCCCCGCCCATTTTAACTCTAAAGGTTTAGTGGAGGCGCGGTGTTTATTCAGAAAAAACTCAGCAAATTCTCTGACTTGCTGTTGTGAATCTGGTGGTAATTCGTCTAAGATTTCTTGTATACAGTTAATGCTACTCATAGTATTGTATTTATCTCTATTTTTCTAATCATAGCATTCTATGGACTGTGAGCGGCTGTGTTTCTGTAATGTTGTCTGTACATCTCATGTCAGAATTCTATGGGCTTTCAGTGTCATGCCTGTAAGCTGGTAAATGCGCTGAAAATTAATTGCAAGATTTTGATAGTTACACAAGAATCGTATAGTTGGATGTGGAGCATTTTTCTAAACTGGTTTCAATTGCTTCACGCGCCATATACAGTTCTAGATATTTTGTCATGACTTTTTTCACCGATCGCTCTAATGTTCGGACTGAAATTCAGGAATTTCTTAAACTTGCTATCCCATTAGTCAGCGCTCAACTTGCCCAATCTGTTACGGGTTTTGCCGATACTGTCGTTATGGGTAGATTAGGACAAGACACTTTAGCAGCAGGTGGATTAGCCTCCATAACCTTTATGACGCTGTTAAACACCGCAACTAGCATGGTGGTGGGAGTCAGTCCTCTTGTAGCAGCAGCGCATGGTGCGGGAGATAAATTACAAGTTACGCAAATAACACGTCAGGGATTATGGATATCAGTCGTCCTAACAATATCTTTGATGCCGATTGTCGGAAATTTGGATGCGCTCATGCTTCATCTCGGACAAACTTCTAGAACGGCTTTTCTAGCAAATGAATATCTAGATGTAGCACTTTGGGGAATATTTCCTGCTTTGGGGTTTACCGTACTGAGAAGTCTAGTAGCTAGTGTATTTCAAGCTCGTCCGGTAATGGTCATTGCGATCGCTTGGACGTTGTTTGATATTGTAGGCAATTATGCACTAGGGCTAGGTATGTTTGGTTTTCCAAAAATGGGATTGGTGGGTTTGGCATTGACTAGCGCTCTCAGTTTTTGGGGAAGGTTTTTGTCTCTAATCGTCTACATTCTCTGGCATAAACAACTTAAAACTTACTGTATTTTTCAATCGTTACATCAAATTAAACCATTCATTATTCGGCAATTACTTTGGCTTGGTGCGCCAATTGGTATAGCCACAGCTATAGAGTACGGAATGTTTAATGTCGTTACATTCTTAATGGGTGCTTTAGGAACTGAGATTTTGGCAGCACACCAAATTGTTTTACAAACCGTAGGCATTTTTTACATGATTCCATTGGGAATGTCGTATGCTACAACGGTGAGAGTTGGTCAATGGTTTGGACAACACAATATAAAAGCAGCCAAACAAGCTGGATACATTAGCATGGTTTTAGGTGCAGGAGTGATGACACTCATAGCGATCGCAGTATTAATCTTTCCTCAACACATAGTAGGATTATTTATCGATTTGCGCGATCCTGCAAATGCAAAAGTTTTATCAATTGCTGTCCCTATGCTGTTTGTAGTAGCTTCAGGAGAAATTGTAGATGGAGTCCAAAGAACTGCTAATGGCGCACTGCAAGGGCTTCAAGACACTCGCATCCCCATGTTACTCAGCTTTTTTGCTTACTGGGGAGTTGGTTTGACTAGTGGCTATCTGCTAGGTTTCCAATTTGGTTTGGGTGGCGTGGGCTTGTGGATTGGACAAGCAATAGGGCTAGGAGTTGCATCCATTGCTTTCATCTGGCGGTTTCGTCAACTGTAAATCTCAAAACAATAACCAGTAAATGTTGGGTTTCGTTCCTCAACCCAACCTACCTGCGTGTTTTCGTATTTTTAGGCTTAACCGACAAGTATTGAAAGAGGAATAAAAAATTAATTTGGGTTTCACAACAATAACCAGTAACCTATTATTATCGGTCACTGGTCACTGGTTACTGGTCACTGATTAAAGCCAATCTCTATAAGCCGATATCTCATTCACACTCACTTCAATTGGTGCGCCTTTGCCAAAGGGAGGATGAACAGTAATTTTTGCATTACTAGCAAACCTCTCTAGCCGATTTCCTATTTGTGGAATATTGCTGACTATATGCCAATACGTAACTATATCGGGACAGTCAATAACTAGGGTTAAAATGCCATCGTTTGTGGTGATATACCACTGACAACTATATAGTAACGCTCGCGTAACGCGATCGCACGCTTCAAAGAAGCATCTACCGGTAGACTGTTCTAGTTGCGAGCGCAGGATTCTATCTATTTGCGTTGCTTCTGTGGGTGGCATATCTTCCGGGGGGAGGAAGGGTCTCTTCATCATAATATACCCCTTCTAGCTAATAGAATACGGTTAATTTAAGTGCCTTAAGTTTAAGTTCTAGACGTAGTTCCGCACTTCTTGGTTGTAGCGCGTTAAACTCTCTAGGTTCTTTTGCAAACTAAAAGATGAAGGTTTCAGTGCTAAGGTCCCTAAATTAAGTTCATCCTGAAATCTTTTGATTTTATCGCGACAAGTTTTAACGTCTCCAATGATAGAGTTCTCAATTAAGTAGTCCTCATCAAAACAGATGTTTGTGCGATCGAAGGGTTTCAGGTTCTGATTTGGGCTGTTCTGTAGAACTTGAGCGGTGTTGGCTTTCATTTTCATACTGAATTTACGGATGAAAGGTAAAGCCTCGTTGACGGCTTCATCATCAGTCTTAGCGACATAGAAAAAGCGTGCTAGCATCAAGTTTTCAGTACCGCCGGAATTTAAGGCCCGATATTGAGTAACTGTTTTCTTCAATCTTTCTAGGGAAAACGGGGGTCCTCCCATCAAAGCAAAGGAATGTTGTGCGGCGAAAGCAATAGCATCGTCATTACCGCTTGCGATATAAACTGGAACTTTTTTTTGCAATGGCTTTGGGTAAACTGTAATGCGATCGCACTGATAATACCGTCCCTTGAACGATACATCCGTTTCATACAAAAGCTGATGAATCAAAGCCATCGCCTCAAGCATTTTGGGGCGGGATTCACTCATAGGTATGGCGAAGTGCTTGTTTTGATCTGGAAATGGTCCCCCTTTGGCGACTCCAAACAAGAGCCTTCCATCACACAGATTGTCCAGTGTAGCAATGTCTTCCGCCACTCGGATCGGGTTATGAAACGGTAGCAAAACCGCAGCCGTACCCAGCTTGATTGTTGAAGTCACACCTGCTAAGTGTGCTATCAACACCAAAATTGATGGGCTGAGATTGAATTCATTGAAATGATGCTCTGAGATCCAGGCTTCTTCAAAACCCAGACTTTCAGCATATTGTACTACCGTAACTTGCTCTTTAATAGCAAGACGCGAGTTTTGGTGATAGTTTTCGTAGTTACAGAAAAGTCCAGTTTTCATTGCAAGCGTCATTTTTTCTTCCTAGGTGGAAACCCAGTGCAAATCCAACCACAAGCGTGGATGTGCTTCTTTCAGCTTGGACATTGGATCGCGTAGCAGTCGCGTTGCATTTAGGAAAACTACCTGAACTAGCCCCATGTTTTCTGCAACTTCTCGGAGTATTTCCTTGTGAGATTGCACGTGGTGCATTATGTTGTCAGAGCAATAAATTCCTAAATAGAGCAAGCGTTTGGGAGGTCGTCCCCAGTAAGTAGAGATAACTTTCACATAGCAACCGTCTAATAATTCCCCTACTTTTGGGTAATAGTGATTGACGACCCGGAGAAATTCTTGGGTTAGAATGTCTTCACTAATCATTAGAAAATGTGACATTTGTAGGGATTATCACTTTATCTAATATAACATATATTTGTTATATTTATATGACAAATAATTGAAAGAATTACAAATTTAATAATTTATTTCTTAAGTAGGGTGGGCATTGTCCACCATATTTATTTTTGAAGGCAATGCCCACCATATTTATTTGTTGGTGGGCATTGCCCACCAACTACATAGATTTCAAATAAGATGTCTATAGAACAACCGATAAAATTTGTAATTCGTAATTGAATTCCTTTAATTACGAATTACAAATTGATAAATTATCCGGTCACTGGTCACTGGTCACTGGTCACTGGTCACTGGTCACTGCTTACCGAGTGTTACGTTCTGATACCAAAACCTCAGCGACAAGATATGGCAAATCTTTTAGGTCAGCGTACCCTTCCAAACCACGAATAGGAGAGACAAATGTATAGTCTGGATCGCATGCTCCAGTGTCGTAGACTTGAATGTACCAGCGATCGGGTAACCCTGCGACAGACAGTTCCACAACATACCAAGACTGACCAGTAAGACGAGAATTAACAATGACGAACCACTGTCTGTCCTCATCTGAGATATTCCACTCAGCCATGAGAAATTCTAACGCGATGAGTCCTGCGTCAATTTCAGTCAATAGCATTGTTCTTTGTTACTCCTTTCCTTCTTCTGTGGAATTTGGAATTTCAGGATAGAATCCGAGTTGTTTGGAAAGTTCTTTTGTAACATGAATGAGAAATTTTGCACCATCCTGATTGCCTTGGTGTGCAAATCCAGTTGCTACCTGTAACATTGTTTGTATTAAACCAGCATCAATTAATTCTAAATGGGCTTCTAAAACTTCTGGTTCTTGACCGTTAGGACAGCGGAGTAATTTGTCAATAAGTTCGCAATACAGTTTGTGACGTTCTTCTAAAGATTGCTCTGAAGTTGGTTCCGAAATTTGTTCTGACATAGGTTTTTATTGCTCAATATTTTGTTGCCAAATTCTTTCCAGCATTTCTACTTGTTGCTGAAAAGTAACTGTTCGATAAATAAGATACTTGTCGTATAAAATAACGAACACTCCTATAAAGATAGGAAAGAATAAAAAAATAAATTGTAATATTTTAACAATTTGATACTTTTCTAAAGAAATTAGGGATTGGTTGGTAAATTTAGTATCAAATAATTGTGTTTGAGATTTGTCAGAATAAGAGTTTGTACCTTTTTGCATGGGTGCTAATTGAACTGAGTTTTCACGACTCCGCTCGATTTCACAACCTAATGACCGTATTTGCACTAGCTCTGTGTGTCGTTCCCAAATTATGCTAAACACAACTAGCGCTGGAGAAAGTACGACGAAAGTTACAAAACAGACTGTGAAGAATTGAACAAATCTAGATTTCATATATCAGTTAACAGTTAGTAGTTAATGGTTAACTGTTTGAAGAAGCCCCCCCTATTTCCTTGGCTTTCGCTTTAGAATATAGGGGGGTAGAGGGGAATCTCTGCGTAAATCCTATAGCTTTTATATCAGGAGGGCTGTTTTAGAATAGTTTCACTCAACCGGATCAAGTTAATTAAATTAATTAGAGTTGTACTCAGGGGTTGGAGTTTTTACTAAATAAGAGTTTTAAAATTATTTTGGGTTATGGGTGCTGGTGTTTTGGCTGGTGGGTACTAGTTTTTCTAAGGTGGGGTTCTAGCATTTGTGTACTCAAGTTTTTTTGCTATGCACTCATTCGCTACAGCTTAATTTCTATATAGAAATAACCTTAATAGGTAGGTTGGGTTGTCCTCATCCCCAACCCAACTCCGTTGAGAGAGAAAGGAGACGAAATCCATTCCCAACTCCGTTGAGAGAGAAAGGAAACGAAATCCATTCCCCTCTTCTTGAGGGAGTGGGTTAGGGTGAGGGGAAACAACAAGGTTTATTTATAGGAGCGGATTGATGCGAATTGCTCGTGATGTTACAGAAGTTATTGGACGGACTCCTTTAGTTCAGTTAAACAAAATACCTCAGTCTGAAGGATGTGTGGCTCGAATTGTGGTGAAATTGGAGGGGATGAATCCCGCCGCGTCCGTAAAAGACCGTATTGCTGCAAGTATGATAAAAGCAGCAGAGGAAGGGGGGTTGATTGCGCCAGGAAAAAATATTTTAGTTGAGCCTACATCTGGTAATACGGGGATTGGGCTAGCTATGGTAGCAGCAGCACGTGGCTATCGTTTAATTCTAACTATGCCTGAAACTATGAGCCTGGAACGACGTGCTATGTTACAAGCTTATGGTGCTTCTTTGGAATTGACTCCGGGAACTGAGGGGATGCGCGGAGCAATTCGCAAAGCAGAAGAAATTGTTGCCAACACTCCTGGCGCTTTCATGTTACAACAGTTCTGCAATCCAGCTAATCCCAAAATTCACAAACAAACCACGGCTCTTGAAATTTGGGCGGATACAGATGGGGAAGTGGATTTTATTATTGCAGGTGTTGGTACGGGTGGAACAATTACTGGAATTGCGGAAGTTATTAAAGAACGTAAGCCAAGTTTTAAAGCGATCGCAGTAGAACCAGCGAACAGCCCTATTTTATCTGGTGGTGAACCAGGATCTCATAAAATTCAAGGTATTGGTGCGGGATTTATCCCAGAGGTTCTCCGCAGAGATTTCATAGATGAAGTGATAAAAGTGAGTGATGAGCAAGCAATGGCTTTCGGTCGAAGATTAGCCAGGGAGGAGGGTTTATTGTCTGGTATTTCTTCTGGTGCGGCTTTGTGTGCAGCAATACAAGTTGCTCAACGTCCGGAAAATGCAGGGCGTTTAATCGTGATGATACAACCTTCTTTTGGGGAACGTTATCTGAGTACGCCAATGTTTCTAGGGAAATTTACTGAATAAAAATTAATACATTTAATTGAAGAAGCCTTTAAGTTTTGTGAGCGTTCGGTTGTGATTGTCTTGTGGAACGGGCGTCTCACCCGCTACATATGACCTTGCTGAATCACGGATTTAAAAAGTCTAAATGCTTACCTGCTTGAGAACGCAATTCTTCTAAAGAACCTTGCATTTTGACTGTACCCCGATCCAACAGCACAATCCAATCTGCACGCTCAATAACTCTTGGGCGATGGCTGACTAGAATTGTGGTTTTCCCTTGCCTATCAAATAACAGCTTGTCTAAGACTTGCGCTTCATTCGCAGGGTCAAGTCCGCCGGTTGATTCATCTAAAATCAGCACGGGTGGATTGTTGACAATGGCGCGTGCTATAGCTAAACGTTGCCTTTGTCCACCAGAAAGATTAACTCCAAACTCTCCTAAAACGGTTTGATATTTTTCGGGTAGCTTGCTGATAAAGTCGTCTGCTTCAGCAATTTGGCAAGCTTTAACAATTTGTTCAAAACTCACACTCGGATATCCTAATCGGAAGTTTTCAACAATAGACCGACTCCAAAAGTGAGCGTCTTGGGGAACAAGCACAACTTGTTGCCGCAAGCATTCTAAAGAAAGGTCTTGCAGGTTATAGATACCAAAGCGGATATTTCCCGATTGAATTTGATATAAACCAGCAATCACTTTTGCTAGGCTACTTTTACCACATCCTGATTCGCCAATGAGGGCAATAACCTTACCACCAGGAATTGTTAAGGAAAAATCTTGCAGTAATTCAACTCTGCCCGGATAATGAAAGTTTAGTTGCTTGCAAACTATATCTGCATTATCGGGAATGTTAACCCAAGCTTTTTCCTCATCACCTAGGGTTTCTGGTGTAGAGTCGATCACTTCTGCTAGTCTGGAAGTTGCTGTTTGTACGTGAGTAAAATCGTCAACAAAATCTATCACAAAATCAAATAAAGAAACCAGATTCCGATTCAGACTTATGAACGCCAGCAGTTGACCTATACTTAATTCTTTACTAATAACCAGGATACTACCAAGCCACAGTAAAACTGCACCGCCAATCTCATAAACCCACCTTGAGAATTGTTTATTAATAATCTCAATTTTAATTGTAGTAAATGCTAGATTAGCTAAGCGACCAAATCTAATTTGCAACTCTTCCCAAAATTGAGGAGCAGCAGTAGTTGTTTTTAGTGTCAATGCACCCTTAAATGTTTCTACCAATACACCCTGGTTTTCTGCTTCTAAAACTATAAGATTGCGAGTTTTTTGCTGTAGTGTTGGAAGAAAAACAATCGTAGATAAAGTCATCATACAAGCTATGACAAAAGCTACAAGCGTTAACTTCCAGCTATAAAATAGCATTATACAAAAACAAATAACCGCAATAAAAAATTTACTGGGAAAACTAACAACTGCTTGTGAAATCAACCTATTAATTTGTTGAATATCTCTTAATCGACTAACAATTTCACCACTTCGACGAGACTCATAGTAATCCAAAGGTAAGCGCAAAATTTGTTGACCAAACTCTAAGATAAGCGTTAACTTAAAGCGCTGGGCAAAATTAGCAATTAGGATATTTTCTACAAGTGTAAGGCTACTTCTGACAGTGTACATTGTTATGACTGCCAGTACGACACCAGTCAGAAGCTGAGCATCACCCCGAACTAAAACATCATCGGTGAGAATTTGGATGAGGAAAGGCGAAGATAAAGAAAGAAAACCTATGAACAGGGCACACAATAAAGCCTCAACGATAATAGCTTGGTAAGGCAAGATACCTTGAAGAAATTTTCCAAAGTTGTTAACTTTATCTTCAGGTAGTGCAAAAAAGCGATTTGGATCTGGCTGTAGTAATAGCAACACCCAATCTTTCCAACCCTCGCTCAACTCCTGTTTGGAAAGATAACGAATACCTACAGATGGATCGCCAACAACATACTTTTTACCATGCTGACCATACAAAACTACCCAGTGATAGCCCTTCCAATGGATAATTGCTGGAAGTGGCATCTCTTTAAGCTTGCTGAGAAACTCAGAGGACGCTTTAGCAGAACGCGTATAAAAGCCCATAGCTTCTGTCCCGCGCCTTAAACCTAGCAAAGTAGTTCCAAGTTGCCCGGTACCTATTGCCTCACGAATGCGGTTGAGGGTAAAGGCACGCCCATAATATCTGGCAATGGAAGCAACACAAGCAGCCCCGCAATCTTCTTCACTATACTGTCGAATAACCTGGTATTTCTTCATGACACAAAATTAACTATATACCTCTCTAGAGGGTCAAAGGAATACAAAGAAAGGGTGCTACTGGCTTTTTATAAAGGGAGATAAATGTCCTCAGAGTTGGCATTTAAATAAGGATGTTGCAACCCAATACCCAACTGGGAGAAATGTTTGTGTATACAGTTCATTCGCCCTTGTTCTGAGTTGTCACCTTTGTGCCAAGCTTCTAATAACGCATTAGCAATGATTCGGCAGCGATTCATGCCAAAATCTTCTTGGGCAGCAAATTTGCAATCGGGTTCTTCCGCCAAACTCAGTCCTGGTGTTAAAGGCTTGGTGAATAGGGGTAATTGATTGCGAAAATGGCATTTATTCTCTATAGAAATACTCTGAAGGACTTGGTGAACTAGTTGGTAGTTGTGACGCTGAAACTGGAGAACTCCACAGTCGTAGCGATAGTATTTATCGGGATCGTATAAAACCTTAAAGGTGAAGGGGATACTCATTTCGTTGAGTTGCTGCGTTAAGCTTTTCATCACAGCAAGAGCACCTTCGGAACTAAAATTAAAATAGATATTTACAGTTTGAGTCGCTTCTTCTTCACAACTGTCCATCAACCCTGCATCCCCAACTGCCACGTAAAATTCCTGTTCTAGCAGGTTGGATGGCATCTTTATGGCAACGATATCACCTACAGTGGCAGATTGTTGGGTGAATTGCGGATAGCGAGCTTCCTGAGAGTAATCTACGCTAACGCGCTCAACATGCAATGTCAAGTTATCTTTTTGTACAGCCAGCAGATCGTCGCTTTCTTGCCGCAACACGCGCCATCCAAGATCGAAGTAGCCTTTTCCACAATTACTTTTTTGCAAACCTTCGTAAAAATCCCGGTTTAGTCCCCTGATTGTATTGTTCTCTAGATTTTCCTCGCTTTCTAAAGAATCTGAGTTGGTACTCATTGCCAGAGTCTCTTTTAAGTCACCGTTATAATAAATTCCATAGAGAAAAGTTCGCAGTTGTAAGTTGAGATACTTATTTTGGATCTCCGTCGGTAGTTGTTGCAGGGAAGCGACTACTTCTGCTGACAACTCTAATGGGTTGTAGTCTGGATGAATAATACAAAAATTCGCTTGAATTTGAACCTTGCTAACAATGTCAGAAATAGGACTTAGCAGTTGATTTGGCAGAGCACCTAGTAATTGCATAATCAGTGTTACATTTTGTCTAAAAATTTGCTGTTGTAGCTTTAACTTGCCTACTACGTGACAATACTTGACAGCATTGAATTATACATTTGCAAATTTCGCGCTTAAGCGCTAATAGGATGAAGATCGCTTAGTTCAGATGCTGTCTTCCCAAAGATAATCGGTAACGATCGCTCCGGTTCGCACAATAGTGTCTTGGCAACCTGAAGCATACAAACTCCTCTGTTGCCAAAGGGTTCGTGATAGCGAATCCTGATTTGAATTTTTTCTAACAATGCCATACCAGTGAATTGCATGACTTTTAGCAAAAAATTTGGGTAAGCATCTATGATTTCAGGAAATTTCTGAAAATAACCTTGTATAAGTGCATTAATACTTGGTTGGATCTTCTCTAATGGAGTGGTGGCTAGTTGCAAAGCTATTGCTAAATCAATCTCTGTACTGATAATTAAGCTACTGAGCCATATATTTAGGTAGCTGGCAATAACTCTTCCTAAATCAAATGCAGGATCGCCCCAAGTACATCTTTCCCAATCAATGATTCGTATGATACTGTTGGCTGATTCATCTATATTGGAAAGCGATTGCTGCCATTGATTGTTCAGTAAAATATTGTTCAGTTTTAAGTCATTGTGGATTAAACAGCGCCGCTGATAAGTGTTTTTTAGTTTTGCGATCGCTTCCCCAAAACTTTCATAACGCTGATAAAGTTTAAAAAACTTGAAATTATCAGATGTAACCCGAGCAAAAATTTCTGGTTTCAGCTTTTCTAAACCCTGTAAAAAGTTTGGTTTTTTCTCAAGTTCTTGACTATCATAAAATAAAAAAAATTTATAAATATTGCTTTCAAAAGTCTTGCTATGAAATATCGCAAGCGATTTTCCAATTTCCCAGGCAATAGATGTCGGAAAAGTCTGTTCTTGATCGTAATAATCTTCTAAATCGCAATAGTTATCCAAGTAGTTAAAAATAATTATGTAACTACTTGGATCGAAATGAACTACCTCGGATATAAATGAGCTAATATGTGCTACTTCTGGAAAAGCTGACAACCATTCATGAAATCTCCATTCTTTTACAAACTCATTTTTTGTCTTTCCTTCTTTGTTATAACGCTCTTGCTTAATTAATAAATGACGATTATTTGGAATAGTGACTAATAAATTGAAGTTTTTCGAGCTTCTGGATTCAATCTTGCTAAGAGCTTGCTCTTTTTGAGTGCATAGCCCATGTTCAATTAAATAATTAACAACATTATGAGAACTTAATACAAATGTCATAGCTAATAATTATAATCAAATACGTTAAAAAAGTCTTTTTGAGTTAAAGCTTCGCTCTACCAGATTGATGACAATGCAAGAATAGTAGAGTTCTTATGACCATTGAACGATTACATCAATGGCGATAAAAACCCTACTTTTCATCAAGAAATAACGATTACAACCTCTGAAAAAGGCTCTGAAAAGCTTTCGGCTATAGCTGCTGTAATTCGTCAAAAGGTGACGAATTGAGAACAAATTAAAAAGAATAGCTTTACCATTGGTACCCGCAACTATAGCTGTTGCTTTTACGCTTTAACTCTTACTCTTACTCCGACTCTTGCTCCGACTCTTACTGCCACTCTTGGACGAGTTGTATTTGCCCCGTTTGCCACCACCAGTTATCGTGGATTCATCTTCTGCTGATAAATCTGTAAGGAAATTTTCAGCAACAGAAAACAGGTTTAATGCACCCATCTTACGCCTCCAGTATGAATAAAGTGTTCTAAAGTAGCCTACTCTTAACTTGATTTTAACTTTGAGTAAACCTGATATTAACCAATATCATAAAAATAATACAGAAAAATCGTTACTAAGGTAGATGACTGCAAAATAGTCTTCTACTCTATGTCTTTCTTCAGTAAAATTATTTAAGTAATTTTATGTTTTTTGTAATACATATTACTTTTTTTAATTGAATTATTAGAAAATACTTAGTATTCTTGCCCGGATTTAAGGGAAAATTTTATTCAACCTAGCGAGAGCGAAATTGCGGCTATACAAATGAAATCAGACGGGCGTGGGTTATTTTAATAAAGTCCACTTAGGTGGACTTTGTTTGTATAGTTGCGAATTATATTCGCGCCTAGTGGTTGTGAATTTCTCATGAATGATTTAGGATTGCTATACTAAAGTATTCTGAGTGAAACTAACCAATAAATTGTAGTTAAGTGCTATCTGTGTAAAAAAGTGGTTAGTTATTACAAGAGATAAATTAAGTATTAAATGTAAATAAAATTACTGTTCTCAAAGTTAAGTTGATTCTTTATTTTGTTACATATAACACTAATTTTTCAGTGTTATAATTCGCTAAATAAAATAGTGAATTTTTAAGATAAACTTTACTAAAGTAAAAGTTTGGGTAAGCGCTGCAACTACAGCCCAATGCTTTGTCGAGAAAGGAGTCCAATTTATTTAGCAATAGTTTTTTACATTAATTAATTAATTATGATTGGAGAAAAACACCCAGAGTTTTTACGTACAGTTAAAAGTGACGAATTTGTACCAACAGTCAGCCGTTGGGTAACCCTCGGAGGACTGATTTTGATTGGGAGTTGTGGCGTCGCTATTTTACTTGCCAGTATTATCCAATACCCAATCAGTGTGAGAGCCGCCGCTAGTGTTCGACCTGCGGGAGAATTGCGAATTGTGGAAGCAGCAACATCAGGAGTCGTAAACAATATCCTGGTGAAAGAAAATCAGATTGTTGACAAAGGTCAAGAAATAGCCACTATTGACAGTTCCCAACTCCGAACCCGAAAAAATAATATAAAGCTCAATATTCGGCAAAATTACTTAAAACTTGCCCAAATCAATGCCCAGATGAAGGCACTACAAACTCAAATCACGGCTGAGTCAAATGCGATGCAACGAGCGATCGCATCTGCGGAAGCTGAACTCAGTCGCAGTCAACGGGAATATCAAGACAAACAACTTATCGCTCAAGCGGAAGTACAAGAAGCCTTAGCTACTTTGGAGTTTGCAAAAGAAGAAATGAAGCGATATCAACAGCTAGGGAAAACAGGGGCGATTTCCCTGTTACAAATCCGGGGGAAAGAACAATCTTTCAAAGCTAGCCAAGCTAAACTTCAACGCGCCAAAGCTGCACTTAATCCCAGTATATCTACAGTGGCGATCGCACAAGAAAATATTGCCCAACAAAGAGCAAGAGGTGAGTCTACTCTTGCTGGATTGAACAAAGAAAAAGAAAGCATGCTTCAACGTCGGATTGAAATTGAAAATAAAATTAGCCTTGACTATCAAGAACTTCAACAAATTCTCAAAGACCTGGAAAAAACTATCATTCGCACACCAGAGAGAGGCACTATTCTCAAACTAGAACTGCGAAATGCCGGTCAGGTTGTACGCCCCGGACAAGCAATCACTCAAATTGCTCCCAGCAACACCCCTCTGGCGATCAAAGCCCGTATTGCGGCTGACGATATTAGTAAAGTTCTACTTTGTAAAGCCTCACAAGTTGCAGATTGCAAACAGGGGAACGTTCAAATGCGGGTGTCTACTTATCCTTACCCAGATTACGGAACCCTCAAAGGAGCTGTCAGAGCAATAACTGCCGATACTATTACACCGCAACGTAATAGCAATATCTCAATACCGCCCTTCTACGAAGTGACTATCGAACCAGAGAAACTTTATTTAGAGAAAGGAAATCAGCAATATCCCATTCAACCAGGTATGGAAGTTACAGCAGATATTATTTTCCAACAAGAGACGGTGCTGACATTTATTTTGAGAAAAGCTAGGTTATTAGCAGGTTTTTAAGCTGACAGTTCTTGAGCTATGGTAGGGTTAGCACATCTAAAAATGTAGCTAATTGTACAGACGTTTAATTACGTCTTGGAATAGGATGAGACCCACAAAAAGCCCTCTCCCAAATAGGAAAGGGCTGTAGTGCTAGACTACCTTAAGATATAGGAAACACACGCTTAAGGTGTCATTTGCTCCTCAATCTAGCCAAAGCTAAGGACTTTCCAAGAAATAAATTATCCATTTTGTGGCACGGGCGTCCTCGCCCGTTCTAGACTGTTGGCGGGCGGGACGTCCGCACCACAAGAAAAAGTTGAATATTTTTTTATTTGGAAGTCCCTAAATTAAACCAAGTATCTGGTGTTGGGTACTATGGGGAAAAAGGCGTATTCGTACCATGCTGTCCAGATAAAACTACGAATCCACCGTTGGCGTTTTTCGGGATTCAATTCATACTCAAATGCGCCCCGTGCTTCGTCAATGGAAGATAGGTGAGACTCGCAGCCGCAACCATGCTGGTAGGTAAAACCATATTTGGAAGCGATGCTTTGTATTTTCATTTGCACTGCAAAGACTTTTCCTGCATGCAGCACTGCATCCCACCCACGTTTGTGTTCGCGATCGCGAGGATCGAATCTTAGAGCACGTTCTTCAAATACAGTATCTCTGTAAATAGGCGCAAGGTGAACTTGGTAAAAGCTTGCAGGAAGTTCGTAACCAAACTCTTGAAACAGTTCCTGTGCAATACGAGCAACCTTAAGTTCGTTCGCCCACTCCGAGCCTTTTGACTCAAATTCACGAAGGCTTTCTGAAAAATCGGGATATTTCTCAATCTTAAAGTCTTGCCCGTAAAATTCCAGTGTTTCTTTTGCTAACTGTCCAAATATCTCAGTCAATGCTGGCTTGAGGCGAGCAAGTTCCGGGCGTTCGTTAAACAAGTCAACATCACCCTGTTCTAACTTGTACTGGAACAATTGCGCCATTTCAACATAGCTCTGACGGCTTGTCAGTCCAAAGCTAGCCTCTCCTGTAGCAATGTCTTGCCACACCTTTGGTAATTGAGAGATGGGAGCCGCATTCTCTCCAGCGATCGCTAAAACTTGAGGTGGATTGAGAAGAATCATATCTTGTTCTCTAGAGGTACATCCGTAGCAAGATTAAAATTGAGTTTACACTGATTAGCTCTTTTACAGTGTGGAGGGTCAAACCCATCACCACCTTATTGCGTACCTTTTTCTCTCATTTCTTGCTGTCGCATAGAAAATTGATATTAGCTCAAACCGTTAGTATGTAGCTCTTGATGCTATGGAAATCATAACAGCGTGTTGAATTTTAAATGGTTAGTGGTTAGTTGCACGACTAACCACTAACAACTAACCACTAACTATTTTTATACTTGAGTCACGTCTTCCTGATTTAACTGCTGCTCCACGTTACTAATAGCAGCATTTAAACCAGCAAGTTTGGTTTCTAAATCATCTCGCATAGTCTTCATAAATTTCAGCTTGCTTTCAAGGCGGGCTTTGCGAGAAACAGTTTCCCCACCATAGCAAGAGTTATTATACCAAAAAGAAAATGGAAACATAGTTCGCCGTTTTGAAATAAGAGCATATTTAAATTGTGGCGAAACTCTAGATAAAATAACGGCAATAAGATTGGGGGAAAACCGTCCAGGGAAATCCGGTTTTCAATCTTGGTTAAAAGCAGCTTGAACGTGATTAATACCTTTGCCTGTAATTATACCCTCGGAGAGAGGTAAAAAACGGTAAAGACATTTATTATCATGTAGACTCCAAGAAATTATTATTATCCCATTACAAAACGAGGTTTCGACCAAGTTAGTCCATTGCAAGCGTTCGCGAGTGCGTGTGCTTTATGATTATTTGCACCAGATGACTTAGTTAATGTAGTGGTTTCTCTCTTAAGGTTGCCTGAGGTGTGATTATAAGTATTTAGGTAAGCACAAAAAAACTTCCCGATCTTTCTTAATCCCCCTTTTTCCTTCAAATGCCTTAATGGTTAATAAATTGTTAAGAAATTTAAATTTTTTCTCATTTATGTTTTGCAATTTTCACAATAGCACGATCCTAACTTTGAGGACTAGTAAATATAATTACCACTTTCTTGAAGGGTACATATGTGTGATTTTGTGTATTCTGATGTCTTACTTCCTTTGGTGCTCTAAAGCTACCGATGTTTGTAGAGTGGGCATTGCCCACAATTTAATGTCAGTGGGCGAGATGTCCACCCTACGCTTATAGGTAATCTAGCTAGCTATTGGAGAGTAAAGAGGAGATCGAATAAGCAAAAAGACTTAGAAAATGCCTGAAAACCATTAAGCATATCATAATATGGTGCTCGCACTCGCTGTAATAAATATGACTTCTAATGTTTCGTAAACTTGATTGTTTGATTTCTGAGAAAAAATACATTCCATCTTAAATTTTAATTATAAAACATGATATTTTGTTAATTAGGTCAGCAAAAACTGACCGAAGACTACTCTCAAACCTGCTTCTTATATCAGATTTCTGCAAAATGCCAGCAAGTAACCTGATATAAGCAAATTTGACTCTCAAAAAGGCTCAGCAGATTCATTACAAATTCACAAAAGTATGCTCGAAATCGTATTTGGGGAAGAAGTAAGAGTTGATATCCGTTTTTCTGTTGCACTGGATGTATCTTTTGGGTGATTTATTCAAAGGTACATTTGGGGTTTGTTTGATAGTGTGCAGATTTTAATTGTCTTGTGAATAGTCCCCTAATTTTATTAGGGGATATTGTCAACTTAGGGTCAACAAGAATGAGTACCGTACAAACAAAGTTTGAAGCTACTGAAAGCGCTTTTCACGTAGAAGCTTACGAAAAGATTGAGTATAGCCTGGTTTATGTTGATGGGGTTTTCTCAATCAAAAATACTGAGTTGGCAGAAGTCTATAGAGATTTTGGACGTTGTCTAGCTGTTGTAGATACTAATGTAAACAGGCTATATGGCAGCCAAATGCAGGAGTATTTCGAGTATTACGACATTGACCTTACCGTTTTTCCGATTACGATTGCTGAGCCAAACAAAACTATTGAATCGTTTGAGACGATTATAGATGCTTTTGCTGATTTCAGGTTGGTTCGTAAGGAACCCGTACTGGTTATTGGCGGTGGACTGACTACAGATGTAGCAGGTTTTGCTTGTTCTGCTTATCGTCGGAGTTCTAATTACATTCGTATTCCTACAACTCTCATCGGGTTGATTGATGCAAGTGTGGCTATTAAGGTAGCTGTTAATCACAAAAAGCTGAAAAATCGCTTGGGTGCTTATCACGCTTCTAAAAAAGTTTTCCTGGATTTTTCGTTTTTGCAAACTCTTCCCACAGCACAAGTCCGCAATGGTATGGCGGAACTTGTGAAAATTGCTGTGGTTGCTAACAAAGAGGTCTTCGATTTGTTGGATGAGTATGGTGAGGAATTACTCCGCACTCATTTTGGTTACGTTGATGCTGAACCAGAAATTAGAGATGTAGCTCATAAGGCTACTTATGAAGCTATCAAAACTATGTTGGAGTTGGAAATTCCCAATCTCCGTGAATTAGACCTCGATCGCGTTATTGCTTACGGTCACACTTGGAGTCCGACTTTGGAATTGGCTCCTCGCATTCCTATATTCCACGGTCATGCAGTCAATATTGACATGGCTTTATCAGCAACAATGGCTGCACAACGAGGTTATATTACTAGCGAAGAACGCGATCGCATTCTAGGTTTGATGAGTCGTCTCGGTCTCGCCTTGGATCATCCCCTCATGGATGAAGAACTCATGTGGCGTGCAACTCAATCGATTATCCTGACAAGAGACGGTTTGTTAAGAGCAGCAATGCCCAAACCCATTGGCAATTGCTTCTTTATGAACGACTTAACTCGCGAGGAACTGGCTTCTGCTATATCCGAACACAAACATCTGTGCCAAAACTATCCTCGTGGTGGTGAGGGTGTAGAAATGTATCCAGATTCTTATAAGCCAGAACTCGTTGGGAGTGAAGCTTAATGTCTCAGCCTCAAGTTGCCGAAAAACCAATCGCTAGACCTGTTACACCATTGGGAATTTTAGCAAAACAGCTAGAAACCATTTTACAAGCCTTAGATGGGCAACCACCCAGTCTGCTAACTAGAGACCTTGACTTAGCATGGCGCTTGGCAGCTGGTTTAGACCCTTACCTAGAAGAATGTACCACCAATGAATCTTCTGCTTTAGCAGCGTTAGCAAAGAAAACTGCTGATGAAGCTTGGGGTCAGCGTTTTCATGAAGGGTCTACGGTACGGGAACTAGAACAGGAAATGCTTTCAGGTCATGTAGAAGGACAAACTCTCAAGATGTTTGTGTACATGACCAAAGCCAAGAAGATACTAGAAATTGGTATGTTCACTGGCTATTCTGCATTAGCAATGGCAGAAGCACTACCACCCGATGGAGAACTAGTTGCTTGTGAAATTGACCAATACACTGCTGAGTTTGCCCAATCCGCTTTTCAGGCATCCCCCCATGGAGAGAAAATTCGTGTAGAAGTGGGTGGTGCATTAGACATTTTGCAAAAACTCGCAGCAGCTGGTGAAACCTTTGACTTTGTGTTTATTGACGCTGATAAGAAGGAGTATATAAAGTACTTCCACACCCTGTTGGAAAAAGATTTGCTAGTTCCTGGGGGATTTATCTGCGTGGATAATACCTTACTACAAGGTCAAGTTTATCTCTCTGCCGATAACCGGACTCCAAATGGTGAAGCGATCGCTCAGTTTAACCGTACCGTTGCTGACGATCCGCGTGTGGAACAAGTCCTGTTGCCATTGAGAGATGGGTTAACTATCATCAGACGGATCTAGTTAGTGGTTAGTGGTTAGTGGCTGATTGTTTTAACCACTAACCACTAACCACTAACCACTAACCATTAACCAACAACCCTTTATGACACAATCCATTTCTTTTTCTTCCCCAGTACCCGCAACACCACCAATTTCTGTAAAAGCACGTTTTATTGCCCTGTTCCAGAACTTAGGTACTTTAACATTGCTCTTGTTAGCGCTACCTGTTAATGCAGTTATTGTTGTAATTTCCTTAGTTTGGAATAGCTTAACTCGTCTTTTCAGTACCCAACAAACAACAGTTGCACGCTCTAAAAATATCCTCATTAGCGGTGGCAAAATGACAAAAGCCTTGCAGCTTGCGCGTTCCTTTGGTGCTGCAGGACACAGAGTCGTTCTCATAGAAACCCACAAGTACTGGTTATCAGGACACCGATTTTCTAATGCCGTTTCTCGCTTTTACACCACTCCCACTCCACAGTACGATCCAGAGGCATATATTCAAACTCTAATAGACATCGTTAAACGAGAAAATATCGATGTTTATGTTCCTGTCACCAGCCCAGTTGCTAGTTACTACGACTCTTTAGCCAAACCAGCACTATCGCCCTATTGCGAAGTCTTGCACTTCGATGCGGATGTGACGAAAATGCTGGATGATAAATTTGCTTTTAGTGAGAAAGCACGAGATCTAGGTTTATCAGTTCCCAAATCATTCAAGATTACAAATCCAGAGCAAGTCTTGAATTTCGATTTTTCCCAAGAAACTCGCAAGTACATTCTCAAAAGCATTCCCTACGACTCTGTACGCCGCTTGGATCTGACTAAGCTACCCTGCGATACACTTGAAGAAACAGCAGCATTTGTTAAAAGTTTGCCAATCAGCCCAGAGAAGCCTTGGATTATGCAAGAGTTTATTCCTGGCAAAGAATTCTGCACTCACAGCACAGTCCGAAATGGAGAGTTAAGACTGCATTGCTGTTCGGAATCTTCAGCTTTTCAGGTCAATTATGAGAATGTTGAGAATCCGGAAATTCAGGCATGGGTGAAGCATTTTGTCAATGGTCTGGGATTTACCGGACAAGTTTCCTTTGACTTTATCCAAACCGATGACGGGAAGGTTTATGCAATTGAATGCAACCCCCGAACCCATTCGGCGATTACAATGTTTTACAATCATCCTCAAGTGAGTGATGCTTATTTAGGAACAGAGCCTTTAACTGAACCTTTACAACCATTACCTAACAGCAAGCCTACATATTGGTTGTATCATGAAGTTTGGCGGTTAACTGGAATTCGTTCTTTTTCTCAGCTTCAAAATTGGGTAAGGAACATTTTCAGAGGAACTGATGCTATCTACAAGTTGCACGATCCATTGCCGTTTTTAACGGTACATCACTGGCAAATCCCTTTGTTATTGCTGAATAACTTATGGCAACTGAGAGGCTGGACGAAAATAGATTTTAATATTGGGAAACTAGTAGAATTTGGTGGCGATTAACAGTGACCAGTGATCGGTGACCAGTGATGAGTGAATTAACTAACACTCAGGAACTTTAACTATGAAGATTATTACACAAGCACATATCGTCTCTTATGCAGAGGCTAAGACTCTTTTCCTTTAACACACGCACAACAGGTTGCTTGGTTCTCGTATAAATTAGCCCCACAGTTTTAATTACCTGGTTGTGACCAACCTTTGATAGCGGATTTTGCAACCTTAAGATACTTATTTTCCAAGATGAACTCGTCAATGGCTGTTTCACCACTTGCTTGTAAGGCACTAACTACGCGACGTTTAAAGCTGGGTGTGGTTTCATCATTGACGTAAGCGACTTTCTCTGAATCAGTAGCAGTAGGATTAGTACGCTCCAACTGTTTCAAAAGCTGTTGAATTTCTGCTGCGGCTTCCGCATCGCTTAATTCTCATGACAAATAGCGGCTTTAGGTTTTGACTTTTCATCATCTTAATCCATCGCTCAAAATCCTGTCTAGAAGTCTAGAAGAGAGTTTTAGTATTGCCCCCAAAATGTCTGTTCTAAGTTTTATTTATTAAAAATAAAGCTCAAGGATTGATTGCCAAAATTCCACCTTAGTTTAGAGCATTGTTAATATTTTTCTCCAGTCATATTAATTAAAGAGCTATATGTCACAGCCAAGCGCTTTGATAATAATTGCTTAACTGTGACAATTACCTAAATCTTGACTATGTCATGACAAAGAGGTCACTAGCGCTAATGGTTGGTCTATTTGATAGCATTGTAGATAAGTCTTTTAAACGGGTTGGTCTCTGGGAACTACCAAGAGATGAGGAATCAGAACATGCTCTGGCTGCTCTAAGATAAACCGGACGCAACGAGCAATATCTTCTGGTTGCAAAGCACCACCAGAATTAATGTAGGATTTGTCTTCTGCATTCCAATGGTCGTAAAGCCCTGTGTCTACTGTCCCTGGTGCGATCGCAGCCACTTTAATGCCAGTACCTGCTAGTTCCATTCGCAAAGCGTCTGTGAAAGCTTCAACCGCATACTTTGTGCCATTATATGCGCCGTAACGAGGTACTGTTTTCAAGCCGGAAATACTTGATGTATTAATCAGAAAGCCACTGCCTACTTGTTTAAAGTGCCGCAGCGCTATGTAAGCCATCCTATAAACAGATTCAACGTTTAAACGAACCATTTGACAAATAGCCTCAATGTCTACTTCTTCAATGGAACCGACAGTCATCCCACCTGCGTTATTCAGAACCACATCGAGTTGACCAAAAGTTTGAAGTGCGAAATTCACCAGTTTTTGGGGCATATCTACATCTGTGATGGCTCCTGCAAGAACACTAGCATTGTTCAGTGATGCAGCCAGTTGATCGAGCTTATCTTGCGATCGCGCACTCAGCACTAGTTTCATACCTAAAGCATCGAGTTCTTTAGCAATCGCTGCACCAATACCGCTACTAGCACCTGTGATGATAACTACTTTGTTTTGTAGAAAACTCATAATCTCCTCTGAATTATCAAACCTTTTTTGAGATAAAATTTCGTAGCCCTTTGTTGAAAAATTTTTCTCCTAAGCGTGGCTGTATCTTGAAATAAGGAATAGCACGAGCCATCAATAGTTACCAAATAGATACTAATGGAATTGTGAGTATGCCAAAGACAGAGTATAACTGCCCAGTTGAAGTGACGCTTGACGTGATTGGCGGTAAGTGGAAATGTGTTATCTTGTGGTGGCTGAGACGAGACGCAAAGCGGTTTGGAGAATTGAAACAGTTAATTCCAAGAATCACTCAGAAGGTTTTAACTGAGCAATTGAGAGAACTCGAAAGAGATGGATTGATTCGTCGCGAAACCTATCGTGAAGTCCCTCCTCGCGTAGAATATTCACTGACTCCATATGGCGAAAGCGTGCGCCCTATTACGGAGTTAATGTGTACCTGGGGAAAAACTCATAAACCAGGATACCAGTTTGGCTACTTGCGATTGCAAGGCTTACGCATTCTCATCGTCTCTAGTGAAACATCAGTTTGCGATCATCTCCAATGTGTGATAGAAGAACGTGCTGCAAAAGTTCTAGCTGTTAGGAATGTCACTGCTGCTTTAACAACAATACAGCAAATGCAACCAGATGCAATGATTGTTGACATTGGAAGACTAGGCGAGGATAGTTATGCACTTATTCAGCAAATGAGAAGTCTTGAGACAGTACAAAGAAGACAAACTCCAGCAATTGCGCTAACGAGGAGTGACTCAGATCGTGGACGAGCAATTTCCGAAGGATATCAAGTACATATTGCTGAGCCTTTTGAACCAGTCGAGTTGGTAGCTATTTTTGCCAGCCTCACCAGTCGTCCAGATTAACCAAAAGATATTCCAGTCTGCGATAAACTATAACACAGGTAGAAAAGTTCATTAACCCAGAAGATTCTCTGCGAATCTCTATATTAGATTATTTAGATGCAAGATCTGTAAAAAACCATTACCTAGGTTTCCAATAAACCTCGACAAGACGATGCCAGCACCCTATGATGGAAACAGAGACGAAATTTTGGCAGGGCGAAGCGCGGTCGAAAAACCGGGGGGTGCTGCCAAAACGCCAGAACCTTGACAACGTAATATTTCTAGCTTTTTATGAAGACACACACAGCGAGCGATGGAAGCCTGAAATGGACTTTCGAGAGAGGTTTGCCAAAATGCCACGCAAAACTCCTTTAAAATCGTGCTTTCAAGCTCCCCCACTTTCAATTAAATGAAACCCGCTTGCGGGATTGAAACATATATCTATTTTGTTAAAAACAAGAGGCTATGCTACTTTCAATTAAATGAAACCCGCTTGCGGGATTGAAACGAAGAGACTATTAAACGGATTGTTGAAAACTGCGATCTTTCAATTAAATGAAACCCGCTTGCGGGATTGAAACTATTGCCATATGCTTACAATTGCGCGTGGAAACCAACGCTTTCAATTAAATGAAACCCGCTTGCGGGATTGAAACGACAAAACAAGAGGATTTTAGACGCTCGTAAACTTGGCACTTTCAATTAAATGAAACCCGCTTGCGGGATTGAAACATTTATTGGCACCACGAACTTATGAGCGTTGGCTAAACTTTCAATTAAATGAAACCCGCTTGCGGGATTGAAACAGCACTTTAGCCGGAACACTTATGAGGACACCTCCGCGCTTTCAATTAAATGAAACCCGCTTGCGGGATTGAAACCAGCAATTAGCAATTGACTTGGCGAGCGATCGCGCTGCTTTCAATTAAATGAAACCCGCTTGCGGGATTGAAACATAACATGGTTGGCAGCTACGCCCGTAGTGCTTCGCTTTCAATTAAATGAAACCCGCTTGCGGGATTGAAACATTTATATTCAAGAGTCCAGCTTGTATGTGTTCCTGCTTTCAATTAAATGAAACCCGCTTGCGGGATTGAAACATTTTCAAGAACATTATCATATTCAAGATCGTCATCTTTCAATTAAATGAAACCCGCTTGCGGGATTGAAACATAACATATTAGAGGCTTACCAACAGCACCCTAGGTATCTTTCAATTAAATGAAACCCGCTTGCGGGATTGAAACGTCTGGCTAAATTGCAAATAGCGATCGCACCTCAGCTTTCAATTAAAAATGCACAGCAATTAGACATTTCCAAAAATTAATTATGCGTTCCTGAAATCCTTGTAAAGAAGCGCCATAGCGCATCTCGATTTTTTTCCGGAGATGTCTATTGGATATGGAATTACGACGGTGAGTGTGCTGGGCAAAGCGAAAGATTTTGTAGTGCTGATCGCAATGTATACAAGGTTGTAGGGGAATTGCGGCTAATTGATGGTTAGAGTTTTGTGGTGACTAAGTAGTGATGTGGCTGGATGCGTAACTGAATCCTCTGACAAAAGTAACTCGGCTCTGGGATAAGTATCATCCCAAAATTGGGTGCAAAGGTCTGGTCGCTCTGGAGGGTTAGCGGTGTAACAGAAGAATAGCGTTGAGCGCTCTTGTGTGCGTATTGTACCGTGATGTAAAACATTTTTTGTATCCACAATAACAATCGTACCTGCTAGACCTGGACAAGATTTCCAAGCTGATTTGGGAATGACTTTTTCTACATCTTTATCATCTATGCCCATATAGCTTGACTTCCAAAGTTCGTAATAAAGTCGGTAAGATTGCCAACTAAATAAAGAGGTTAAAGAGCGCGGAATGTATTGAAATGGCCCATGTTTTTCCTCTACATCATGTAAGTAAACAAAAATCTTGATTAGACGGCGATCTTCTGCATCGCTATGCCATAACAAAGTACCAAACTGATGGGCATTTGGAAAATCTTTACGTAAATGTACACCATGAAAAGTAATAGGAAGACCTATATAATTTTCGATGATGTTAAGTAGTCTTTTTTCTGTTGCCCAAACAGAGAACTCTGGTAACCCTGTAACTGTGTAAATTTGTGGCCACTTTTCATCTAGATGGTTATTATTTGGCTTTTCCATGCGAGACAACTGATTGTAAGCAGCTTTGAGCAATTTCGAGCTTGAATTTAAGCCTAAATCTGCAAGTGTTGTCACGCAAACGCCATCACGTTTAAGAGTATCAACAATCCAGCGATCTCTTTCTTCTAGTACTGGCCAATTTCTCTTATACTTCCAACGCGTTAGTTCATAAACTAAGTCTGAGTACAGTGCCAGTGTTTTACGTTTAATGGTGTTCAACATGATGCACATCCCTTGAAATTTTAATATTTGTGAGTTAGGAGTGGAGTGGACTCTGTTTATAATCCATATTTCCTGGACTCGATCCGGATTCTCACAAAAACAAAAAAAATAGGGACTTAAACTACTGAAATAATTTGCTGAAACTGTCTATTCTGATAAAACATATAGCGAGTATACTTAGGAAGTAATAAGCATTTCAGGCGACTATTCGGCAAACTTATACTTGTAATATATTGCACCCTATTGAAAACCGCTATATGTTTTCTATCAACTTACACTACAGGATCTTCTCGACCAATTCCAAGACCCAATAAAGTTTTTCTCACATCTCCCCAGTCAAGTCCGCAGTAGTAGTATTTATGCTCTAACAAGTTTGCCAAATAATATCCTGGCTTACCTCCATTGATTCGGAATAACTCAATGGCAACTTTCTTTTTTGTTGTACCAAACATGAATTCAATATCACCTTCGCTTGGCAAATTTAAAGGATTATAAAATACTTTTCCCTTAAGAAAGTGCCAATAAGACTTTTCTGGAGTGATGTTGCGTTGAATAACTCGATATTCAATAGGGTAAATGATTTTCTCCATATCTGCTCCTGAGATAAACTGCAATTAGGAAAGCCCCCAAGGGCTAGTTGGGGGCTACTTGGAGGTTTAGGGATTAGCGTTGGCGATCGCCGTTTTCCTCTTCGTCATCCCCTCGGATGTCGAGATCATCCAAAATGTCCTCTCTATCTACTGGAGTTTCTTGTCCCGATACGGGATCTATTTCAACCCAGGTACGTTGTTTGAACTGAAATTGGAAGATGCGGAAGACGGGCATCCAACCCTCACCTCTCCCATTGCGCCTTTGATTTGGATCTGTCAATTTATCGCCTCCTGTGAGGGTTCAATTTTTCTGTTGTCCCTCATAGTTTAATTTTGTTCCCTGTTAACAGGGGATACAACCCCCAATGCTAATTTTTAGGAAATGACCAAATTACAATAAAAGCTATCAATCGCGGTTAACTGGGATGTGTGCCATAATAATGGAGTTGTGATCGCATCCACAGAGAGTATGTCAAAAGGCAATCCCAATCCGGTTCAAACAAAAGCATTTATCAGCAAGCAGTTTCAAGCTTACGGGGAGATAGATAGCATCCCTCTGTCAAAGAAAGTCACAGGTATTAGACTCCCGCAAGATGTGCATGAAGCATTACACGGGCTGTCTCCAGAAGATAGAGTGAGTTACCTGCGACGCGTCATTTCCGAAGCGGTAAGACGCGATTTGATTTCATGAAACTCTCTATCATTATTTTATAGAGAGAAAAATTTTATGCCCCACAGCCTAGTTCTGCACTTGCTTCCTCAGTCTCCCATTCCACCACAATTTCTCACCGGCAGACATCTCCACGCACTGTTTCTCAACCTTGTAAGTTCCGTAGATCGAGAACTGGGCGATCGCCTTCATGACTCCACAGCTGACAAAGCTTTCACCATCAGTCCCCTACAAGTCAAAGCCAACTCCGGTAACAAAAACAAAATTTCAGACCCAACGTTGCAGTGGGAACACCAAAAACCCATACCAACCGGAACAAGTTGTTGGTGGCGCATATCTTTATTAGACGACAATCTTTTTGGTCAACTTACCCAACTTTGGCTCAATCTTAACCCCACTCATCCTTGGCATCTAGGTTCCTCTGACCTATACATTACCACTATTCTTGGAACTCCCCACACAACACAACCTTGGGCAAATGCCACAACCTACGCTCAATTGTACGAGCAAGCTTCCGATAGCCAGCGTCAAATTGCCCTCAGTTTTTGTACTCCCACTAACTTTCGCCAAGGTCATTTTGATACCGCTTTACCAACTAGAGAATGCGTCTTTAACAGTTTGCTTCAACGCTGGAACAAATATAGCGGTATTACATTAGAACCCAATCTCACAGAACTCATTTTCCCCAGTTTCTTTAACATTCGTACAGCAGTAGCAGTTGACTCACGCAGTAAATTTATCGGCTGTGTGGGGGAAATTAACTATCGGATTTTAGGTCAAATCGATCCCCTCATGATTAAACATATCAATGCCCTAGCTGATTTTGCTCTCTACTGGTGCAGGACGCAAAACCACCATGGGCATGGGAATGGTTCGCCGATTAAGTTGTTAGTTGTTGGTTGTTAGTGGTTAGTTGTTAGTTGTTAGTTGTTTGCCTTCAGCCTTCAAGATACCTCCGCGAAGCGCCCACAACCAAGTATGAAAATCCCTCTTCCCTACATCCTACTCCCTACTCCCTACTCCTCACTCCCTATTTTCAAGAAAGTGGAATATATGGTGGTGCGATCGCTTTTTGACAAGTCAGTACAGTTTTTAGTATCTCCAAATTGAGACCAAAACCCTTGGTGGCAAATTTTTCTGTATGGGTTCCTCGTAATTTGAAAAAAGTTAAATATGTTTGAGCAAATTCATTATCTAGTTTGGCACAAGCTGCAATTTTATCTACAGCTAATAAATCCAAAATAGTGTCGTGTTCCCAATCTGGAAGAGATTGAAGTCCCAACCAATTAGCCACAACTTTTGATGGAAAAAATCCATAACCGTTGAAAAAAATGTAGGCAAAGCTCACCTGTTTACCCACTTCACTGATATCTGTGTTGTTCATAAAATTTATGAAATTGTCACTACACCCTATGTTTGAATAAGGCACAAAAGCTTTTGTTAGTGAATATAATAACTTTTTATATAAAAAGGAAATTGTATTGTAAGGTACAAGAATTAAGGATAAAAGATAAACTATGAAGGCAAAACTCACCAAACAACAAATAAGATGGACTAAAGCCCACCCTACTTCTACTTCAAAAATCTGTCGTAAATTTTTAGAAATTCTGGAAGTAAAAGGTAAAAGAAAAAAGAAAAACAATTTATATTTTCTTTTCTCTTTTTCCTTTTTTTAGACCTGATGCCTATTTCATATTAGCTTTAGCATCCTTAACTGCAGCAACAAAAAATAATCCTGTAAGTGGAATGCTGAGTGCCAAGATAATCGCAGTCGTTTGAGTGCCTAAATCCGGTTGTCCGGAAGAGAGTTCAAAAATTGAACCAACCGCCGCTATGGCTGCAATACAAGAACCTGCTAGAAACAAACCACTTTTTGGAGTTATTGTGTTCACTATCAACCCACCTATGCTACTGGTTTTACTGCCTGGTGCGAAAAGCCATGCTTAGATAACTCTTGTGTTAAAGCCAAAGAGTTTTCTACTCTGTCTACAAATACTACCCCGTTAAGGTGATCTATTTCATGCTGAATGCATCGTCCGAGTAAATCTCCGGCTTTTAACGACTGGGGACGCCCGTTTTCATCTTTGTAGGAGATTTCTACCACTTGAGGACGCTTCACATCAAGGTATACTCCGGGTATACTCAAACATCCCTCTTGGGCAACACACAAATCGCGACTAACTTTTTTGATGGTGGGGTTAATTAATATCAAGGGGGGGTTGGCTGGGTTTTCTGGATCGCAGTCCATCACAATCAGTTGTTTGTGGATTCCTACTTGGGGTGCAGCCAAACCAATACCATCTTTGCTGTACATGGTTTGTAACATTTCGCGTATCAGTTGGCGCAGTTCCTCATCGACTTTGGAGATCCGCTTTGCAGGTTGACGGAGGACGCGATCGCCCAAATAATGCATTTCTAATGGTGGATTTTGTAACTTTTTCTTTTCAACAGCAATTTCTATAGGCATGATTTTGTAACTCGCTTATCTTGAGATAGGTTTTATAAGTTCAGATCCGCAACAAACAGCGTCTAAACTCATCTTAACAATTCCAGTTCCTTCACTGTACCGGGTAAAACCAATTATAAAGATGTAATAGCCATACAGATCTATCAAAGACGAACAAAGACGAAGTATGCGACCTCTGTTTGCAAAACACCCAAATTGCGAGTATAAGAGATGCATTATTTCTCCTTGCACAAACATTAGGGTTTGACGTGTTTAAATTCTTTACCAAATTTGACTACCTACTTAAAGAGACTTTTCTCGGTTTGCGACGTGGCGGATGGATGAACTGGGCGGCGGTAAGTACCGTCACAGTGTTATTGTTTTTATTCGGCATGAGCTTGCAAACGTCTTGGCAGTTAGAAAAATTACTCAATCAGTTTGGGAGTCAACTGGAAGTATCAGTCTACCTTGAACCGAGTGGGCGCTTAGAAACGATCGCACCACTCGTAGCCAAAATGCCAGAAGTAGCGGGTATTCAAACGATTACAAAAGAGCAAGCTTGGACTAAGTTAGTTAAGGAACTAGGTATCTCTAATATTGATAGTGCAACTCAACAGCTTGGCGATAATCCTTTAGTTGATGAGTTAAAAGTGAAGGCGCAAAACTCTTCTGTTGTCCCAACTTTGGCGACACAACTGGCGAAATTACAGGGAGTTGATGCGGTGCAGTATGTAGATGAAGCATTGAAACGCATTGCCCAGCTGCATCAAGGATTAAATTGGGTTTCATTCACTCTTACCATTATCCTGACGTTGACAGCAGTTGCCGTTACTTCCACAACTATTCGCTTGATTGTCATCGCACGACGGCGGGAAATTGAAATCATGCAACTCGTAGGGGCGACTTCAGCTTGGATTTATTTGCCGTTTGTGCTACAGGGAATCGTTTTTGGTATTCTTGGAGGTGCGATCGCTTGGGGGTTTATTAGCTGTCTTCAACAGTTTCTCAGTCGTTGGTTAGTTAACCAACCCGAATTTATTCAGTTTCTCACCCATGGTTTGCAACTGAGTGTATTGCAAACTCTCTTATTACCCCTCATTCTCTTGAGTTTTGGTGCTGTGGTGGGATTATTGGGAAGTCTCTTTGCTGTTCGGGAGACTCGTAAAATAGGATAAATCGCTATTAAACGGTATAAAACAGAATTGTTGTCTGAGTGAGAAGTGGTATAACAGCTAAGGTTTAGGCTTTCCACTTTTCTTTCTAGACGTTGGTAGGCTCCCACCTACCAGATGATTGAAACTCAGGATTCAACAGATGCTTAGGATCGAGCCAGCCCAACTTTACTGCATCTTCTAAACTCTTACCTTCGAGCTTCAAAAACATTGCAGTACGACGCAATAACACTGCTTGCACTTCACTCGCTCCCATGTACGGAGTTATATCCTTATCCGTACCTCGATGAAGGATAGCTAAAGCAGCGTTGCAGTCAGACTGCACAACGACCCCAGTATGCCTGGTAAAACTGTCTCCAACACGCTTCCCTAAAAGGGTCAAGGTGACAGAATCAGTTTGTGACGTATACGCAGCGTTGACCTCTGTGATGACCGAATCGCTCCAGTCAGCCCATTTTTGTAAACTGTCTCGCATGTATCCTTTCACCCAACTATTTAACTTGCGAGACAAGGATTTTGCTTGACGTTTGTTCTTAATCGGTTCTGTCAAGTCTTCAGCAAAAACTTTTAACTTACCTGTAGCAAACAGGGATTTTGATGCAGTACCGAGCAATGAAGAGATAGCAGCTTGGTCTTTTCTATAACGTTTATTTTCGGTTTTTCGAGATAGATTATTTTCCAGAATACGTGCCGCTTTAACTGGGTCGTGTTTTTCAAGTTTACGAAAGATAGCAAATAACTTACCGCGTTTACGGTTCTTGTCAGTAATCCGATTTGATTTCTTCGTTAATAACGTGCCTAGTCCATCACCATGAACTTTCTCCGACGAATCGATAAAAGCCTCCGTGTATCCTTTGTCAATACCAATGGGTGTTCTTTCTGAATCAGGAGACTTTGTATAGATGCCAAAGTTCACTACAAAATGAACTTCAAAGTAGTCTAGTTCTGAATTATAAATAAGTCTGATTTGTCCCATTACGTACTGCATCGTCAATCAAGACGACGTTAACAATCTGAGTTGACAACTTATGAATCTCGTTTTTCGCTTTCTTTTTGCGCTCTCGCATTGTTTGTACTTCCAGTGCAACTAGTCTAGCACAGTTTTTTCTGAATTGTCGGATTTAGTCTATCATCAGTTGCAGCAACGACTTTCTCCTCAGATTCAACAAGGTAACGACGATGCCCCCTGGGGATTTAATGCTTTGAATTTTTCCGTCCATAGCCCATCTACTTAAGGTTTTAGGATGATAGCCGTAGCGCTGTTGAGCTTCGTTGGGGGTGATATACATGAATGAAGTGAATGTCTGATTCACTCCATTATAGCCTGATTAATCCCAGTATTTTGTTACTGAGTTAAATGGCGATTTGCTAAAAATTAGATTTTTGGTGAACTAAAGATTTATTCTTAATTTATCACTTTTCTTTGATCGCTCAACTATGCACTCACAATGGGCAGCTTTGCTAAAAAATCTAGGCGAATGGCAAGGCTCATTTACTCGCCTCTCCCCTCTAGGTGGAATTTTGGAAGATACCCCAAGTGTAGTTGCTCTAGAAGGGCTAGATAATAACCAGAAAATGCGTCAAACAATCCGTCTGGGGGGAAGTGAAAAGGTTTTAGAATACAGCACGCTTGCACGAAGTGTACTGTTTTTTGATAACGGGGCGTTTTCCCAAGGTTCAATTCAACTAGCACCATTTTCTGAATTTGGAGCAGAATTTGGTTTGATTGATGAAAATCAACGCTTGCGTCTCGTTCAGTTGTTTGATAAAAACCTTCAGTTAGATACATTAACCTTAATTAGAGAACACTTAGCAGGAACTCAACCACCACAAAAGCCTCCGTTCACTGTGAACGATCTACTTGGAGAATGGCAGGGCGAAGCAGTGACAATTTATCCCGATTGGCGTTCTCCTGACAGTTCTTCTACAAAAATGCAACTACAGCTAGATGGGAATGGACGACTTGTTCAAAGCTTAACTTTTGGCGAGCGCACGATCTCCTCAACAGCTACTGTGAAAAACTCTATCATCCACTTTGACCAAGATCCCCAAAAACAGGTACAAGTCTTGCTCTTACCTGATGGTGCATCAGCAACGTCTCCACTCAAACTCTCACTGCGTCAGCCGTTTTTCCTTGAGGTTGGTTGGCTCATTCAACCAGGTTTGCGTCAACGGATGATTCGCAGCTACAGTGAAAAGGGGGATTGGACAAGTCTAACTTTAGTGACGGAAAACAAGATTTAATCCAAGAAGCAAGAGAGATGAGTATAAATCATAACAGCATCCTGAATTCCTCGCGAGTTATCTGGCAATCGCGCAGTATTTGTGCAAGTAAACCACGACCAATTGTTTCAACCGAAACTCGTTGGATAGCCACAAAATCCAATGAATCCTGCTCTTCTTCCTCAAATTCTAAACAGAGTTGGATCGCCTCTTGAATGCGTTCCGTAAGATCATCTAAGGATTTAGCTTGCGTATGACACCCAGGAAGGTTTGGGACAGAAGCGACAAAGTAGCCATCTGCATCCCGCTCGACAATTACGTTGAATTCTCGCTTCATAATTGATTTTTCTTGTTGATTTTATTTGACGTTCTCATTCCACTTGTCAATTATCCAAAGAGCACCTTTGTAACAAAGCTTTTTCAAGTAACACCTGATACTCATCATCATTGATTCGATAAGCCCCAAACCTCTCCAAATGGGGATTCATCATTTGGGCATCAAATAGTACAAATTGTCTTTCCCGCAATCTTTCTACTAACTTCACCATCGCCACTTTCGATCCTTCGGGAATGTGATAAAACATCGACTCCCCAATAAAAGCACCCCCAATAACAATCCCCAAAATACCTCCAGCTAGTTCGTCCCCTTGCCAAGTTTCAAAACTATACGCCCATCCCGCTTGGTAAAGTTCCCAATAGATCTCTTTTAACTCCGGCGAAATCCATGTTGTTTCCCTGTCAGCGCAGCTTGCTACAACAGATTTGAAATCACGGTTAATTGCAACGCTGAAACGCTCTTGATTCAACACGCGCCTTAAGGACTTGGGGTAGTGAAATCTGTCATTTAGAGGAATGAGAGTGCGATCGCGACTTCCATACCATCCCAAGCCATTATCCTCATCAGCCATGAGAAAATAGCCTTGAGCGTAACCTTGAACAATAGTGGCGATATCATACATAAATCAGTGACCAGTGACCAGTGACCAGTGACCTTAACTTTAAGTATGCCGATTTGACTGATAAAGATATGAACGAATCAATCCCACCTATCATTTTACCACCGGCTCAAAATCCCATACTTGAGGGAGAGTGGTTGCAACTGCGCTTGCATCGGTGGTTAGATGAAGAATTTATCCCAGAAGCAGTGAATCAAAAAATTGCCCAAAGAGCTGCACAGATTTTTGTGCGCCAGCGAATGGAGGGGGAAAACGATCTGGGTTCTCTGGTAATTGCCATTGTTACAGAAATGCAGTCGTTTGATTTTTCCAAAAGTTTTTACGGAGAGTTTGCTATTGCTAACGCCGTCAGCGATTTACTCTTGGAAAGTTTGGGCATTGATAAGTGTTGCGGACAATAGAATTTTGGATTTTGGATTTTAGATTTTAGATTGAGCTTAGTTTTTAACTAAGAAGACTTTTAAAATTAAGCGTTATCCGAACAATCCAAAATCCAAAATCTAAAATCTAAAATCTCACTACCAGCTAGACTTAACCACCCCAGGCAAAAGACCTTCGTGTGCCCATTCCCGTAGGACGTTCCGAGATAGCCCAAAATCACGGTAAACACCTCTAGGACGACCCGTTAACCAGCAGCGATTGCGGTGGCGGGTGGGGGCGCTATTGCGAGGAAGTTGTTGAATTTGCCGATGAATCTCCAGCTTGTCTAGAGGAGATTCTGCCTCTTTGAATTCTTCCAGCAATGCTTCTCTCTTAGCAGCGTACTTTTGTACCAGTTTAGCGCGTTTTTTCTCGCGCTCAATCATGCTCTTCTTTGCCATATTATTTGGTAGCTAACTTTTTAGACAAGATTATCCACATTATATAATGACATAAATAATGGATAAATTTTGGATTTTGGATTTTGGATTTTGGATTTTGGATTGAGGAAGCCTTACCTAGACTTACTCTCACCTAACTATCTATTTCATTCTTTGTTCAAACTGGTGTAACTCGTAATTCATCATCGTATCAAAAATTACGAATTACGAGTTATATTGACCGAACCAATGACCAAGTATGTTTACCGATCGCTGATCGCTGGTCACTGGTCACTGGTCACTGGTCACTGTTTGAAGAAGGGCAGAGGTCAGAGAGTTCACAAGCCTCACAGGCGGGCGATCGCGCTTTACAAATGGCACGACCGTGATAAATGAGCCGAATAGACCAATTTTCCCAGTCTGGTTGAGGTAATAGACCCATCAAATCTCGTTCAATGCGGATGGGGTCGGAATGTTCGGTTAAACCCAAGCGTTGGCTGAGACGTTTGACATGAGTATCAACTGTTACACCAACATGAATTCCATAAGCATGAGCGAGAACGACATTTGCCGTCTTCCGAGCTACACCGGAAAGCTTTAGTAACTCCTCCATTCGCTTTGGCACTTGAGAACCAAATTCGCTAACAATCATTTGGCAGGCGGATTTAATATTCTTTGCCTTATTGCGATAGAACCCAGTGGAACGGACTAAATTTTCCAACTCTGCTAAGTCAGCATTCGCTAAGCTTACTGCATCAGGAAACTTACTAAATAATGCTGGTGTCACTTGATTTACTCGCTCATCAGTACATTGAGCGGAGAGAATAGTAGCGACAAGCAGTTGTACTGGGCTTGCGTAGTTTAAAGAACAGGTAGCATCTGGATAGAGGCGCTTCAGGCGAACGAGAATTTCTATTGCCCGTTGCTTCTTTGATGACCGTTTGCGGGTACTAATCACTGGAATAACTTTTGTACCCACTCCAATTGGGTAGTTTCTTTAAGAATAAGAAAAATACCTAATCCCAAAAGTAACACCAAACCAGTTTGCATAACACCTTCTTGAATGCGGCTGGGTAAGGGTTTACCTCGCAAACCTTCAACTAGGAGAAAAGCGAGTTGTCCACCATCTAAAGCTGGTAAAGGCAATATATTGATGATAGCCAGGTTAATACTGATAAGAGCACCAAAGAAAAACAAACTGCCTGCATCATTTTGAGCAATGTTAGCCCCTATTTCTACAATCTTCACAGGACCTGCAACTTGATTTGCGGTTTCCCGAAAGTTCGTAATGAGTTGCCCAAAACCCAGGAATGTCATGGAGACAATCCGCTGAAATTCAGCCGCACCAATGCTCAAAGCTTTGATCGGATTGCTGACGCGACGACGCTCAACTTTACCATTAGGAGAAAGTTCTACACCAACAGTGCCATCCCCATTTGCATTTGCTTCAGGAACAACAGTTAAAGATAACGTTTTGTCGCCACGAGCAATTTTTAATTGGATTGGCTGTCCTGCATGAGTTTTAATAATGTTTCTTAAAGCCTCTATCTCTTGAAGTGCCGTTTCAAATTCTCTGTTATCGGCTGCTATTATGACATCTTTTGGCTGAATTCCAGCTTTTGCTGCCACAGAACTCACGTTTGGTGCGAGTTGTTGGATTAAAACCCCTGGTTGAGTTGCTTGTGCTGTACCAACAACACAAACCTGAGTCACAAGGAGGAGGTAGGCAAATAATAAATTGGCTATGACTCCTGCACTAATAACAATCGCCCTATCTAAAACCGGACGGTTACGCAACAAATTTGGATCGTTAGGCGGAATGGTGCTATCCGGATCGTCGTCAGGAAAACCGACAAAACCACCCAATGGAATGGCACGGATAGCATATTCAGTCTCCACTCCTTGATATTTCCAAATAACCGGACCAAAGCCTAAAGAGAAACGGTTGACGTAAATCCCTTGAGACCTTGCTGCAATAAAATGTCCGAACTCATGTACCAAGATTAAAACAGCTAAGACTGAGATCGCTGCTAAAGCCGCAAAAAATGACATAAATAATGAATGAACTGATTCAGCTATACTTTTCCATTGTAAGTGGTTAGTGGTTAGTAGGGGCGCAAGGTCGCCGCGCCCGTACAGTAGTTAGTGGTTGGTCACTGGTCACTGGTCACTGGTCACTGGTCACTGGTTAACACCTCTCGTCGCAAGTAGGGCTGTAGCGCTTCTGGTATCCGTACCGTTCCATCTTCTTGTTGGTAGTTCTCCAAAATCGCTGCCATTGTTCGTCCTACTGCCAATCCTGAACCATTGAGGGTGTGAACGAATTGAGTTCCCTTCTTACCGCTTTCTTTAAAGCGAATATCACCCCGTCGAGCTTGGTAATCCAAGATGTTTGAACAACTGGAAATTTCCCGGTACTTAGCAGAAGAAGGAAGCCAAACCTCTAAGTCATAGGTTTTGGCAGAGTGAAACCCTAAATCTCCAGTACATAAGGATAAAACTCGGTATGGCAACTGCAACGCTTGTAAAATAGCTTCGGCATTCTCCACCATTTTTTCCAGTTCATCACTAGAGGTACTGGGATGGACAAATTTTACCATTTCAACTTTATTAAATTGATGCAGTCGAATTAATCCCCGCATATCGCGCCCGTAGCTACCTGCTTCTCGACGAAAACAGGGAGTATAAGCACAGTGGTAGATGGGCAATTGTTCTCCATCAATAATTTCACCACGGTAGAGATTGGTGACAGGGACTTCTGCTGTGGGAATCAGCCACAAATCATCTGCTTGACACTTAAAGCTTTCTTCGGCAAATTTAGGCAATTGCCCTGTAGCTGTCATGGAATCGCTATTTACCAAAATAGGAGGCATGATTTCTACATACCCTGCGGCTATCTGGCGATCGAGCATAAATTGAATTAAAGCTCTCTCCAGTGCTGCACCTGCGCCTACTAAGGTGATAAAGCGACTTTGTGCTACTTTTACAGCCCGCTCAGTGTTAAAAATTCCTAACTTTTCGCCAATTTCCCAATGAGGAAGAATATTTTGGTTTTTGGGAAGGTATTCATCGCCCCAACGACGGACTTCAATGTTTTCTTCCTCATTCTTACCAACGGGTGTTGAGTCGCTAGGTAAGTTGGGTATTGCCAGTAGATATTCTTTAATTTTGGCTGACAGTTCTTTTTCTTGGGGTTCTATTGTCCCAAGTTCAGCTTTGATTGAACCGCCTTCGTCTCGCAGTGCTTTGATTTCTGGTCCTTTAGGGTCGCTACCAGCTTTGATTTTTTCAGGAATTAGCTTAGCAATTTCGTTACTGCGTGCTTGGAGTTGATTTCGCTTGGCTTCTAATTCGCGTTGCTGTGTATCTAACTCCATAAGCAGTTGAACATCGTAGTTTCCACCACGAGTATTCAACCGCTCCTGAACTAATTTTGGATTTTCCCGTATTTGCCTAATGTCTAACACAGATCTACTCAATTATTAATAGTCATTTGTTATTTGTCATTTGTCATTTGTCATTTGTCAATGGGCATTGGGCATTGAGTATTAGTTAGCACCTCTGCTCCCCCAATCCCCACTCCCCACTCCCCACTCCCCACTCCCTAAGATTGTGGTTTAGAAAGACGGTACAGCAGCCAAATAGAAGAAACAAGTCCTGCAAAATGTGCTGTCACCGTGTTGGTATTTGCTTGTACAACAAAAATATCGATAGGTTGGATAATTCGACTGGCGTCAATTTGAGTGTATACTCCAACACCAAGTTGTGGCAATGTCAGTGATTTAACGATCAGTGTACCAGCGATCGCTTGCGCTCCTAAAAGAGTCAGCAGCATTCCTGCTAGATGCACCACTAGTGCAAACTGTAAGACTTGAACGGTTTCAGTTTTTCGAGGACGGTTGTTAGCGTTGGAAGAGTCCAATCCCCTGCCAATTCTAGTGTAACGGAATGCTAAATAAATTCCCACACCTAAGGCAATGAGTCCAGCCACTGCAAAAAAAGCACCAAATCCAGTTCCTGGATTGTTACTGTTGCTGCCTCCCCTGCTAAAAACAATTGCACTTAGCAAAATCCCCCCAGAGACAATGCCTAGTACTAACTGGGTCCAAAAGCTAATCCAACCTGTCAGGCGAAGCGCTTGGGCGATCGCCCGGATTCCAGAGGCGTCTGACATACTTAAAATCACCAATATCCTGGGCGCTTGTTCAATTTAACATGAACTTTACCCAGTAGTTATACCCAGATATTCAAACCATTATGAAGGGATGGCAAGGCATTTCCCTAACTTCCCACCTTTTTCTGAAAAGAAAAATGTTAATTGCTGATTATCCTATGTTACAGTAAAAATTAATATTTCAAAAAACTTAGGGCACTGCTTTGTTTTTTAGAACTCAAGCAGTTGCTTTGTCAGTATTGGACAATACTTCCATTCATCTTCTGACAAATTAAGAACTAAGAGGACATAGTTCGGGGTAAAACTTGCTAAGAAAGAAGCACGGTTTCTTCAGAAAATCGTGCTTTTTGGGCATCAAAGTTACTAATGTAGGCTTGCCTGGGATCTCCGTCAGCCTGATATTTTTGTAGAATAACTATATAGAGAGATTGCTTATCCGAAACCTGCTTAAGTGTATCTACTGTTTGTCAACCTTCTTTACTGAAAACTATATCTAATCTTTAGCATTACCCTGGGATAATTACTGTCCGACAAAGTTTTGATTAAGTTGTTCATCAAAAATGCATTTTCCCTTTAAAATTGCTTAGGCGGTATTTTATGCTTAAGCAGTTTTTACGCCATCTGCATCAACCTAAATCGAGGGCAGCAGCTATGCTGTTGTCTCATAGCTCCTCAACAAAACGCCAAAAGCTTGGGTAGGGGTGTCCATCTGTATGTATACCCCTAGAAATGGCGCATCTATCCTACGACTTATCACTTTTTGTTCTTTGGTATTACAGCCTAAGTACCACAATATTCTTAAAGTTTTTGGGTAGCATCTCGGACACCCATGTGGGATTAGAAGCTTGACCCTTAGGCATTTTTTAGCCATTTACTAACCATGAAACTTGAGGATATATATAAATTCTTTGAAAATCCTCCGCCAACGTATCTCTGTCAAGAATTAGCTATTTGCTACATCTTGTACGTTTTACTACAAGGAGAATCCTACGGAACAGAGTTAATCCAACGGCTAGAAACCGAATATCCGACCTACAGGCTTTCTGATACTGTACTTTACAGTGCAATTAAGTTTCTCGAAGACCAGAAGGCAATCAATGGATATTGGAAGAAACTTGAAGGACGCGGTCGTCCAAGGAGAATGTATCAAGTTTCGCCAGAATGGCAATCGCAAGCTGCGAGTTTAGGTCGTTTATGGCACGAATACGTGCATGAGAGGACAAATCAACTCGTTAGTAGTTAGTAGTTAGTGGTTAGTAGGGGCGCAAAGCATTGCGTCCGTACATAAGTAGTACTAATCACAAAAAATACTGATGTTATGTGACTTGCGCTTAGTTACTTGATAATGAATAAGTCCCCTCCAACTTAAAAGTAACAATTACTGATTTATGGATACTGCCATTCTGCCATCCACGTTTCTGTTGACGTTACTATTGTCTGTCGGGCTGTTTTTCTTTATTCGAGCCTCGACCAAAGACCGTATGGAAACAGCTCAACTGGTTTCAGAGCAAGATGAAACTACTTTAATGCCTTTATTAAGGGATTACTTTCAATCACGGTCTTACCGAGTGGCAGCGGTAGACCCAGAACACAACCAAGTGACTTTTGAAGGTTACGTTAGACCTAGCTGGTTTCTAGCTATATTTTTAACCCTGTTAGCTGCCACAGGTATTCTTTGCCTATCGCTAGTCTTATCTTTTCTATTCCCCAACCTCAACCGAGTTTTTCTAGGAATGGTACTGCTTTCACCTTTGAGCGGTACTTTTTACTGGAAAAAAGCCAAAAAACTTGAGAAGGTTTCGTTGAAATTGGAACAGACCAAGAGCAACGAACACTTCCCAAGTAAAATCACTGTGATAGCTCATCGAGACGAACTCATTGAGCTTCAACGGGCATTAAGCTTAAAAAATTGCAAGTCATAGCTGTACACCACTGACTATCTCTAAAGACTGAGAGACGGACTTGTGACAACCTCATAAAAAAAAGAACTTGAGAGAGGAGATAAAACGTTCTCTTTGTCAAACATTCTCCCTGCATACTGTCGAGAGAAGTTACATTGCTCGGAAAGAGTACAATCTGTGGTCTGCTGAGATACAGAGTCGCTCATCTTCCTCTCTCATCTGCTCTTGCACGCAGAATCAACTCTTTACGCAAACAGATAGTTTGATTGGAGTTGATTGTCCAAATTAGGCTTGCTCCTCACTGGCAAATGAGCCATATCCTTAAAAAAACATGAAACTTTTGAATATACCCAGCATTTTTGCCAGTTAATGGTTGTCATGAGTCCAACTCAAATCCTATGATAGCCATTGATGGTTCAGCGACTGGCAACAGCTACTGGTTCTTGACCTGGAGAAGGTTCTAACGTTCTCAGGCTGGGAAATAAGAAGTGATTTTCTTCAACATACTGAGCACCAAACAGACCTTTCTCAGCCCAGAAGTAACGGTCTGTGGTGTGTTCGTTTCGCTTTACGAGTAGCAACGCAGGTGGCAAGATTCCCTCAGCTTGAATGAACCTTCTCGCTGCTGTCACAGGTTTTTCTTCGCCGCTTTCGATGCTATATTGAGGCACGTGCTCCAAAATTCGTCGTCCTTCTTGACGACGACGGCTCTTCCTTTTTCTTCTCCTTGCCAACCTTCTTTCCTCCTCTTGAAAGCTATAGATTATTGTAGTGATAGCTACAAAATCCGTCGTAATTATAAAAGTTCTAGTTCAAAATTTCAAGAGTTATTAACCTTTTGATACAAGAAAGATAATTTCGCTAGCAACAGGAAAAATACAGTCAGTATAAAGTGTACCCCCTTAGAACGAGCCAAGACAGGTGAGATTGAGTTAAGCTTTGTTAAAGAAAGGTTTTTTCCGGTACTTTTTCTTACCATAACCCCTAACACTGTAGGGGCGCAAGGCATTACACCCCTACTAGCCACTAACCACTAACTACTAACCCCTAACCAAAAAAATGTCAATGTCTACCAGTTCTGAGTTTGTTGCTCTATGCCGAGAGCAGATGGCACTGTTAGCCCAAGGGCTGGAGGCATCATTGAGTGTAGTTTATTTAACACAAGAATTGGTAGAGGCTTCGACGTCACCAGAGGCAAAGCTAATTCCAGTGGTGTTTTACCCAGAGACAGCAGTGGATCGGCAACAAGATAATGCTTTAGTGTTGCCTATGTCTATTTCAATCCCCGATAAGGTTTCATATAGTTCAGCCTTGACTGTCATGGAAAGAATCCCCCATTCTTCTACGGGCAATATCCGGAGATTGAGAGAAACCAAAAAGAATCAGAAGTTATTGAAAGCGGCAGAAGAATTTTCAGCTACCACACGAGAAACGGCAACAACGGAAGCATCGGAGTCTCATTCCTCAGAAGAATACTTTATAGGCGGCGATCAAATTGTCTTACCTCTGATTAGTCAGGATATGATGTTAGGGCTGCTAGTGACAGTTAGGGAAGATCGGGAATGGAATGAGCAGGAAAGGGGTGAAATTGAGCGAATCGCTCAAACACTATCACTGGCTTGTGTCATAGATCGACAGAGGGCATGGTTGGAGGAGCAGTTACACCAACAGCAAATTCTGCAAGAAAAGCAGCAGGATTTGCTAGATAATTTACTCCACCAGCTCCGCAATCCATTAACTGCATTGCGAACTTTTGGCAAACTGCTTCTCAAGCGATTGCGTCCGGGGGATGCTAACCAAAAAGTGGCAAGTAGTATAGTGCGAGAGAGCGATCGCCTTAAAGAATTGTTACAAAAGTTTGATGAAGTTATCGATCTCACAGCAGAAGATTTGGGGCTGGTGACGTTACCCTCAAAACAAGTGTATGTCGAAGCCAACTTGCAAAAAGAGTCAAAAGCGCCACTGTTGCTACCCGGTACGGGAGAGAAAGAAACAGATTGTTCAATAGAGGATATTTTAGAATCATTATTAGTTTCTGCTAGTGCAATTGCTCAAGAAAAAAATTTACAATTGGTAGTAGAAATTCCTCCTTATTTACCTCTAGTGCGTGTTAACCGCAAGTTATTAGAAGAAGTATTAAGCAATATCATTGATAACGCCCTGAAGTACACTCCTACTGATGGCAAGATTTTGATCCAAGCAGGGCAAGAAAAACCATCATTTCAAGGAATTGCCATTAGTGATACAGGTCCCGGTATTCCACCCCAAGATTTGGAACGTCTTGGCGAAAGGCATTACCGAGGAGTACAAGCCCAGACTCAAATTCCTGGGACAGGATTGGGATTATCTATTGCCAAACAACTCATAGAACAAATGCAGGGCGAAATCCAAGTTTTCAGCCCTGCGTTAAACTCCGCTATTACATCCCTTAATGCACGTGGAACTACTGTTATTGTTTGGTTACCAGTAAGCAGTGACCAGTGACCAGTGACCAGTGACCACTATCTAAGTGAAATCTGCAAATTTCTTTCTACAGTCATTTGTAGGTCGGTGTCTGGGTCAATAACAACCAAGTCAACACTCTTCTTACCAAAGAATAGACCGAGCAATCCACCAATTGCTGCACCACCTAGAACCTCTTCCGTAGCAATAGCGCGATCGCCAGTTACGGCTGATACTGCGGCGGCTGCACCCGCACCGAGGGCTGCATTTTTCACAACTGCTGTTGCGCTAGTCCCTTTCTTGATAGTTTCAGTCTTACTAATCACCTCAGAAGTTGCGCTCAATTGATATTCTTGACCGTTGGTAAGAACAAGTTTTTCAGCTGTGAATTGAGAACCATTTTTCGCTGGTTTGAGTTTACCTACAACTTGGCTACCAGCAGGAATGACTAAAGTTCCTCTATCAGTAACTACGTTTTGCCCAACAGTGAGGGTTAAAGGTGCTGTTTCGTCCTTGGTAACAAGAATTTTTTCAGCCTTGTCGTATTTCACAGGAATAACAGTTCCTTCAGGAATGGTAACTGCTATGGGTTTGGGTGGGGTTGTGTCACCAGCCGCTACGATATAGGGCGAGTTAATGGCTGAAACTTGACCGGTGCTGACCAGCGCTTGATAGATAAAGGCTGCTACCTGTGCTCGTGTTGCTACTGCTTGGGGTTGTAGGGACTTCACGTTGGGATAGTTAACTACGAGGCGCTTCTCAGTCGCAGCAGCAACAGGAGTTCGAGCATAGCTAGAAATATCGTAGGCGTCGTTGTAGTACTGCAAGGTGCTTTCAGTGCTATTGTTAGCGACATAGTCCAGACCGTTCGCTAAAGAAACTAATACCTGCTGGCGGGGAATATTTTGATTAGGCTCAAAACGATTGCCGGGATAACCAGATAAGAAACCTGTTGTATAGGCTTCATTAATTGCCATGTATGCCCAGTAATTGCTTGGCACGTCGTAAAATCTGACGGCTTGCCGCTCTGCTGATTTTGAAAAAGCTTTGCGGATCATGGCTGCAAATTGAGCGCGTGTGACTGCCTGATCTGGGCGGAAAGTACCATCAGGAAATCCAGCAATGACGCCGCGCTGTGCCAGATCTTGAATGAACTGTGATGCCCAGTAGTTAGATGAAACGTCTGAAAAGCTTGTTTGAGCGAAAGAGGCTGTAGGTGTAATTAAAGGTGCGATTGTGCCTGCTGTAATACCTAATGTCATGAATGCAGCACATCCAGCTTGCCAACGAGTATGACCAAACATTTTATTCTTGCTCCCCAACATTTTTGTTTTTTCTGTTAGTTGATTAGACATTTTTTGAGTTGAAAAGTTCCAAATTTTAGTTATCAGTTATTAGTTAATATTTGTTAATTTGGTAGAATATACTGATAATTTTTCACCCATTTTTTTGTTATTTACTGATAACTATTTACTGTTTTTAATCAGTTAATTACCAAGACGCTACACTGACAAAATAGTTGCATAAAAATCCAAAAAAAATACGTAGACACTTTACTACAATTATTTTTGACTTTTAAGAAATACACGCACTTACAGCCATTTTCAGGTAAATAGACCACAGGTGTAGGGGCGCAAGGCATTGCGCTCCTACCAACGATGTGGTTCATTTAAGTGAAAACTGCTGTAAGATAACCTTCTTGATTCCCAGACTCTGTAAGAGAATAGCTTTCCTTTAGTTACTAGCTTTTGTCTCACATTGTCTGCGGTAATGCCTACCCTTCAATATTTTTACAGGACAGAGGATAACCTAGCCACTGGTCACTGTTCACTGTTCATTGCGATTTCAGTATAAATCAAGCGAAAGCAACTTCGTCTGAGTATAAGTACGGAAATTTGTAAAAATTAGTATAAAAAAGTCAAGCGATCGCAAACCTCTACTTTGAGTGCGATCGCATTTCTGATGATGACATTCACGGACTTAAATAGATTTAAGTCTAGTAGTTGTTGTTGTATTGGTTGTTGCTGCGAGATAATTGCAAATTAGAGCGCAGTGTCAGATCTAAATCTCCTTCTTGGGGTTCAACAACAACAACGTCAGCTTCCTTCTTCCGCAATAAAATACTGGCTACAGCACCCGCACCTGCACCAATAATAGGTTCTAACGCTTCAATTCGGCGGTTACCTGTGAGCAGTGAAATGACGCTGGCTGCACCTGCGCCGATAGCAGCATCTTTGACAATGTCGCCTGTCTTGGCTCCTTTTTTGATTTTTTCCGTTCTAGTCACCACTTGAGAAGTTGCGTTTACGGTTTGGCGATCGCCGTTTGGGAAAACTAACTCTTGTGCTTCAAATCGGCTACCTTTTAGATCCCTTCTGCTTGCTGGTTGCATTTGTCCAACAATATCAGTTCCTTCAGGAATTAAGACCCTACCAGAGCGATCGACAATATTTCTTGCTACCTTAAGAGTGATTGGTGCTTTCTCGTCAGGAGTGACCAAAATTTTCTCTTTTTCGTAGGTGGTAGGAATGACAACTCCAGCAGGAATGGAAACGTATCGAGATTGTTCGCGTATTACTTGTGCGTTAGCAGGAGCCAAAGCTAACATAGGTGTAATAGTACCTGTCGTAATAGCCATTGCCATCATTGCAGCGGCTCCAGATTTCCAATGAATAAAACGAGTCATAAAGCAGGGTCCTGTCGTGTCTTGTTAGTTTTTCTGACGTGCTGTCACTGAGATTGTTTCTGACTTTTTTCCAACCTATCTCTAGGCGTATTCCGAGGGTTCATTGACTATGACGCGAGAAGAATGTGCAATTGTTCCACGTTATTCTTTTTGTAACGTTAAATTGTAGAAGTGAACAGTAACGCAAGACGTAGATGACGTAATTTATATGAAACTGTTCCTAGTGATGGTTTTAATCGCCATAAGTTTTATTCGGCTGGTACAAAAAAGGTAATAGCTAACTGCCTGATTCTGTGTGTCTTTAGACCGCAAAGTGGCTCAATAAATTGCAAACCACATATTATTTGACCAGTCCTTCTATGCCTACTTCTAAACGAACAACTTTGGCAGGTTCTAATCCAGTGGATAGCGGTAGTGACATACCCCCGTTAGTAACAACGTAAATACTCGCACGATCGCCCGCCTTTCGACCAAATGCTAAAGCTGTACTGCCAGTCACACCTTGCTCGGTTTTGGCGATCGTCGTCAGGAGACCATCTGGTGAAATTCGCACCACACTGTTATAGACGTGAGTGGTTGCGTAGAGATTACCTTGCATATCAAAGGCAAAGTCATCCAGGTTGACGTTCGTGAGAAACAGATCGGGAGAACCTGGTGTGTAATCACTATTAATTGGAATTCGGATGAGATGCTGTCGCTGGGTGTTTGAGGCATACAACGTGCTATTGTAAATCTTTAAGCCATTGACTGCAGGAAAGGGATGATTGGAATTGGATCGCGCTAATAAGTCATGTTCAAGCCAAACACGAGCTATTCTCTCGATAGCATCTATTTCCCAAATCGCACCTTTATAGGAATCTGCTATCAAATAACGGTTCTCTGTTAAGGGAACCATCCCATTTAGAAAAATGGCATCAGGGATAGTGATGATTGATTGAACTGTGCCATTACGATCTATGGAAAAAACAGTTGCTACTTTATCGTTCGTTGCCCCTGCAACCAGTAGATTACCTTGACGATCGATAACAATTCCTGCGGCATTACCTTTTAGGTTTATGACTTCGGTGATGTCCCCCGTTGTTGTGACTCGATAAATTTTACCTTCCTCATAACTGGCGATCGAGAGATTACCCTCTGTATCAACGATGATATTCTCCAGAAATGTATTCACTGGAAATTCAGCAATGAGTTGAGCAGGAACGATCTCCTCTGGTGTATTCGTAAAAATCGGTGGTAAGTCATTATTCAACACTGCAATCACCATAACTAAATACTTTAATCTTGAAGATGCGATCTGTAGTTTAGAACATTTGTGCTGTCTTGTAGAACTGTAAGTAATTGTGAAACATTTGGTACACAATATACTATGATTACCATTAATTATGGCGTTCAACAAAAATTCAGATGCCTGAGTACAAAATATCAATTGAAATTCAGCCAGACTCTAAACAAGTTGACTTTGTAGACAAGCAACTTCATGAGTTTAATGTAGGCAAGATCGGAGACTATCAATATACGCCACTGTTTCTGTTTGTTCGTGATTCAGAGCAAAAAGTGGTAGGTGGCTTAGACTGTTTTATGGGCTTAGGATGGCTTAATATCGGCACGCTTTGGATTGCAGAGGAGTTAAGAGGTTATGGATATGGAAGAGCGCTTCTATTAGCAGCAGAGCAAGAGGCTTTTAGACATGGCTGCTTTAATGCGTATGTATTTACTTACAGCTTCCAGGCTCCTGAGTTTTATAAACATTTAGGATACGAAGTGTTTGGAGAGTTAGAGAATTTTCCGACTGGTCATCGTCGATACTTCTTAAAAAAGAGACTCAAAGGAAAAATGCCACCCATCTGAAGCATAATTGTCAATATACTAGCATAATCTTCCTTATGGCTAAGAAATATACCTTCAAAAACCTAAAACTTACACGAAATCCGCTAGATATTGTGCTAGGTGACGCAGCTTTAGCGTATAAAACAGCAATGGAACGAGGTTACCCAATACCATTTAAAAGCGATCGCGACCCGATGATTATAACCGTTCCCTTTGAAGTTGTTGCTGTAATGGGGAACGAGCATCTGAAATTGTCCGGCAAGGTACGAATCGCCGATAGTGACGATATCACTCTACATTTTGATATTCCTGAAGAGAAAGAATCGGATGTAGAACATTGGTTTTCTTCTTGCCAAGCAAAGTTAACAGAAGAATTGATTAATCAGATTGTCAGGACTGGCAGGGGCATAAATTAAGAGTGCATTTGGTTGTTATATTTACTTCACTAGCAAGTTTTGTCTCTAGGTCATTGCGCTTTACTGTACAATTACCAAAGCCAATTGACATTCGTTTGTATAGCTGCGACTTCGAGTCATGAGCTATTTTGCCAGAAAATTGCCCAACTTTTCTCCTTTGTGCGATCCCATTCTTTCATTTTATCCCTTCATCTAGAAGTACTTGCAGAATAATACCTCTTGTTTAAAGAGTATCCAGATACCCGACTTCTCAAAGAAGTCGGGTATCTCACTTTTCACAAATGATTTGGGATTTCTATAAATAATTCCATCAAGATGGCAAAAAGGTTTTGCCCGCTCGAAAAAACTGACTCATAATATTGTTAACATTTATAAATTTGCTCTATTAGAGACTAGAAACATGATAGGAACCTAGTTAAACTAACAAAGAGAGCATCTGTACTGCTCACTTCTTTAAAATAAGGTGTCGCGCTGAAGCCTAAATGATTCCAAGACAACTTACACTTAAAAACTTTCTTAGTTACCGCGATGCCATTCTAGATTTTCGCGGGTTACATACGGCGTGTATTTGTGGTTCTAATGGTGCTGGAAAATCTTCCCTCCTCGAAGCTATCACCTGGGCAATTTGGGGTGAAAGCAGAGCTGTATCTGAAGATGATGTTATCCACACAGGGTCTAAAGACGTTAGGGTTGATTTTATCTTTGAAACCAACCAGCAAAATTATCGCGTGATTCGTACCCGACAGCGTGGTGGAAACAGTGGCTTGGAGTTTCAAATAGAAACACCAAATGGCTTTCGCCCGTTGACTGGTAAAGGCTTAAGGGCAACACAGGATATCATTTTAGAACATATTAAGCTAGATTACGATACTTTTATTAACTCAGCTTATCTCCGGCAGGGTCGTGCTGATGAATTTATGCTCAAACGACCTAACGAACGTAAAGAGATACTGGCAGAGTTATTAAAACTCAATCAATATGATGAATTAGAAGAACGGGCAAAAGACCTATCGCGTCAGTTTAAAGCACGGACTGAGGAATTAGAACGTTGTTTGGAGTCCCTGAAAAATCAACTGCTTTCTCGTGAGGCTATAGTCCAAAAACAAACAGAATTGGAAGCTGATATTAACCAACTGCAGCAAGTCCAAGCATTTGATACCATTCAATTGCAAAGTTTGCAGGTTGTTCAACACCAGAGGCAAAACAAAGAACAACAGCTTAACTTTGTCAGGCAACAATACCAAAATCTAACCCAGGATTGCGATCGCCTTCAACAAGACCGTGCAGCTATTAGCGGTCAGTTATCCGTCTTAGAAAAGTTATTGAGTCAAGAAGCTGAGATTAAAGCTGGGTATGCTGAGTACCAAAATTTACAATCTCAAGAAGAAGGGATGGGTGCAAGATTTGAAGAATATACTCGCGCCCAACAAGCACGTCAAAAGAACCAGCAGCAACTGACAAAACAAATTCACGAACTTGAACGCCAACTGCAACACAGTGAGGCGCAACTCGCAGCTTTGCAGCAACAAGAGCAAGATCTGCAACAAATTCTTGGGAAATCAGATGAAGTAGAAGGGGCATTAGCACAACTGAGTGCTGCACGCAACCGTCTCGCTCAACTCGATCAACTGCAACTACAGGTGTCTCCTCTGCTACAAAAGCGGACTTCCTTGCAAACCCAACTAGATCGAGCACATGCTGGGTTAGTGGCTCGACTCGAACAACTAGGATCGACGGAAAACCAATTGCAACGAGCCTCACAGCGACAGCCGCAACTGCAACAAGCAGTGATGGAAGTCGCGATTCAAATTGAGCAGTTAGAAAAAAAGCGAGTTTATTTGCAAAGAGTGCAGGAGAAAGGACAGGAGAGACGCCACCTGATAGAACGCCTGCAAGCTCACCAACGAGATCATGAAAGACTTTTGGGAGAACTACAGCAAAAACTGCAAATGCTCCAAACCCCCAATGCTCTTTGTCCTTTGTGCGAGCGTCCTTTGGATGAACATCATTGGAATCGTGTAGTCGATAAAACCAAAATTGAGTACAAAGATGCTGAGGATGAATTGTGGATAGTCCGAGAACGAATGGCTGTATCAGATAGAGAAATCCAAGTTCTCAGGCAGGAATACCGGGATATATCACAACAATTGTCTCCTTACGATACTTTACGCGAACAAAGAGGGCAATTAGCAGCACAATTGCAAGCAACAAGTGATGTCGAACAACAGCTACAACAAATAGTTGTTGAGAAGCAGCAACTAGAGCAAGCGTTACAAATAGGTGATTACGCTCACGATTTACAAGCCGAATTGCAGCAATTGGAGCAATACTTACAACAACTTAACTATAGCGAACAGGATCATGCGCTTGCGCGTAACGAAGTAGAACGATGGCGGTGGGCAGAAATTAGGCTCAGTCAGATGAAAGATGCAGCCAAGCGCCAAGCTCAAATACAGTTACGAAAACCGGAAATTCAAGGACAAATGCAAGGGTTGCAAGCTAGAGTTCAGCAAGAAGCAACAGACTCTGAGTGTGCTAAACAAATCGCTGCTCTTGAAAAGTACATTGCTGAAATTGGCTATGATACAGATCGGCATAACCAGGTTCGCTCAGCAGTACGCAAAACGCAGTCTTGGCAATTACAGTATCAGCATCTCTTAGGCGCACAGCAGCAGTACCCTCAACTTCACGCGAGACTCCAAGAGTTCGAGGTGGCTTTACAAGGGAGATTGGCTGAGCGGCAAAAACTTTATACCGAAATAGAAAGTATTGTTCACCAATTGCAAGAAACAGCAAACCCAACAGCCCAAATTCAAGAGTTAGAGCAGCAATTAGCATCCCGCAGGCGTCAGCTTGACGAACAACTTTCGCATTTGGGACGACTGCAACAGTTAGCCCACCAACTTGAAGCGCTACAACTTCAGTACGAACAACAGCAGCAGCAATTGCAAGAAACAAAACAGCAATATCGTATTTATCAGGAATTAGCGCAAGCATTTGGTAAAAATGGTATCCAAGCATTGATGATTGAGAATGTTTTGCCTCAATTAGAAGCTGAGACAAATCAATTGCTCTCGCGATTGAGTGCTAACCAGTTGCACGTTCAATTTGTGACACAGAGAGCTGGACGCAGTGGAAAATCGACAAAGAAAAATGTCAAGCTGATAGATACTTTGGATATTTTGATTGCGGATGCACAAGGAACGCGAGCTTATGAAACTTATTCGGGTGGAGAAGCGTTTAGAATTAATTTTGCTATCCGTTTAGCTTTAGCAAAATTACTGGCGCAACGGGCTGGGGCTTCATTGCAATTGCTGATTGTGGATGAAGGGTTTGGTACGCAGGATTCTGAGGGATGCGATCGCCTGATTGCATCGATTAATGCGATCGCTTCTGATTTCGCTTGTATCTTAACTGTCACTCATATGCCCCACCTTAAAGAAGCTTTCCAAGCTCGAATTGAGGTCAGTAAAACTCAACAAGGTTCTCAGATACATTTATTAATTTAATCACAGGTAGGTTGGGTTGAGGAACGAAACCCAACATTTAATTAACAAAGCATTGTACGATAGACAGATGTTGGTTAAGCCCAACGCTTGCATAATTGTATCTGCATTGCTCTCCCTGAAAATTTGGACTTGCTAATTTATAAAAATACTGGTACTCAATGCCGGATTCGCCAGGGAACTCGGTATCAGACATCTGAAGAATTGCTAGCTCAGTATAGTAATTTATTTGGTGAGTTACCAGAACAACAAAGTCAATAAACTTAATATGCCAAATCACTGTCAACCTAAAAGTTTTCATCCTCAAGAGTGTTAAATCCAACTCTCTACAGGAAATTCTCTCACTTGACGCATTCTTTGAAAATCACTATCTGATGTAACAAGAATTAATGAATGACATAAAGCTGTAGCAGCAATCCAAAGATCGTTTTCACCAATACCAATTTCTTGTAGTTGAGTTGTTTTGCGTTTACTCTTTTTTTTTGCTGCAAATCTTTTAATAATTTCAGACTTAAAATCTCCTTAACGCTCGTAAGGAGAAAGAAGGAAGAAGGAAGTTGTATCCCCATCAATAAATTGAGGGGATTTTCAGAGTGAAAAACCTTTATGAATCCATCAATAACTACCAGCCCAACACACTAGGACTTACGCATTGACGTAAAGCTCGCCCATCTGGGTTGCTTCCGCCGACAGACTTTACAAAAATCTGATTATGTGAGTCAGACTTATTTGCTGCCCAACATCTTTTATTAAGTGCAAGAAAAATCAACTTATGCACGAGTGAGATAGACATGGGAAATTCTTGCTCAATCTGATTCTACTTCTAGAAGGCTTCCCCATTTCCTGGTAGTGTGGAGAACAGCGATCTTCGTTTTCTCCGATCTCAAGCGATCGCTAATTAATTTGGATACGGGTATGGGTATAGGATTGGACTTTGGACAAAATCTAAAATGGCACAATGCTTGTGAGAAATCCGGGTAGTCGTGTGGGTTTACAAACTTATATGTACTTAGCAAATAAGGCGCGATACTAACTTGCATAATTTAGTTCCATTCTAAATTAACGGTCATCACAACAGTATGTACTAACGCTCGCACTCAAGCTCGATAAATAATCGTACCACTTGTTAAGAAGATGTGAGAATAGAAAACAAGTCCTTAACGTTGTCGGTACTCAATACAATTTGCTATACTAAAATACTCCTAGAAATATTTTTGAAAAAGCCACCAAAGTTATCTGAACTGTTGCAACAGCATTCTGTGGTACGAAATGAGTTGCCACTCTACCATAGTTCATTAGTAGTAACAAACAAAGATGATGGATACCACCTATACAAAGACAAATATGCTTACTCTTAAAGAATTAGTTGTTCAAGAATTAGAAACCCTGGATGAAGAGCGACTCAAAGAAGTTGCTGATTTTCTAGCGTTTCTCAAATTTCGGAGTCGTGGAGCTAGTTGGAAAATCGATCAAACACAGATGGCAGATCTTTATAGGGAATTTGCTGAGGAAGATAAGAGACTTGCTGAAGAAGGATTAGACGAATACGCTGAATTACTCAGACAAGAAGATCTAAAATGACTATCAAACGAGGTGAGGTGTGGCTAGCAGATTTAAATCCTACCAGAGGTTCTGAACAGGGAGGTACTCGACCTGTAATTATCTTCCAAAACGATGTTGTTTCTCAATTTTCCACCACTGTTATCACTATACCGTTAACAAGCAATTTGCGTCGAGCCTCTTTACCAACCTGTCTGTTAATCCCTAGTGGTGAAGGAGGTTTAGATCGAGAATCAGTAGCTTTGTGTTATCAATTACGAGTGATTGATATAAGTAGATTGCAGAGAAAACTAGGCGATCTTACAAATGAGACATTAACCAGTATAGAGGGTACAGTGCTATTAACTTTGGGTTATCAATTGTAAAGCAACAAACTCAGGTTCCAGGTTCTGAATACAATAAGCAAGTCCCTGCCGTTGTAGGTACTGAAATATTTTCACACATCTGAGTATTTCTGGTTTTCGCCAGAATTAACACATCTATTCGACTTATAGGTAGTCAATATCAAGAGATAGCACTTAATGAAACGGGTTGGCGTTGGAGTGAGGAGTTAGAATTGTATCTGGATATTGAGTCGGAAAAACTGCGCTATTTTACTGCTGAAGGCGATTTAGTTCCGACACCTGAAGAAGCAGCTTTGCAAGCTCAATCAGCATTAGAACAAGAACGCCAACGATCTGAAAGGTTAGCTCAAAGATTGCGTTCTCTTGGAATTGATAACTTAGAGTAAATAGCTCAACCAAAATATTCCAAACCGCGTGGTTGGGTTGAGAGAAGCGCGAACCCTAACCTACACATCTCTATTTTAAGATTTGATAAAAAGTACCAAACTCTTCTCTCTCTTACTCTGCGCCCTCTGCGCCTCTGCGGTTTAATATGCAAAATAGATATGGAACAGCTTAGATGTAGATTAAAGAAAAAACGTTATGTCCACAATACAGGAAATCATAGCTTGTCCTCTATGCCGCAAAACTTTAACTGAAGTTCCACAGCAGTGTAATACGTGTCATAATTCTTTCCAACAAGAATTAGCAAAAATACCCTCTGTTGTGGATTTGACTGATCAAGCATTACAAAGGCAAACTGAAAACTCCGTAACAGAGACAAAACCTTTACGTACAGAGTTGTTTCGCTCTCCAATTGTCTCCTTTTTATACGAGCGAATTTTACCACCACTTTGGGCAGTAGGACTGCGGAACTCTGGAGGTATAGATGCTGAGTTCCGCCTGTGTACAGAATTCTTTGGTCAAAATCCAGGAATTGTAGCAGATGTCAGTTGTGGTACAGGCATCATGGCACGTCGCTTGGTAAAGTGGGGAAAGTGCGAACAGATCTTAGCTCTGGATTACTCAGAAACAATGCTGACTGAGTTGCAACAACAAATGCAATTGGAAGGCATATCACCGTCAGAAATTATTATCATCCGAGCTGATGTAGAAGCACTACCTCTAGCACCGGATTCTATAGATGCTATCTATGCTGGGGCTGCAATGCACTGTTGGAATGATGCGACTGAAGGGATTCGCAATATTTACCAAGCGTTGCGCCCTGGTGGCAAACTGTTAGCCACAACTTTTCTCAAGCCATACCCTAGCATCGTGTTTCAGTTCTTTTCACCAGAAGAATTGCGACATATCGTATTAACAGGAGGTTTTCATTCAGACAAGATACAAGTAGAAGTAAGTGGATTTTACGGAATTATTAAGTGTATCAAATAAAGGGCTTCCCAATAAAAAAATATCCCAAAATTTCTTGTGGTGCGGGCGTCCTCGCCCGCCACTAAGATTAAGATGGGCGGCCTGCCACTAAGATTAAGATGGGCGGCCTGCCACTAAGATTAAGATGGGCGGCCTGCCACTAAGATTAAGACGGGCGGGCTGCCACTAAGATTAAGACGGGCGGGGACGCCCGTCCCACAATATGGGATAATTTATTTTCTGGAAATCCTAAAAAAGAACCAGTAGGGCTGCCATTATGTACCTTACTAGTTATAACTACGACTTCTTTAACTCAAATTCATCAAACTTAATCACCTCAGAATCCGGCTTACTTGTATCAAACAAGTAACTGCTGACCGTACCTGTACCTGTATCAAAGATGCTGAAAACTGTAAGTTCATTGCTGGCAATATATGGTATTGGCTTACCATCTTCTTCTGGAAACGGACGGATTGTTGGTAACACGGGTTCTAATCCATATGGATCTCCAAGTTCAACATAATCCTCCTGATAACCCACGGGAACTTCTCGCTTGTTATTACCCCAAGCCGCACCGTATGAATTACCAACATTTGATGTTTCGATAAAATGCATTCCACTGGAGGTGACAAAGCGGTTCCACAAATGGGAATGCCCGTAAAATACTAACTGTACGCCAGCTGCTTCTAGTAAAGGCATGACATCGCGAATTAGGTAATCAGCGTCTTTAGGGTATTCGTAACGCACTGCCTTAATGTTACCGAATGTATCGCGTTCTATAATTTGCACTGGATCGGTGTATGCTGGAACCACGTTACCACCGAGAGAATGAGGCGGATGGTGCAACATCACCACTTTGTACTTTGCTTGCTGAAATTCAGAGCTATTCAATTCTTGTACCAGCCAATTGTACTGCTTACTCCCTTTTGCGATCGCCTCGTAAATATGCTGTCCGTAACCCCAATTCTCTGGGTTGTTTAAATCTTTTTCGCTTTCCTTGTATCTGCCTCTAGTATCTGCATCTAAGTGATAAGTGCGCCACATATTTGTAGCATACAACACCACCAATCGCACATCACTAAAGCTGACTGCGTAGTAAGTTTTTCCTCCTTCTGGACTTTGCGGTAGGGTAAAAAGTTCTTCGTAAGTATCAGTATTAAAAGAATTATTTTTTAGCGTTTCGGTACCGTACAAATTCTGAGCAATAGCGCGAGGTATTGTCTTATCAAATTCCGTGTTTATACTTTCACGCCCAAAGCGTCCCATAATCTCATGGTTACCAATGCAAGTAAACATTGGGGCGTGTTGAATAATTTCACCTCCAGTATAAAATGTTATAGTCCCGTTTTTGTTCATTTCAAACTTGGCACGACCTTGCAAACAAGGAAAGAACGCACCACCACGATTATCATCAAACCATTCTGAAGCGCGATCGGGAATATTTGCCAAATCACCAGCAAACCAAACTGCATCAACTTGCCCAACTGTTTCTTCAACTTTCTGTAAATTTGCTGCTACCATGGGCTTAATTTGATGGTCAGAAGTCAGCAAAATTTTTAGTGGCGTTCCCAGCTTTGGAGTAGGTGCAAGGCTAAACACACTGCTACTAATGCTTTCGCCATCTTCCCTGACACTTGTGACTCGGTAAGAAACGCGTGTGTTAGGGGTTAAATCGGTTACCTCTGCCTCATGACGCCAAATATCACGCACAACAGGATGTTGATAAATTTGTCCATCCTCTGTTTGGTTTCCGACTCGTGAATTTTGGTCTTCGCGCACCCGGTTGAGTTTAATAGTTTTAGCAGTAGCAGTATGAGCCAGATTCTTACCATAAGCAACTATATGTCCAGAACCAGCAAATTCAGTAAACCAAACAACTCGTACCGAGTTTTCGGTTGGGAGTTGCAGGAAAGGATCGGTAAGCAACTGTGGTGGTGACATTATTTTTTACCTAAAACGCACGTTAATTAAGTTAATATATCTTGGGAGTGGGGAGTAGGGAGTGAGGAAGAGAAATTTTCACCTCATTGTAGGTCACTGGTCACTGCTCACTGTTTTGTATGCCTTTTGGCATAAATACATTATCCAATGTGGATAGTTAGTGGTTATCGAATGGCTTAATTGTAAAATACATCTGAGCTTTCTTATGAATGACTCTATCTGTGTCAAGAGGACAAACTGTTGCTTTTATAGACAGTGCCTCAGAGAGATAGACTGAAATCGTTATAGCCTTTTAAAATACTTATACTATCACTCGATAAATACAAAAGAGTTGATTTGTGCATCTCTTTAATTTAGAAGAATTGAGGCTTTACCATGAATGCAATTCGTGTTGTTTTAATTGAAGACCACGAGCTAACTCGGATCGGTATAATTGCTGCTTTGAAGCAACAAAATGGAATTGAGGTGATTGGTGAAGCCAAGGATGCCAGATCGGGTCTAAAGCTTCTGAAATCAACAAAACCAGATGTTGCTATTGTAGATGTGGATCTGCCAGACATGAGTGGCATTGAGTTGATCCAGCACTTCAAAAATTCTGAAGAAGCAGGCGAGATGCCTGAAACCAAGATTTTGATTATGACAATGCAGGATAATGAGGATACCGTGCTAGCTGCTTTTGCGGCTGGGGCAGATTCTTATTATATGAAGGATGGCAGTATTGACAAATTAGCTGATGCATTGAAGTTAACTTACGAAGGTAACTCTTGGATCGATCCGACCATCGCCCGTATTATCTTGCAACATAGCAATAAAACTTACGCAGAAGCTCAAGCAAGTTCTGAAAATACAACAGTTGCTATCAATGGTTTATCAACTGAGGAAAGCCAGATTATTCCAAGCTATCCCTTAACAGCTCGAGAATTAGATGTCCTCAGGCTCATTGTAGATGGATGTAGTAATGCAGACATTGCCGAAAAACTTTACATTACTGTAGGTACTGTTAAAACTCACGTCCGCAACCTTTTGAATAAGCTTTGTGTGAGCGATCGCACTCAAGTTGCTGTTCTTGCTTTGCGAGCTGGATTGGTTAGATAAGAATGTTAGTTGTTAGTGGATAGTGGTTAGTAGTTGATAGTTTATACAACTAACAACTATCAACTAACAACTATCAATTAACAACTATTAACCCTAAAAATATGCAAAAAATACTTGGAAAACCTATATCTTATTGGATAGATTCAACACCTGAGAATCACTTTTCACCACTCGTCAATACGGTAACAGTGGATGTTGCGATCGTTGGGGCGGGTATCGCTGGAATCACTGCTGCTACATTGTTAAAGCGAGCGGGAAAAACTGTTGCTGTGATTGAATCAAATCGCATAGCAACTGGTGTAAGCGGTCATACAACTGCTAAAGTTACCTCACTTCACCAATTGATTTATGCAGAGTTGATCGAGAAATTTGGTGAAGAGAAAGCCAGAATTTATGCACAGTCAAATCAAGCAGCATTAGAACGTATCGCTGCTTTTGTTGAGGAAGAACAAATAGATTGTGACTTCAGCCGTCAAAGTGCTTATTCTTTTACAGACTCTCAAGACCAACTCAGCAAAATTGAGCAAGAAGTAGAAGCCGCCCTCAGATTAGGGCTTCCTGCTTCCTTTGTCCGGGAAACTTCTTTACCTTTTCCTATTGCGGGTGCAATTAAATTTGACAACCAAGCACAGTTTCACTCACATAAATATTTACTGCACCTTGCTAAAGGCATTACGGGAAATGGTAGCTATGTATTTGAGAACACGCGAGTGCAAAAGGTTGAAGAAGATAATCCCTGTCAAGTCATCACCGATAAGGGAACTGTTCAAGCACAGGATGTTATTATCACTACAAATTTGCCAATCTTAGACCAGGGCTTGTTTTTCGCTAAAACTTATCCCAAGCGTTCTTACATTATTGGTGCGCGGATTGAGGCATCCAAAGCACCAAAAGGAATGTATATTGGTATTGGTGAAACATATTACTCGATTCGTACCACTCCCTATCGAGATGGTTTACTCCTTCTTGTTGGCGGTGGCGGTCATAAAGTAGGTACTGTTACTAACACAGAAGAAAAGTACCTCGATTTGGAAGAATTTGCACGTTCTCGCTTTGGGATTGATTCTTTTGAGTATCGTTGGTCAACCCAAGATGCTGTTTCCTTCGATCGCTTACCTTACATTGGTAAATTGACTCCATTCAACAACCATATTTATGTAGCCACTGGTTTTAGCCTTTGGGGGATGACAAAGGGAACATTATCTGGAATGCTACTTGCAGACAAGATATTAGGTATAAATAATCTTTGGGCTGAACTTTACGATGCAACCCGTGCGACTCCGTTTTTCAGTGTGGAAGGGATTAAGCAGAACCTTGATGTCGGCGTTCATTGGGTAGGCGATCGCATTAAAGGAATCGGTAATTCTTTCGTTGATGTTCCCAATAGTGAAGGAAAGCTAGTCACTGTTAATGGCAAAAAGGTAGCAGCTTACAGAGATGAAGGAGGAGAAATTCATGCAGTCTCTGCTGTGTGTTCTCATTTAGGTTGTGTTGTTGCCTGGAACAGTGCTGAGAAAAGTTGGGATTGTCCTTGTCATGGTTCCCGTTTTAATTACAACGGAACAGTGCTGCACGGACCAACGGTAAAAGATTTAGAATAACAGTGACCAGTGACCAATACTACTCGGATAAGGGGAAATTAGAACCCCGGTTTCTCCTGCGAAACCGGGGTTCTGACACCTCAATTATCGTAATCCCTTGCAGTCTTGCAAGACGTATTTGGATCTGCTTTTTAATAATAAATATGTTTGACGTCAAAAGCTTAACAAAAATTTAAGAAACAATCATAAAAAATACATCATAGGATAGAAAAAAGTTAATTTTCTTTAATCACTAACACTTCTCAAGATTTTAAGCTTCACGTCTTTAGGTACTATGTTTCAAATTATAAAAGATTTAGTTTATTTAGTATAAATGTTGAATGAAAAATTTAGCGAGGACATAATATATGACTAATGAAAAGGATAAGAAAGTCGCAGATACCTCTAAGCGAGTTGAGGTGGATACATACGATAGAGGGATTGTACCTGCTGAAACAGCAGCTCGCAAAGAAAGAGAGGGAGAACTATACAAAACACTTCCTAATGAACAGAGAGAGGCAAGCGCACCCACCGACGACCAAACACAGTCTACGAGCGTACACACAACAGATGGCTACACAGTAGACAGAGAAGGTTTGCTAAATAATTACGCAGTAGAACCGGAAATGTACTATGAAGTTCCTGGTGATGCGAAACAAGAAGCAGCAGAAGATACCGCTCATCGTGCTGAAGAACTACAAGAAGTGAATGAAGATAAAGAAGGTCAGTTAACAATTGATGATGACAAACGAGGCAGAGGTCCAGGAATTGTTTAGTATTTTTGTCTAAGTTTTTCGGTTACATAGGTACTGCTAAGATGATTGAGGTGTTGTCCCAATCATCATTTTTTTTGAGCAGTAATGAATACTATAGGAATCATAAGTAATGTAATAATGTAGGTAGGGCTAAAGCCCACCACATAAAGCTTGTGGTGGGCTTTAGCCCTACCTACTACGTATATTTCAAAAATCAAATAGGAGTCCTATATCTACCTAAAGCTAGAAATGTGCTTATCTTAGGGAAGAGTTAACCTTACTGTCTGTATCTATCTGATAGCTATAATTTTAAATCTTGCAGATGAGTTAAATAACATAAAAATCAGTAGTGAGGACAAAATATTAGTGATAAAAAATAGACTGAAGATAGATTCACAAACCAATCTTTGTCACATTAAGATACGTATAGACAAGAAATAGTTCACTAACAAGTTCGAGCAATCAATCGACCATAAGGAGACAATATGAGTATCGAGAATAGAATAGAAGCAACTGCTAAAAATATAGAAGGTAAAATCCAAGAAGTTGTGGGTGAAATTACTGGTAACCCCAATGACAAAGCTGAAGGCAAAGCAAAGCAAGCTGAAGCTCGAGTTCGCCATGGTGTAGAAAATTTGAAAGATGAGGTTAAGAAAGCTATCGACTAACTAAAATAACAGGGATTTGTATATAACAGTGTTTACTGAGAAAATCGGTAAACACTGTTTTCTTTCTTATTAAGAAGCAGTATCGTGAACTCGTAATAAGCCCTACTCCCCACTCCCTTTTTCAAGACGGTGTAGGTAGGGCTAAAGCCCACAATTTTTGGTTAAGTTGTCAAAAACGCCATAAGCAACTATAATATTATTTTTTTGAAGGATTGAATATAAGACTAGTTTGTTAATAACGAAGTACCGATCTCTCCAAAATAGGGTATGAAGCATAGTCAGAAATAATTTATTGTCCATGTCCCATACCCATTTTCAAGAATTTTTCTTGCTTGCGGGGGATGAATTTTGGTGACATCTTTCTTTTTGTATAAAATCTCTATTAGAATATCCATGTATAATGGGTAGAGGTCATTAAGCTATGAGTGAAATCAAGGTCGTCGTCATTGAAGACCACAACCTTACCCGGATAGGTTTACGGGCTGCTTTACAAACTCAGGCAGAAATGAAGATTGTTGGTGAGGCGTCCAATGCAACGGAAGGGCTGCAGCTTTTGAAAACCCTGCATCCAGATGTTGCTACTATCGACATTGGTCTGCCTGATATGGATGGAATTGAACTGACACGCCAGTTCAGGCACTATCAAGCTCAGACGCAAGACTATACAACAAAACTGCTGATTCTCACAATGCAAAATAGCGATGAAGCTGTTTTAGCAGCTTTTGCAGCAGGAGCAGATTCTTACTGTATGAAGGATATTGCAACTGATAAACTGGTAGAAGCAGTCAAAACAATTCATACAGGTAGTTCTTGGATTGACCCGGCAATTGCAGACATTATTTTGCAACAAATACGTCACGATTTCCCCGATAGCGACGGAGGAACAACGGGCAAACGAGTGATGATTAATGCTGTTGACCCAGAAATTGAGAAAACGCTGGAAACTTATCCACTGACTGAACGGGAAATGGATGTTTTGGAGTTGATTGTTTCTGGCTGTGACAATGCAGGAATTGCCCAAAAGCTTCACCTAACAATTGGGACTGTAAAAACCCATGTCAGAAGTATTTTGAGCAAACTCTGTGTAGCTGACCGTACTCAGGCTGCTGTCCGCGCTTTGCGTTCGGGCTTGGTACAATAAAATCTTGCCAGAATTGGTGAGGTTAGTCATTTGCGCTGCGAAAAACCTTATCAAATTTATCCATTAAAGATTAATATAGATAGGTGAACCAACAGCGCTTGTTTTTAGATGAATATTAGGGTACTTAAGTACTATAAGGTATTGCCATTCTCTTAGAAAATGGTCTTTGCCGTAGCTTGCCCTATAACAGACAGTTAGTCTGTACCTATTTTTGACCAGAACTAGTCTGGTGACCGAACCTGTACGTCTCGACCCTAATCGCTCCTCTGGTCTTTCAAAGTAGGGATAGTGCAAGCGTCGATACTTACATATCCGATTTTAACACAATTCCAAAACTTTAGTAATATTTGGAGAATTTTGAACAAAAACGCTATTACTTAGTAATAGCCGATCGCAAATGGAGAAAAATGCCTCCGCCAACGCTTAAGGCAGTCGTTATTAACTTGGGAAATGGGGATCTAAACAGTGGCTTTCCTAGAGTAACCGTTCAATTGTGGGTATCGGGCTATTCTCGACCCCAGCAATTTATTGGTAGCCTACCCGCAGCACCAATTTTGGCAGAACTCTACAGTAACTGGCAATCAATTTACAAACACCTTTGCAATCGGATGGCGAGTATGAAGGACATCCGCAGACGGTCTGTTGCCCAATTAGCAGAGGTGGATGTGGATGATGAGCTAGAAATTGAACTCGAAGGCATTACCAATATTTCACAGGATAGCTTTAATCAAGTTTGTTATCAACTAGAACAGAGCATAAATGCGTGGCTTCACTCACCAGGGTTTTTTAATGTCGCTCGCCAGGTGCGATCGCGACTGGATTCAGCATCAGAAATCCATGTCATGATTGAAACCAACGATGACTTACTGCGTCGCTTACCCTGGCATTGTTGGCAGTTTTTTGACGACTATCCCCAAGCAGAACCAGCACTGAGTCAACCCGAATACCAGCGTGAAGGACAGGCTCAGCGAGAGACAACAAAAGTCAGAATCTTGGCGATTTTAGGCAGTAGCAAAGGAATAGATTTAAAGGCGGAACAAAGATTTCTTCAAGATTTACAAGAGGCAAAAACCGAGTTTCTTGTGAACCCTTCCTATGAACAATTAAACCAGCAACTTCGGAATGCTCAAGGCTGGGATATTCTCTTTTTTGCCGGACACAGTCAAACCGAAGGCGAAACAGGCAGGATTTATCTCAACGACAATCCTAACAGTAACAGTTTAACAATTGAACAGTTGCAAGAAGCTCTTAAGGTAGCCATTACCAATGGGTTGAAACTGGCAATTTTCAATTCCTGTGATGGTTTAGGCTTAGCAAATTCTCTAGAAAAACTACATATTCCTACCGTAATTGTCATGCGAGAACCCGTACCCAACCGGGTAGCACAGGAATTTTTTAGACACTTTCTCTCGGCTTTTGCACGGGAACGTTTGTCTTTATATCGAGCCGTGCGGTACGCCCGTCAGCAATTAAAAAGGTTGGAAGCTTATTTTCCCGGTGCTTCTTGGTTACCTACCATCTGTCAAAATCCTGCTGTCGAACCTCCTATCTGGCTTAACATAGCTGAACCTTTGCATTTTGTATTGACTTCATCCCAAATTTATGATCTAGAAAAGGTTTTACTCGATCTTATTGGACCGATTGCTCCCATTCTGCTACAAAATGTGTTGGCACAGGTGGGGAATCGAAGGGAATTAATCGAGCAATTGAGGCGTCATCTGTCTCCATCTCAACAAGAGGAATTTCAGAAACAAGTCAATTTGGAGTTAACACAGCCGCTTTTAAAACAGGAAGATAGGGTAGAAATGTTAATAGACCAATATCAGGTATTGGATGAAAATTTTATCCGTCGGTGCGAGCAAGCGTTAACCGAAGCTATCGGACCAATTGCTCATATTCTCATTCAACAAACTCTTAGCTCTGGAGAACACTCTCGCGCAACTTTTGTCGAAAGCCTAGCTGCTAAACTTCCAAATCCTCAACTGACATTGGCTTTCAAACAGCAGGTGCTGGGATAATTAACGGATTAAGTTTTTTGTTGCTTTATCAAATCCATGGCAATCAACAGACTGGATCTCATGCGTTCAAAAGCGATCGCTAGTAAACCAATTTCATCTTTTGATTTTTCTTCAAAGTTAGCATTTATCTCACCCGTGCTTACAGCATTAGCTATTTTTGCAATATTTTTGATTCGTTGGATAACAACTTTCTTTAATAAAAAATTAATCAACAATATGACAGCAAAAAAGATAGTCATGATAACGAGCATAACTGAGAAGAAAGCCCGCCAAGTTTCATCAAAGACCTTTTCTGAAGGAACATAGACCATTTGAGCCGCAATAACCTGATTCAGTTGCCAACCAAACCCGTGTTCTCCATAGGTGACTAATAAACTTTTTGGTGCAATGTCTGGACGAGAATGGCACTCAAGACAGCGCTTTTCTTCTATTTTAAATGGATGAGCTGTATAAAACTTTTTCCCCTCTGGTGTAGAGCGAAAACCCGAAAGTTCCTTGAGTTCTGGTTGTTGGCGAAAACGTTCTACCAATGCAGTTTCAAAACTATCAGCTTGGTCTCTAGGATTAGTAGGATTGAGAGCAGCGTCTTTATAGAAAAAGTCGTGATATTTGTCATTTTTGCGTAAGTATTCCGAAACCTCTCTGACTGAATAGGTTGGAATTGCCTCGGGAATAAAGGTAGAACCAGTTTCTAATTGAGGTTTGAGCAGTGGATTGACACGATCTTGGGTATAATACCGCAATGAGTTCATTGTCTGCATGAGCAAATCAGCCTTGACGCTAATCTCGTACTCAGCTCTCTGTTGCAGAACACTCGATAGCATCAGGCTGCTAAGAAGGATGCCGACGAAGAAAGAGAGAACTAATAAAGAGTTAAACTTGGCTCCAATCTTGGCATTTAGCAAGTGAGCGTTGAATATAGCCATGCTTATTTATAATAATATCTTTTCAGCGATAAATTTTTTCCCCTAGTATAGCTAATCCTATAGTTATCATTCTACTGCCCCTAAAACTTTGAGTGTAGCTTTCTGCTCACCAGTTAAACCTGTAACACCAGTAATGTTCATGCCCTCCTATAGCCGAGCAGCTATCAGTGTTTGTTTATATACACCCGTTTTGACAAATGCTATTAAAAACAAAAGTTTCTTGTTGCAATGCCGCAATTTCTCCATCAAACAAGTCTTGAATTGAGGTAGCCACAATTTTCACTACCAGCGTATTGTTACCATAGCGATCGCACAACTGCTGCTTTTGGGCATCAGCACCCAATCAGTAATCTTAATTACAGTAGAGAGGGTAGCCAGGGGGACGAATTTATCTCGTGAAGATTTGTTAGCGAGATTTTCCAGATAAGCGATCGCTGTTTTCATCTGGATAGCGTTATTTACGGTTATCAAAAAGTTGTAATTGAGTAGCAATTTCTACCGACATTCGCGGCTTAAAACTATTTGCCCTGATGTCGTGCGATAAACACCTTGAGGTTCGATAATTGGGTCACCTTTTTTCCAGATTCCCGCATTGATGGAACTGGATTGATTGCTATAGGTAACATTCCTTACAGAACCAGTTGCGTAATTTGATACTAACAGATCGCCAGGACGGTTGGGTAAACCACCAGTACCCGTGATGGTGAAACTGTTTTGTTGTTTTTGATTGCTTCGGACTATGCAACTACTGGCAATTAGGGCATTAGAGTCAACCAAGTTTTGAGAGAGTTGGGTAAGGCTGTTTTGTAGCGAACTGTTATCAGGAGAATTCAGATTAATCGTACCCGATAAACCAAGGTCTGAACTAGCAGTAATGTCATTTGTTAGCTCTGATGGTTTGGGACGAGCTTCGATCCCAAAGATTCCTTGAGCAGTGACGTTAATATTACCACCGCGTCCTTGGAAAGCGTTAGCGGTAACATCGCTGTTTTCTTGAGGAACTGCGACAATGAATTTTGAGTTGATGTTGATGTTACCACCATCTCCACCTTTTTGCTCAGTACCGGCGTTGGTGGTAATTTGAGCACCACGACGGAGTAAGAGTAAATCGCTGTTGAGGTTGATGTTACCACCGTTACCGGATGCTGATTCGGCGTTGAGTCTGCCTTGGTTGTCTAAAGTAATGTTGGGTGAGTTGATTTCGATATCGCCTGTGATGCCTGAACCAGAAGAACTAACGAAAAAGCCACTGTTAGCCCTAACATTAGCGGTGCGATCGCCCAATTGAGCCTGTCGGTTGTTGTAATTAGGATCGCGACCACTAATCATTACCTTCTCAGTCGCATTGACTGCGATCGTACCTGCACTTCCATTGCTTGACGTAGTGGTGATGAGTTGTCCGCCGTTGAGTGCTTCAAAAATATTTGCCCGCACTGTCACATCCCCTGCATTCCCTTGTCCACTAGTTGAGGCTTCAAGTTGAGCGCTATCTCGTAAAGAGAAGGAACCAGTATCAATGGTTATGTTACCCCCATTACCAACTGTCCCCGTAGCTACAAAGCTGCCAATCCCACTGACAGAACCGTTTTTCTGCCCTGCAATATCAACATTACCAGTCACTTTCACATTGACATTGCCAGCATCACCTCGTCCTGCGGGTTGGGTATTAGATGCACCACGAGTACTAGTTTGCAGTTGAGCACTATCAATAAGTGATAAGGAAGCAGCATTGATGTCGATATTGCCACCTTTACCTATACCCCCTGCTTCTACCGTGCTGAATATATTACTATCTACAAGGGAAACCGCATCAACTGCCCGCACTGTCACATTCCCCGCATTCCCTTGTCCAGCAGTTGCGGCAGAAAGTTGAGCGCTATCTCGTAATGATAAGGAACCAGTATCAATGGATATGTTACCCCCATTACCAACTGTCCCCGTTTCCACTAAGCTGCCAATCCCACTGACAAGACCGTTTTTCTGCCCTGCAATATCAACATTGCCAGTCACTTTCACATTCACATTGCCAGCATCACCTCGTCCTGCGGGCTGGGTATTAGATACACCACGAGTAATAGTTAGCAGTTGAGCACCATCAGTAAGTGATAAGGAAGCAGCATTGATGTCGATATTGCCACCTTTACCCACACCCCTTGCATCCACCGTGCTGAGGATGCCAGCGTTACCTGCAAGGGAAACCGCATCAACTGCCCGCACTGTCACATTCCCCGCATTCCCTTGTCCACGAGTTGAGGCTTCAAGTTGAGCGCCATCTCGTAAAGAGAAGGAACCAGTATCAATGGTGATGTTACCTCCATTACCAACTGTCCCCGTAGCTACAAAGCTGCGAATCCCACTGGTAAAACCGTTTTTCTGCCCTGCAATATCAACATTGCCAGTCACTTTCACATTCACATTGCCAGCATCACCTCGTCCTGCGGGTTGGGTATTAGATGCACGACGAGTAATAGTTCCCAGTTGAGCACCATCTAGTGATAAGGAAGCAGCATTGATGTCGATATTGCCACCTTTACCTATACCCCCTGCTTCTACCGTGCTGAATATATTACTATCTACAAGGGAAACCGCATCAACTGCCCGCACTGTCACGTTCCCCGCATTCCCAATTCCAGAAGTTGAGGCAGAAAGTTGAGCGTCATCTCGTAAAGAGAAGGAACCAGTATCAATGGTAATATTACCTCCGTTGCCTACTGTCCCCGTAGCCACCGAGCTAATAATCCCACTGGCAAAACCGTTTTTCTGCCCTGCAATATTAACATTACCAGTCACTTTCACATTCACATTGCCAGCATCACCCCTTTCTGCGGGCTGGCTATTAGATGCACCACGAGTAAGAGTTAGCAGTTGAGCACTATCAATAAGTGATAAGGAAGCAGCATTGATATCGATATTGCCACCTTTACCTATACCCCCTGCTTCTACCGTGCTGAATATATTACTATATACAAGGGAAACCGCATCAACTGCCCACACTGTCACATTCCCCGCATTCCCTTGTCCAAAAGTTGAGGCTGCAAGTTGAGCTCTATCTCGTAAAGAGAAGGAACCAGTATCAATGGTGATGTTACCTCCATTACCAACTGTCCCCGTAGCTACAAAGCTGCGAATCCCACTGGCAAGACCGTTTTTCTGCCCTGCAATATTAACATTGCCAGTCACTTTTATATTAACATCGCCAGCATCACCCCTTCCTGCGGGTTGGGTATTAGATGCACCACGAGTACTAGTTAGCAGTTGAGCACCATCAGTAAGTGACAAGGAAGCAGCATTGATGTCGATATTGCCACCTTTACCCACACCTCCTGCATTCACCCTGCTGAGGATGCCAGCGTTACCTGCAAGGGAAACCGCATCAACTGCCCGCACTGTTACGTTCCCCGCATTCCCTTGTCCACTAGTTGAGGCTGCAAGTTGAGCTTCATCTCGTAAAGAGAAGGAACCAGTATCAATGGTTATGTTACCCCCATTACCAACTGTCCCCGTATCCACCGAGCTGAAAATCCCACTGGCACGACCGTTTTTCTGCCCTGCAATATTAACATTACCACTCACTTTTATATTAACATTGCCAGCATCACCTCGTCCTGCGGGTTGGGTATTAGATGCACCACGAGTACTAGTTTGCAGTTGAGCATTATCAATAAGTGATAAGGAAGCAGCATTGATATCGATATTGCCACCTTTACCTATACCCCCTGCTTCTACCGTGCTGAATATATTACTATCTACAAGGGAAACCGCATCAACTGCCCGCACTGTCACATTCCCCGCATTCCCTTGTCCAAAAGTTGAGGCTGCAAGTTGAGCTCTATCTCGTAAAGAGAAGGAACCAGTATCAATGGTAATGTTACCCCCACTTCCTTTTGCTCCTAAGAAGACATCATTAGCAATACTGCTCCTACCAGCAACTATAATTTCCCCTGTCGCATTGAGGGCAATATCCCCAGCGACAGTTTCAGGTGTCCCCAAACCTCGCGCAATACCAGCAGAAAAGATACTTCTTCCTGATACCTCTAAATTTCGGGCATTGATTGCAATATTACCGCCGCCAGCCCCTTCTACATTTATCGCTGCTTGATTGGTAAGCAATACATCTGCACGATTCACATTCTCAGGAAATCCCAACCTCAAATTATCCCCATCAAAGAGAATATTTACATTTCCAGATGTTGCTAACCCTCCCAACTCAACTCTTCCACCATAAGCTTTTAATTTCCCTCCATCCATGCTGACATTACCACCAATGAGTAGCAAACTCTTACCATCTGGTACTCGTAAACCAATTGTGTCAGTACCCGTAGGGTCTTTTCCTGCGGGTGCAATTGAATTATTCTGAATAGATGCAGTTGGATTAATCTGATTAAAAAACAACGCTCTTGGATTAATAGTCAGCAACGACGAAGGTGCTTCTGGATTTGTAGCACTAAAAGTCCCTAAATTGCCAAACTGAATCCCATTCGCCATTGTCGCCACAAATGAACCATTCACATTCAAACTGGCATTTTTCCCAAACACAATTCCATTCGGATTCATCAAAAACAAGTTAGCATTACCATCTACTCCCAAAGTTCCCAAAATATTTGAGGCTTGCCCACCTGTAACTCGTGTAAAAATATTTTTTACATCAAGAGGATTGGTAAAAAAGACTCTTTGCCCATCGTTGACATTAAACTGCGTAAAACTATGAAAAAGATTGCTACCACGTTGAGCACCGCCATCAATTTGGTCTGAGGGTAAGCCGTTAATGAGTGTGTTAGGAGTGACGCGAGAGTTTTCTACACCCAAAGTGTTATCGGGATTAATTTGAGCGCGGGCTGGAGCAAGTAAGCAAAGGGTAGAAGGCACGAGACAAAAGAAAATCATGCTGTTTGTGACTGCATAGTTTTTTTTGCCACACTGTATGAGTACCAGAAAAGCAAATGATAGCCTTTCTTGAAGCCAATGGTGTTTGCCTATCATAAAAAATAGACCCAAATAAATTTTATTTAGAAGTCTTTACATAAATACAACTGGCTTTATCTGGCTTAAGATGAGGAAGACTATGGTCATTCACCGAAAATAAGGAAGGAGGAAGAAGAAAGGACCGAAGTTGGAAAGAATTTTCCGTCTGCTCTTTCTCTCTTCCTCCTTCCTAAGGTAGAAGCCCCTCAATTTATTGATGGAAAAGTAAGATTTTGTTCTTGCCATTTCAAATCCCCTCAATTTATTGATGGGGATACAACTTCGGTCTTCCCTCTTCCTTCTTCCTTCGTTAAACACATTGGCAACAAATGCTGCTGTGCGTCGATCTACTAAAAGCAGAGAGGATACAGGTAACTTTTAGCTATAGCCAGATCATTTTGATTTTTTCACATTCTTCAAGAAAAAGCAATTTTTAGATTTAGTGCTTGGGCTATCGGCTGCTGTGTCGCTTAATGCTGCCTTAGAGCGTGTCCTAGCTGCCGGGAGCTACTATCTTGGATTTCGAGGCACATGACTCATTTGGTTTTATAAATAATTCTCTATCGTGACGCTGCCTTTTGGTTTTCGTCGTTTTGGCTGTGATTCCATACCTAAAAAATACCAATCAATGTCCTTGTTGGTAAATTTAAAGGTATCGATGAGTCCTAAATCAATCGGAGCGGCGGGATTCGAACCCACGACCTCCACTACCCCAAAGTGGCGCGCTACCAAGCTGCGCTACGCCCCGCAGTCAACCTCTCAATAATAGCAATTAAGATTGAAACGATCAAGAGGTAAATCTAAAAAATCTTGAGCATCCTAGTTGCTTGCAGCAAACCTGGAACTGCGGAAGCTTCCCACTTACCTTCTACACCACGTCCTGTGTTGAGACAGAGACGCAGGCTGTAGGCATGAGGCTAACCTTCCACTCCCATCCACAACCACGAAAAAAACTCAGACTCTCCTTTTCCTGCTCCTCGCAGACATTTGTGCAATTACAGGTATTGACTGAGTTGGTTGTAACTTAAGGTTAGATTGCCATTATCAAATACGAATTGTTCAAAATGAGTGGTATTCATGGCAATCCCATCTCGCTCAAACATCACTTTATTGTTATTAGCACCCAAACTGATATTAAAGTCGTCTATCTTGTAGCCAAGGCTAAGTGTATCGAAACCTACGCCCCCATCTATTTTCGCGTCACCGAAACCTTGAACAAAGTCCTTTCCGTCACCCATATTAATGTTGACGCTACCACCAAAACTGGAGGCTTCCAGTGTATCGGCTCCATTACCCATATTAATAATGCCGCCAAAGATGCCGTAAGATTCGCCGCCTTCTGCCTTGGCAATGATAATATCTTGTCCATCTCCAGTGCGAATCGTACCTTTGGAGTTGTCAATGGCGATCGCTATGTCCTTAACCTCGGCAAAAGCATTGACAACAGACTGAGCCAAAGCTTGATTTTCTGAGGGGGCACTGCTGACAGCAGAACTAGCAGCATATGACAAGGTCGCAGCACTAGAAGTAGCTGTAGCAGAGATCGTATCTGCACCCATACCTGTAGTCATTGTGCCATCTTTATTATTAATACCTCTGGCAATAATGGTTGCGCTAGCTAAACTTTCAGCAATTGCAAGAGCGAAAGCTGTTAGATGAGGAGAAACAGGAGCTTTGGCAACAGCCTCGACGATAGCTGAGGCATCTGCTGTAGCTATAGCAACTGCTGCAACAGAACCTTCGGTATCGCCATAAATACCATCACTACCCATACCGTTGTTAATTTTACCACCGGAGTTGTCAATACCATCGGCAGTAACCTTAACGTTAATGGAGGCAAAAGCCTTACTAATAACACTAGTGTCAGCAGTCTTAGCAATAGCTATGGCTTGAGATACTGTTTCTGCTGTAGCGGAGATGTTAGCTGTTGCGGTACCCTTTACTTGATCGGCTCCTATTCCTGTATTGATAACCCCTTTGTTGTTAATACCGTTGGCCGCAACATTAGCCCTCGCACTAAATGCGTTAGAGGCAATAACAGCGTTAAAGTCTTGGGCTTCTACACCCGCAAGGACTCCAAAACCAAAGTCACCATTTATAGAATCAGTACCAATGATTTTATCAGCACCTCCACCTGTATTTACAATGGATGATTTGGGGTTAAAGATCGGCGTCCCCGGATCGATGACATTTGATCTCTGATTGAAGTTAACTTTACTTAAGTTCAAGCTTGCCATAAATAGTCCATTAATACGACAGTTATGATTGTCCAAAACCTTGATTCTTTCGCAGACCACCCTCTTTGATTAAGTTAAGTAGTTAAACAAAATGAATTACACAAAATTAAACTGAAACCTTTGTTCAGTCTGGAACCTAATGTGTAAATATTTCTGTTGGATTACTTAGCTTTTTATCATTTCGGCTCCGAAAATTTCTCTGCACAGGGCGATCGCACTACCTGATTAAATACATTTGGCTTTTAACCCTATAGCAGAGATCGTTTGGACTGGCTTTTGTATTAAAGCCTACAATGTTACATAGCTACACCCCGCAATCTGCCTTTTGCTCCCAGTAAAAATTACATCCCATCTGTCTGTTACATTACTAGGTAGATACAGACTCCCATTGGGTAGACGGCTGGGATTTTATTTTAGGGCTTATATCTTAGTACAGCCCAATATAAGTGAGGTAAGGAATTAGCTGTTTGGATGAACTTTGTCCAGGGTCATCAAAATTTTGATTTTTGACCCTTTTTTACAGTGACGCGTCCTTATAATGATAACATACTTAATTTTGTTTAAAGTTGCAGTTTTACAAAAAGTTCATAATAATTTTTACATTGCTTTTCGTAGATATACTAGCCCGGTTCTGTTAGTGAGTCTAAAAGACCTCGAGCATCCCAGTTGCTTGCAACAAACCAGGAACTGCGGAAGCATCCCATTTACCTTCTACACTGCGTCCCGTGCTGAGAATAAGACGCAGACTGTAGGCATGAGGATAACCTTCAACTTCCATCCACATGAGATCGCTTTCGGCTTCACAAGCAATCTTTTCCTCATCCATTAATTCAGTCGCAATTTGCTGCATACTGTCTGCTAGCTGAGCGAGTAACCGACAAAAATCATTCAACTCAGCTTCAGTTAATTCAATCGCCCAGTCATCTGTACCAACTAAGCCTTTAAATTCGGGTGCGGTTGGATTCCAGCCAATACGCCAACCCAGTCCACTTTTCAGAACGCGTTGCATCTTTGCTAATGGCTAATGGTTAATGGCTAATGCAATACTGCAAGGGATAAGGAAATTGTAGGTTGGGTTTCGTTCCTCAACCCAACCTACGTGTTTTCGTATTTTTCGGCTTAACTATTTCAGTAGTTGGGCATCGCCTGGTTGGGGCGATCGCGAACGGGTTGGTGCTGATTCTCCTGACTGTGATGAATTATCTGGGGCAGCAGTTGGTGTACTTTGGGTATTTGGACTGAAAATATTTACCAAAGCTTGTACCAAAGTATCCCGTTGACGGCGGCTAAGACGTGCGATCGCAGCCTTATCGCCGTCTATGGGATTTTGCCGCAAAGTGTCATTCCCCGGATATGTTCCTTCATACATCACCTCATTAGCTCCCAAGTAGTCTGCCAAAGTCAGCTTCCAATCCAAGCGAAAATTCGCCGCACGTGTCTTAACATAAAGGTGATACGCTATGAGGCGGCTAACGAGGGTATTATTTTCCGCTTTTTTTCCAGTCTCTTTACTCGTGTACTGGTTTTCCCGTGGAAAGTCGGGCAATTGTTGGTAAACTAACCGCCAAGCATCACCAGCGTTAACTCTTTGAGCAGACACTGGTTGCAAACCCAAGCTTAAACTCAGAAGAATGGCACTCACTAGTGCGATGATCCCAAACCTTTGACGAATCCCAACTGACATCATGTTACACTTCGCCGATAATTTCTGGTTGAGTCAGTTCATCAGACATCTCAATAATTGCCCGAAGTACTGGTTTCATCATGGCATCATCCGCACTGTCAAAGTCCTCATACCGCCGACGCTTAGCGCGATTTGCCACTTGAACTGTAATGCGGTAGCGATTTGAGGCTGCACTGATTAGCTCCTCAGCACGGTACATAATCTGAGATTGAGTTGTCTCAAATTTGGAACGCTTTAGCATAATTACTGTTTTTTTGGAAGTCATTGTCTAAGTCTAGCAGTCGCAATTGAAGTTATTAGCGAAACAATGATAGCTGATTTTTTCGCAACCTCCCCCCCCTTGATAGAGGTTGAGACATTTTTACCGCTCTATAAATAATTTGTAACATAACGCTAATAAATTTAAGTTAACGCGTCTTATGGCTAACCTTGTTGAAACTGCTATTAAAGCTGGAAATTTCAGCACATTGGTAAAAGCTGTTGAAGCGGCTGGACTAGTTGATATTCTTTCTAGTCCCGGACCCTTTACAGTATTTGCGCCTACTGATGAGGCATTTGCCAAGTTACCACAAGGAACTTTGGATTCATTGCTCCAAAATACCCAAAAGCTTAAGAGAATTTTAACTTATCATGTCGCCTCAGGCGACGTAAGGTCTGACGACTTGATTCAAATTGACCATGCAGAAACCTTAGAAGGGTCAATTGTGGGAATCCAGTCTGCTGGTGGTAAAGTCACAGTGAATGACGCCAATGTCGTTAAAACTGACATTCTTACTGAAAATGGAGTGATTCACGTTGTTGATACAGTATTGATTCCTGCATTGGTTGCAAGCGAATTATAAGAAATTCCCAATCTATAAATTATCCATCTTGTGGGACGGGCATCTTGCCCGTTCTTAGTTTATGGACGGGCAAGATGCCCGTTCCACAAGAGATTTTTGGCTATTTTTTTATTTGGAAGTTCCTAAGTAATTCACAATTGAGTTCTTAATTACGAATTACCAAGAATGCAACCGGAACGTGCTGGAAGATTTAAGATAAGCTGCTTGGTTTCGCTTTCTACATTCCACTCAAACTCACCAGTACCATAAACAAGCTTGTTTGGTTGAGTGCTTAAACTGCTGGTATCTACATCGCCTTTTGTTGGCGCAGTACCCGCATTAACCGCAACAATCAATTCCTCAGTTCCTAAAATCCGCGCAAAGATGTAAAGTTCTCCTCGAGCATAAAGAACTCTGTATTCACCAGTACGCAAGCTGGGATAAGAGTGACGTAGTGCTATCAGTTCCCGATGCGTTTGGAGAATTTCTCTGTCCCAATTTGCTTCTAAAGGAAAACCACGGCGAGAGTCTGGATCTATAGCCCCTGGTAAACCAACTTCGTCACCGTAGTAAATACTGGGCGCACCAGGAAAGGTGAGTAAGAGTAAAGTTGCTAATTCAATGCTTGGTTTATCTCCTCCCGCAATGGTTAGCAATCGTGCTGTATCGTGACTGGCTAGTAAATTCAATTGAGTGAGTTCAATTTCCCAAGGGTAAAGTTGCAGGAGGTGCTGCATTTTTTCAGCATACTCTTTGGCAAACAAAGGTGGATGGGGATCGTAAGAACGCCCTTGCACTTGTTCCAACACTACGCGATCGCCTGCCGTAAATGCAATTGTTGGCCCTGCAAACAAATAATTCATCACTCCATCAAATTGAGTCCCATCCAACCATTCACGGGCATCATGCCAGACTTCACCGACAATATAAGCATCGGGATTAATTGTTTTGACGCGATCGCGGAATTCTTGCCAAAAGCCAGGAGTTTTTACCTCAAATGGCACATCTAACCGCCAGCCATCCATACCAAATTTTATCCAATATTCGGCAATTTCCATAATATATTCCCGCACTTCTGGGTTATCATGGTTAAATACTGGCAATGCTCGGTTATCAGCCCAACCCTCATAGTTAGCAGGATATTCGCCATTGTAGGGAGACACGGGCCAATCATGTATTTTGAACCAATCAACCCAAGGGGAATGAGGGCCATTTTCCAAAACATCGTGGAAAAAGAAAAATCCCCGACTGGAGTGATTGAACACCCCATCCAACACAACTTTAATATTGCGCTGATGGGCGGCGTCTAACAATTCCTTAAACGCAGGATTACCTCCCAACATGGGATCTACCTGATAATAATCGTGAGTGTGGTAGCGGTGATTGCTTGCAGATTGAAAGATAGGGGTAAAGTAAATGGCATTAATTCCCAGATCTTGTAAGTAGTCTAACTGTTCCATCACGCCCCATAAATCTCCTCCCTTGTAACCTTGGAGTGTTGGCATAGCTTCCCAATCTTCCCAACTAGCACTCCGTAACAATCGTTTGCGGAGTTGTTTGCTTTTTGCAAAGCGATCTGGAAAGATTTGGTAGAAAACAGCGTGTTTAACCCAATCTGGTGTTTGAATCTGCATAGTTACTCTGTATTCCTTCAACGCAATCGTTACAGATCCCCGGTACTTGTGACTCACACTTTTGATAGAAAATGTTAGTGGTCACTGGTCACTGGTCACTGGTCACTGGTCACTGGTCACTGGTTAGTAATCAAAACGGCTGATACCGTAGAGAAAAGTAAAGCCCCTGATCTTGCAGTGAGTCTCCTTGGTTATCAATATCTATTAAAGGGACTCCATAGTCTAAACGTAAATATAAACTCCGAGTAGGTTGCCAAATTAACCCTAAACCCAAACTAGCAATTGTCTGTGGATCGGGATTCTCTCCTCGATTGTTCCAAGTTGTACCAATATCGAAAAAGGGTGCTAACTGCAATGCAGTGTAGCTAGATATTGGGGGAAAACGAACTTCTAGTGAACCTGTTACACCGTTGTCCGCAACAAGTTGATTCTGACGATATCCTCTCACTGTATCGAATCCACCAATACTTAATTTTTCTAGAGAGAGTAATGAGTCTCCAGTCAATTGTGCGTTCAGCCGTGCTAGTAATAAAGCTCTCGGCGACAGCCTTTGTACCCACTGAAACTGTCCCAACCAGGAAAAGAATTGCCCATCAGTACCCGTATCGTTATTTGTTGCATCAAAAGCGCCTATACCTAGGCTAAACTGAGAACGAGCGGCTAACACTCTCTTGGCGTTACGATTTACCCAATCTTGAGAAAAGCGAATGACTGTTACTTTTGATTTACCATTTTCTGGCCCTTCTGAAAAGGAATAGGGAAAATCATCAAGTATAAAAGTTTGGTTTCGACGCAAGTCTAAGGATAGACCAAGAGCAAATTCGGAGGTTGGAGATCTGTATAAAGGTTGACGAACATTCAGAGAATAGGTCTGTGTCTCACTTTTAATATCTAGTTCTTCAAATGGATCTTCAATAATGCGGCTGTCAGTATTGCTATATCGAAATCCAATAGTACCATTTAGGGAATTAATCGGGATAGTATAGTTAATATCGTATAGATTCAGACCTTCGGTTTTACCATATTCAGCATTGAAGCGATCGCCAAAACCGAGTACATTATCATGGGCAATAAAAACGCCACCTTGTAGGGAACCAATACTGGGGGATTGAGTGTTATCTATAAAGACTCCAGCGTGAAAGGCTGCTGCTTCTTGTATTTGCACTTGTAAGATATTCTTACCGGGGGTGCTACCTGCTGTTAGCTCTGCATTCACCCGACTGATGAGAGGATCGAGTTGTAGAAGTTGTAGTGCTTCTTCCAAACGCTTCTGGTTTAATGGCTTTGAGGTTGCTCTTCGCAAGCGCGATCGCACATACCCTGTTTTTAACCTGTTTAATCCACTTAGTTCAATATTTTCTAACTCTCCCTCAACAACTTGAATTGTTATCACTCCACGGCTAATATCTTGATTGTTTGGCAAAAACGCACCACTTGTAATATATCCTTTGTCTATATAAACTTGAGTAATTGCAGCACGGAGTTGGAGTAATTCTTCAAAAGTTGCTTCTCCCTTCTTTTCCAAAGGTTCGATTAATTCTTGAATGTGGTCTTGCAAAACTGTACTTCCCAGTACCTCTATTTTCTTAATTGGAATGCGAGTCCCTTGCGGAAATGTGACATCAGGTGATTCTTGAGTGGGAGGAGTTTCAAGACTGGGTTTTGGTGGTTGTGCTGGGGGTTCTTGAGGAAGAGGACTCGGTGATTCATTTGGTTGAGGAGTTATGCGCTCAATCGTATCAGGTGTGTCTGGAGGAATCGTCACTCCTGGTGGCGGTGCAGATTGAGCAAATGCAGTGGAAGATAAGCAAACAAAAGTAGAAAGAATTACGGTAACGGATGTTGCCAAACTTATATATTTGCAACAGCCAGTGCTCACAATGTGCTGTTTTCGTCTTTGCATCAGGTGTATAACAATATTATCCAACTGTAGGCTCTCCTGTATTACTAACAACACTCCCTAGCAAAAATAGCTATGCTAAAAGACTAGCGATCGATAACTTGCAAGTTTGCAAGTTTTCTTAAAATGATAATAAATTCCATTGTTTTCAGTATTTAGCATATTTGGAAACTAGTATTTTTACTGATATTTGAAATGCAAAGTATCACATTAGGTTTTCCTTTGCAAGAAATTATGTAACACTTACATAAATGTTTATTTTTAATCAGTATTGTTTTAACTGCTCGTCTCATTATTTAGGATAAGCAAAGCAACTAGATCCTACATTCACTATTTCTGCTAGAGCGATCGCAACTTTAAGAAGAGTTGATTGCAGGAAACTGCAAAGTAAATTTGGTTCCGGATGATAAGGTGTGACGGCTACAGAAGTTTAAAAACATTCCCGACTCAAAACAAGTCGTCCTGAAGGTAATTGGTAGACGCCTTGCGGTTCTACAATTGGATCGCCTTTTTGCCAAGAGCGTGATGAATTATTATCTTGTACTTTACGTACATCACCTGTAGGATAGGAAGAAACTGAAACATCGCCAGGACGGTTGGGCAAACCGCCAGAACCTGTGATGGTGAAGGTACCTTCTTGCTTATTACTACGAGCAATACAACTGTTGGCAATCAGCGCATTGGTGTCAATTGGAGTTTGCGGTAATTCTGTTAAGCTGTTTTGCAGAAAGCTAAAATCAGGCACAGTTATAGTGCCACTCACACCCAACGCGGATGAAGCTGAAATATCTACACGACCATTGCCACGAAATAAATTTAAGCGATCGGGAGTGCGAAAGATATCAGCTAGAAAAACAGGTGAGTCAATTGTGATGTTGCCACCATTACGAAATCCAGCATTAGCGAGGATGTCGCTATCTTCAAGGGCAATGAAGATGTTTGAGTCAATTTTGATATTACCACCACCTCCTAGAGAGCTGGTAATAATGGGGCTATTCTCACGCAAGCGAATATCTTCAGCGCTGATAGTAATATTGCCACCTTGAGCAAGTGGGCTAGTATCAAGAGAAGCAGTGAAAATCCCACTGTTGCCTTGTAAAAAGAGGTTTCTGGCATTAATTCCAATATTGCCACCTATACCATAAGAGATAGTACTAAAATTGCTGTTGTTTAAAAGCTTAATATCTCTAGCATTAATGTTAATGTCACCACTCTCAGCTTGTGTAAAAGCGCTGGTAGCAACTGTAGTCTCGCTAAACTGAATATTACCAGCATTGATATTAATGTCACCACCTCCAGTTTGCTGAGAACCAGTGGCAATTAAGACATTGTTATTTGCCTGTAAAGTATCACGGACATTTATGAAGATGTTTCCTGCCTTACTGTTACTATTACTTTCACTGCTAAGAAGTGCGCCATCAGACAGAGAAAATGAGTTGGTTTGAATAAAAATATTGCTTGCGTTTCCATCGCCATTACTTTGGCTATTTAGAGATGCGAAATCTCGGATTACTAATTTGTCTGTTTCAATTCTCAAATCTTGAGCAGAACCAGCACCGAAGGTTTCAACAAACAAACCACTGCGATATTGGCGATCGCCTGTTGTTCCACTCAGTTCCATAGAGTCGGAGGCGGTTACAGTCAATTTGCCTCCTTGACCCTCGTCAAAAGTACCAGATGATACAAAGGCTCCATCCCGAACACTTAATCGCTCGGTGGCAATAATTAAATCTCCAGCCGCTCCACTTCCAAAAGCATTAGTAATCAATTGGCTGCGTAATTGACTATCTGCTGAAGCTCCAACAATCTCTACAGATTGCGGTGCAGTTACAACCAAATTTCCTCCCCGTCCTTTGCCAGACGTAGAAGTTGATATTCGTGCCCCATGCTGAACAATTAATCTAGGGGTTTCAATACTCAAGTTGCCGGCAGAACCAGCTCCTACAGTCTGAGTCGTCAACCCGGTAGGGAACTGACCATCTGCAGTTGTTCCACTCAGTTCTACAAAGTTGGTTGCCCTCACTGCTAAATTACCACCTTTACCCTGGCTATTACGACCAGTTCCGGCTGTTACCTGTCCCCCATCTCGAATAATTAATCGCCCAGTATCAATCTTTAAGTCTCCTGCATCTCCAGAACCTAAGGTGGTTGTAGATAAGCTACTAGGAGATTGACCGTCAACTGAAGTGCCAATGAGTTCTATAGACTGGGGCGCTTTCACGTCTAAACTTCCACCCTGTCCCCCACCACGAGTAAGTGCTGTTATCTGTGCTCCATTCCGAACAATTAACTTGTCAGTTTCAATCTTAATATCTCCTGCACCTCCATCACCCAGACTAAGAGCTATCAAATTACCTCCAGTCAATTCCACGAAATCAGAAGCTTTCACTGTTAAAGTGCCACCTGATGCTTCGCCAAACAAACTCAGGTTGCCAGTTGATACACTAGCCCGATCTTGGACAATCAATTTGCTGGTTGTTACTGTTAGGTCTCCGCCCGGTTTAGCTCCCAGAGTATCAGCAGATAAGAAACTGCCATTCTTTAACTCCACGGAGTCAGTTGCATTCACTGACAAAGTTCCTCCCATACCCAGGAAATTAGAAACTGAAACTCCTGCTCTATCCCGAATAATCAAACGTTTCGTGTTAATGGTCAATTTGCCCGCATCTCCAGTATCCAGAGAACCAGCAACCAATCCCGTGCTATCAGATCCACCAACTTCTACAAGCTCAGAGGCATTCACAGTCAAATTTCCACCTCGTCCCTCGCCTCCACTGGAAGTTGTCACTTCTGTACCATCCAAAACAGTTAACTTTCCAGTTGTTATTGTTAAGTTACCTGAATTTCCAGGACCTTCACTGCGGCTACTCAAGCTACTTCCAGTCAATTCCACTGACTCTGGAGCATTGATAGTCGCATCCCCGCCTTGACCCGCACCACGAGTTGCGGTTGATAGTTGTGCTCCATTGCTGAGAATCAACCTTTGAGTGGTAATAGTCAAATTTCCAGCATTTCCTGCATTGCGGTTATCCGTAGATTTACTTTCAGCAAACAAGCCACTGGAGTTTTCCCCATCAGTTGTAGTACCAGTTGCCTTAACAAATTCAGTAGCACGAACTGTTAAAGTTCCAGCATTTCCCAGACTACTCGTGTCACTCAACAATTGCCCACCATTACTGAGAGTTAATTGCTTGGTATCAATAGTCAAATCCCCAGCATTGCTCTTACCCACGGTTCTAGTTGAAATTGCCCCAAAATCACCACTGACACTTAATTTCTCTGTTTCGACAGTTATATTACCACCTCTCCCCGTTGCTTGAAATTCAACACCAGCAACAATCAAGGAGTTATTTAGAGTTATGGCATCAGGCGATCGCACCACAACATTCCCGCCATTTTTGGCACCCAGCGTATTCGCAAAAATCAACGAGTCCTGCATATTTAGCTGAGAGGTTTGTACTTGAACTTCTCCACTACCTTCACCACTGGTATTTACAATTGCAAACTGGGAGAGTTGGATCTTCGCAAAGTTTTGTACACCCTCATATTCTAAGTTCCAACTATTGTCTGTCTGTTTTAGGTTAACCAAACCTCCGCCAGCAACACTACCCAGATCGATTCGTCCCCCAGGTGCAGTCAGTACGCCACCCTCCAGTACGACATCTCCACCTACCAATGCTAAATTTTGACCATCAAGAACCTGAAGCCCGTTGATAGAGCGAAATGGAAAACCGTTGAGAGTAGAGCCTATTACTGTAGTGTTGGCAGTAGAGCGGTTGATGATTGCTGGACTGGTAAGAGCGTTGAAAAAGAGGGCAGAGGGACTAACTGTGAGTAGATTGCTCGTTGGTTGAGAGGCACTAAACAGTCCCGTATCTCCCAAACGAATTGCATTGGCAGTTGTTGCCATAAATGAACCACCAACATCTAGACTGGCATTTTTTCCAAAGATAATTCCATTGGGATTAATGAGAAACAAGTTCGGCTGAGATCCGCCAAAAGTGCCAAGAGTACCTAAAATCTCTGAGGGATTGCGACCTGTAACTCGTGCCAGGATATTCTGAATATTAGCGCTAGGGCTTAAAAAATAGGCTCCTCTACCTTGACTGACATTAAATTCTTGGAAACTATGAAATAGATTGGTATCTCGAATTGCTCCACCATCAATGACATCAATAGGAAAGCCAACGCTATCGAAAGGAACAACAAGAGACTTTTCATCATTACCCAACGTACCATCTGGTATGATGTTACTGCTTTGAGCAAAGGCAAATTGTTCTGAGCAGGCGATCGCACTTACAAATCCCAGCCAACCCGCTAGCTTTAGATACCAATATCCATCAAACCAGCTTTTATTAATCACGGTACTTGCTCAAACAATTCAGTAGTTTCTACTACATTTTTTGCCAGTCACGCAGAAAATATAGGTAAGTATTAGAATAAACATAATGTTGTACTCACAACTTAAATCATTAATAATTATTTATCTATATCAATTCTAAAAAATCATTGGTGAAAAGTTAGATGCCAGACTTCTCAAAGAAATCGGGTATCTGGACACCGCAAACACGCGATACGGCTTTAGCGTTGAAATTATTTTGAAATTGTATTGCCATTAAACTATCAAAAATTTGAAGTGGTATACCTAAGCTACCTCCACTGGAGAACATATTAATTTTCAAGATAGGGAAAGCTGCGGAGTAAGACATTCACTGTTTCTGCTTAGTTAAGAGCAATTTTAAGAAGAATCGATTGCCGAAAACTGCACCTTACTCCCTTTCCGCCACAAGATTACCGATCTTCTTCTCTTTCTTCGCGTACTGTGCCTCCAACGTCTGCACGCTATGCGATGCCGTTCGGCGCTGGAGGCGATCGCACTCTGCATTGTCAAGGACAGTAGCCGCCTGATTCAGAAAATAGTTATAATTTATAATGTCATTTTGTGGTTACATAGGATGCAAGTATGGAACGAGAAGCTGTAACTATCCGCATTCCTGCCGATCTACTCGAGCAAGCAAAGCAGTTTCGAGAAGGCAGTGAGTCTTTTAACGAGATGGTTGTCGAAGCGCTCGCCTGCGAGGTGCGACGACGGCGAGCGCTGGCAGCACATCAGCGCATTGTGGCTCGTAGTGCCGAAGTAGAAGCCAAAACAGGAATTCAATCAAGTTCTGTGGACTTGATTCGTCAGCTTAGAGCTGGTGAGGGACGGCGTGACTAAGTGTATTGACACTAGCGTTTGGATTCCTTATCTGGTACCTGAGACACTGCAACCCCAAGCCAGAAACTTGATCGTTCCCTTGCTGACATCGAATGAGCGTTTGGTTGCTCCAGCATTTGCATGGGCTGAAGTTGGCTCAGTATTGCGAAAAAAAGTAAGGTTGGGGGCAATTACCGTAGCACAGGCAGAGGGGTTTTATGATGACTTCTGCCAAATGCCGATTGACTACCTGGATAACAATGCTATCCGTGCAAAAACATGGGCGATCGCCCAACAGTTCTCCTTGGCAACTTTGTATGATGCAGCTTTTCTTGCAGTTGCCTCTCTAGAATCTGCCCAATTCTGGACAGCAGATGAATCTTTGCTCAATACGCTTACACCTTGTCCAGGATATGTCCAAAAACTGGAAGCTTAAATCTTCAAACTGAAGTACGTGAGACTGAGCTAGAGCGCTAGTTAAAACCTGTCCAAACTTAAGCATTAATGTACTTAAGGGGAGGAAAACCAAGAGCGCAGGGTTTTTGACGGATATGAGGAGTCATTAAGACTTGCACGATACCGTATCTTCGCGAAGGAGAGATACTTGTTTGCCGTAGCGAGCCCGTGCATCCGACCGTTAGTCGGAACCTTTTTGTTTGAACCACAAAAGTAAAACTTGTTGCGATTAAAACCGCCAACAGTGTTACTTTTTTTGGCTACCTTTGCCCAAGCGCCCGACCTTAGCATATCCTCTGGCTTTCTAAAGTAGGAACGAACAGACGAGGGTACTTTCTCAGCTCTGCCTTGAGAGCGACGTGCTATGACCAATGCTGCTGCACATCCAGAACTCAAGGCATACATTTTCAGATACTTTGTCACCCCAATAATTGACGTATAGGCGGGGTCAACCAAAATCAACTCCACACCAAATCTCGAGCATCGAGTCTCAATCATTTGATGGAATTGACTGTAAGCCATATTCGAAAGCATCCGTGCATACTTCACACCCAATTCCTTCATGGATGCTTTCTTTTTAGTAAAATCCAAATTTTCAATGACGACTGGAACACCGTGGTGAGATGCAATTCTCACTATCTCGGCGACAGCTTTTCCGATTACGTCCTTCGTCTGTTTAGACCTTTTATCCTGTACATTGATTTTAATGGAACCGTGCCGTTTTAAATTCCCATGTCTGTCGATGACCGTCCAGTCAATGCTACCTGGGTTAAAGTCTACTCCGAAAGCGCCGTTGGCAAGAGAAGACTCTATCTTAGCTGGTTGAACATTAACTGTGGCATTGATATATAAGCTACCATCTTTATCGACTATCTCGTAAGTTACTGGCTGTTCACTTCCATTCCTAGCAATTTCAAACTTTTCCCCATCTTTTCCCTTACGAGTTGACTTGATAACCGTTGGTTTGATGGCATCCGTTAGCCATTGACCCTCTCGGTGAAACTTGATTTCATGTAGGGTAACGCGATCGCCGTACTTGCTTTGTAGACTTGGTGAAACAGTGATGGTTAGTGTCCCCAATTCGGGGTTATATCGTGCTAACTGATTCCCGAAGTGGAAGTTTTTAGAGCCAACGAAAAATGACCGACTACTACGAGATTTCTGCCAATCTTCTAACCAATCTTCATGAGAGCTATATCCGTTGGCTTCCAGATTATACTGAGCTTTGAATAGCTTACTGCTACCAAAGGTCACGGTAAACTTGCCGGAGTCCTTGGATTCTTTAAGTCGTTCTATTTTGGCGAGTAGCTTATTAATATGCTGCTCTTTGAAGTGAATCTGTTTCGTCAGATACTTGGCAGTGAGAGAGTGTCTGATTTCTACAGCTTTTTTAAGTTTCCCTCTCAGCTTACCTATCGACTTTCTAATTCCTTTTATTCGGGCATAATTATCATCAATGTACCTGTCTACTAATTCAGCCTGAGAACTGTACACAGCCGAGGCTTTGTTGTAGGCATTCTTCGCTTCAGAGTTCGACAGTCCGAACTCTGTTTCTAATTCTTTACAAATCAGCTTCTCTAACGAAGATTCCTTTTTTGTGGTCTTACCAATTTGGTTTCTTAATGAAAATCCCTTCCGTATAGCTTGCCCAAATATGGTATGATATTCATCTAAGTATTGGAGTCCTTTGGTATTAACTTCTATTTTGGGAATTGTCGTTTGTATTGTTACTTTAGGCAAGCTTATCACCTCCTCTTCTTAAAATTATCGTAACCTGATTATACATGAAATCATGTACAGTTTCCGCAAACTTTCTCAACCTCTGATTGAATTTTTAGAAAGGAGTGAATAGTGCTTTCACCCAAACTTGTCGAATAGTTATGGGCAAGTTTAGTAGACTTTAGCAAGCTTTGGTAAATTTTGGAAAGCTTTGAACAAGAAAACTGCTACTTAGTAATAGCCGATCGCAGAAGTAGTATGGACAACATAGATGTTGGGTTTCATAAAGTCAACCCAAGCTACAAGATCGGCGATCTCATTAGGGACAATTCATGAATTTCATGAATTGTCCCTACAGGGAATTATTCTTTGCAATTATTTAGTGGGGCTGGTTTAGGGAGACAAATTCAAGCTACACCTTGTGCTAGTGCCAATGCTCGTCTGACCGCCGCATCAGCATTGACAAATCCGCTACCGTATTCCGTATCGTATCCAGATGCGCCCAGATCGTAAGCTGTTTGTGAAAGAATTTGTTTGACTTGAGTTCCACTAAGATTGGGATTGGCGCTCCAGACTAAGGAAGCAACACCTGTGATATTTGGAGTGGCTGCAGAGGTTCCACTAAAGCGATCGCCACTACCAATGTAATAGTCAAACTGCACTGCACCTGTTGAATAGAAAATACCTCTGGTGGTGACAACTTCTGATGGTCCCATCTCGGTAATCTCATGGCGGGAAGGAAGTAATAGTACGCAATGCCTTATTTACCGTCCCAAAAATATTCAGTTAACCGTACTTACAATTGTCATAATTTTCCAGACGGTAATCATCAATTATTGGGTGATTAAAACCGAAGACCCGTAGATTTTATGAGCCATATTATAGGAATTGAAAGTAAACAAGACTGAATCACATAAATCACTTGTCCTAACTATGGCACTAATTCGTTACAATCCTTGGCAAGAACTAAACGACCTACAACGTCAAATGAATCGTTTGTTTGAGGAGACCAGAGTACCATCTACAGCCTTTGAAAGAGACTTTGTCAAAGTTCCTGCTGCTGAAATCACCCAAACAGATGATGCGATTCACTTAAAATTGGAAGTTCCAGGAGTAGAAGCGAAAGATTTGGATATACAAGTCACAGAAAATACTGTTTCTATCAGTGGCGATCGCAAGTCTGAAAATAAGACTGAAGAAAAAGGTATGACTCGGACTGAATTCCACTATGGTAAGTTTCAACGCGTCATTCCTTTACCAGCTAAGATTGAAAACACTAACGTTGTGGCAGAATACAAGGATGGTATCCTGAACCTAACGCTTCCTAAGACTTTACAGGAGAAAAACAAAGTCGTCAAAGTTAATCTAGAGCAGGCTAGTACATAATTTAGCCCAGACCATAAACGCAATCGAGTTGTAATCACCTAACTGTTGGAAAGCCCAGTCTCGATCAATTGTGACTGGGCTTTGCCATACAAGCGAATGAAGGGATTCGTTAACTTAACGGTGAAAAAGATTATTAAAATTTTTGAATTTTGTCCCGAAGGCAGTAAATAACCGTGGTTATACGTAACATAGCAATCCTAAATCATTTGTAAAATTGTCTTTTCTCTCTTGTCTTGGCGCTCTTGGCGTCTTGGCAGTTGATAATTTTTACCGATTAAATAGGGCGGCTATACCCATTTTAATTAAATTTTATCAGAATACAAATTTACACGGGCTGCTATGAACAAGTTTTTGCCAATTCAATTGAGATTTAAGACCTATATCTTGTTAAGTTTAATAACGCTAGCACTGCTACCGCTTCTTCTTGGAGTTTCTACTCAGGCAAATGCTGAATCTGTGACAGAAGAAGTTGAAGTTCTATCGATTCCACCACAAGAAGCATATTATATAGAAGATAATATGCAAGAAACTTTTAGTAGCGATAAGCCTACTCCATATCCGGAGGAAAACTTGGATGATACCAATACGCCAACATATACGCCCGATGATTCAGAAAATATGGATAATTCTTTTGTAAATACCGATGAATTCAATTGAGCGAGTTTGACTGGAAAATATAACGTTGTTTTTAGCTTGGAAAGATCTCATTAGTCGCTTTTGGTTCCTTATTGGTCGATGTTCGTACCTGGTGAGAGGACTTCCACAATCAGTTCTGGCGCTCCTGTTAAATGTCCGGCATCGTCAAGTAAGATAGAGAGGCGTTCCTTGCTCACCCAGACTACATCAGGAATGACATTATCTGCATCAGTAAAAATGAGTCCTGGAGTGGGTACAGCCTCGCCCAAACCCGTTGACAACTACCAGACTACGCTGACTGGACTTAACCTTGGGGAGATTCAAGCGTTGTTTTTGCCCAAGCCTGCTCACTTATTAGCCGATTTAGGCTGGACTCAGGCGTTTGAGGCAGCCTTGCTCAAGCTTTTAGCTGCTCTACCCTCTGCCAATCGTCAGCAGGCGGAAGCAGTCAGTCAACGCATCCATCTCGATCCAACGGGCTGGCATCGGTGGGAAGAGGAAATGTCAGCGTTTCCAATTCTTCAAACAGCAATTTGGCAGGAGCGGCAACTATACCTTAGCTATGAGCGCAGCGATGGCAAACTATTAGAGCGGTTGGTCAATCCGTTGGGGTTAGTTGCTAAGGGCAGTGTCTGGTATTTAGTAGCTGCTGTGGAAGAGGACGTGCGTCAATATCGAATCTCACGGGTGCGCCATGCTGCGATCGCGTCTCACCCTTGTATTCGTCCGGCTAAGTTCAATTTAGCCGAGTATTGGCAACACTCGATGGCTGAGTTCCAAGCTAATCTACCCCAATATAAAGTTAAGGTACGTGTTGACCCAGAAGTCATGCCTCGATTGCGGTATGCTGGGTACTTTGCACGCATAGAGCAGATCGAGCCACTCGATGCTGATGGCTGGATTCCCGTCTCGATTCGCTTTGACTTGGAAGCAGAGGCTTGCGCCTATGTGTTGGGGTTTGGCACGCAAATGGAAGTGATTGAACCACCCCAATTGCGCGTTCGGATCTTGGAACTTGCATATGCTGCGATCGCCTTCCACACTGAATGCTTAGAAAAAATTAAGTAACATAGGAATATAATGTACACAGGAAATAAGAATATGCAAATTACAATCGAACTCCCCGACGAACTTGCCAATCAGCTCGAAGCCAGCCTCGGCGATCTGAATCGCCGTGCGCTAGAATCGTTCATTGTCGAAGCATATCGTCTCAAAATTCTTAGTGCTGCTGAAGTTCAACGTATTCTAAAGCTCCCCTCCCACCTAGCTACCGATGCTTTTCTCAAACAACATGGCGCATATCTTCACTATACTGAAGCTGACTTAGTACAAGACTTAGACAACCTCGAACGTGTGCTTAGCGAACGATGATTGTCATTTGCGACACCTCTCCTCTGTGCTACTTGTTATTAATTGGACAAGTTGGTATCTTACCGCAACTTTTTGGACGCATCATCATCCCTAATGCTGTTCGGGAAGAACTTTTAAATGAAAATGCTGATGCGATCGTCCAAAACTGGATTGCTCAACCTCCGAATTGGTTGGAAATTCACAAAGTTGAACATTTACTCTCAGATTTACCAAGCAAACTTGGTTCTGGCGAGTGCGAAGCCATTTCGTTAGCAGTCGCGTTAAAAGCAAATCTTCTCATCATGGATGATTGGGAAGCACGACAAGCAGCGAGTAATCGTGGATTCACAGTCACTGGACTGTTAGGTATCCTCTATCGTGCGGGAATGAGCGATCTACTTGATTTTCCCAATGCCATCTTTCAACTTCAATCTACAACTTTTCGAGCTTCGCCTTCTTTAATTGAGAGTTTCTTGAGCCGCTACAGACAGGAAAAACGTTAGTAGAAATTTTAGTGGAATATAAGCTTATATGAAAACTAACAATTTCCCGCATATGTTACCTAGACTTTCTGATCCCTGGCAGATAAGTAGTTATACACAGCGTCGCCATAAAATTCAAACACTAAATTACGGTTACAATGAGATTCAAGAAGCTCTCAATGCTTTAGAGCAATGCTTAGAAACTATTTCACTACTTACGCTTCCCCCTATAGAATCTATTCCAGAATCTATAAGGGAGTCTTGGGATTTTTCAACTGAAGAATTAGCAGAAAGGATGCCAACATTAGATGACTTCAAATTTAATCAAGTCACAGAATTTTTAAAAGAAGAAGCAGCTGAATCTATTTCTAGACAAATGATTGAGGATGTCGCATCATGGTGGATTTGGTCAGTAATACAAGATATTATTCAAGTAATTTTAAGATGGCTAGAAGACTCTTTGAGGAAGATAAATAATGATGTTTTAGTTTCACGTTTTATTAAGATTGCTCAACATTATTGGCTGCGTATTGAACCACGTTTAGCAGAATCTCTCTTAAGCCGTAGTGCTATCATAGGTGGGGAAAAAGCTTTACCTCTTCTTGAATCTGTAGAAACTAACACGCAAGCTTTGTCAAAAGTAAAAGCTACAGCACAAGATTATAAAGAATTGATATTAGGAGTTGGTCATAAAAATTCAAGTTGTGGTTAGGTAGGAACAGACCTACTTATCCGCGTAACAGATTGTAATCGGGAAGGTCAATTGTCAATGCAACAATGATACTATCTTTGTCCAAGAGTAGTTTGAACAGAGTGATCTATTTAAACACAATCGGCTGTAAGAGGTTAGCAATCAACTGCCGATCTGATTTTGAGGAGACTTTTATGGCTCAGTGTTGGCAGCGACAGAACTGGAAATTATTACTAGCAAGTACTCTTGTGCTTTTTGGAGTCAGTCCCAACTCTAGAAATTGTGTTCTAGCCCAGCTGACTCCAGATACCACTCTGGGTGCTGAAAGGTCTGTTGTTACTTCCAATGTTCCAATCGACAATCGGTTCATTGACCGGATTGACAGTGGAGCGATTCGAGGCATAAACTTATTCCATAGTTTTGATGAATTTAATGTTGGGAACCAACAAGGTGTATATTTTACCAATCCTGTTGGAATTCAAAACATTTTGAGTCGTGTGACGGGGAACAATCCCTCCAATATTCAAGGGACGCTCGGTGTATTGGGTAATGCCAATCTATTTTTAATAAACCCGAATGGAATTATCTTTGGGCAAAATGCCAGTCTGAATGTAAATGGTTCGTTTGTGGCGACAACAGCAAATGGGATTCAGTTTGGCAATTTAGGGATTTTTAGTGCTACAAATCCAGAAGTACCTTCATCGTTGCTGAGTGTTAATCCTTCAGCGTTGTTTTTTAATCAGATTAATCAAACAGCATCTATTCAAAATAATTCAATTGCAGATGCAGGAAAAGACCCTGCAGGTTTTGATGTATTTGGTTTGCGTGTTCCAGATGGCAAGAGTTTACTGCTTGTTGGTAGTAATATCAGCATGGATGGAGGAGAATTGAATGCTTATGGTGGGCGAATCGAGTTAGGAGGATTAGCAGCCCCTGGTAACGTAGCACTCTTGCTAGATGGTAATAATTTCAGGTTAAGCTTTCCTGAAAATGTTCCGCGAACGGATATATCCCTGACTAATGGAGTTGGGGTATATGTAGAAGCTGCTGGTGGTGGGAGTATTGCGGTTAATACCCGAAATTTAGAGATTTTGGAAGGGAGTCAAATTGTTGGAGGTATTGGACGAGGTTTAGGGACAACAGGAACTCAAGCAGGAAACATCACTGTCAATACCACAGGGCAAATAAAACTTGCAGGGACAAATAGTTTAATTTTCAACTCAGTTCAAGCAGAAGCAGTAGGTAATGCTGGAAATATAGACATCACGACAGGTTCACTATCAGTAAAAAATGGCGCTCAAATAAATAGCTTTACTCGCGGACGCGGGAATGCAGGAAATATCACGATTCATGCCAAGGATATAGTTACTTTTGATGGGAAAGATAGTAATGGAAATTCCAGTGCTTCATCAAGTAATGTTCTATCTGGTGGAGTGGGTAATGGTGGTAGTATAAATATTGCTGCAGGATCGCTGTCTCTGCTGAATGGTGGGGGATTACAGGTTGTTGTTAACGGAGCCTCTAATACGCGCCCAGGTGGGCAAGGTATTGGTGGGACTGTAAATATTAATGTTCGCGATGCATTTACAATTGGGAAAGACAGTGGTGTATTTGCCAATCTTGGCGGTGGTGCAATTGGACGCGGTGGGGATGTCAACATTCAAGCTGGAAACCTGTTTATTAGAGATGGTGGGCAAATAAGCTCCAGCACTTTTGGCAGAGGAGACTCGGGGAAAGTTTCTATTACGGCTGGTGACAAAATTTCTCTAGACAACGGAAGTATTTATAGTAACGTAGCGCAAAGTAGTGCTGTTGGTGACAGTGGTGGCATAAACATGACTACAGGTTCGCTTTCTGTCATCAATGGCGCTCAAATAAGTAGCTTTACTCGTGGACGAGGAAATGCCGGAAATATAACGATTCAAGCCAGAGATGCAGTTACTTTTGATGGGGTTAATAGCAATAGGAATTATAGCGGTGTATATAGCAATGCACAACCTGGGGCTATAGGAAATGGTGGCAGCATAGATATTACTGCGGGATCATTATCTCTAACGAACGGTGGGCGAATGCAGGTTGGTGTAAACGGAGCTTCTAACACACGTCCAGGTGAGCAAGGTATTGGGGGTACCGTAAATATTAACGTTCGCGATGCATTGACTATTGGGAAAGACAGTGGTGTCTTTGCTACTCTTGGCGCTGGTGCAATTAGACGTAGTGGGGATATCAAAGTTCAAGCTGGAAATATTTTTGTAAAAGATGGTGGGGATATAAGTTCTAGCACTTCTGGTAAAGGTGACTCAGGTAATATTTCCGTCACAGCTCGTGATGCCATTTTTCTAGATGCTGCATCATCATATATTTCCAATAATGTTCAGAGCAGCGCGGTAGGAAATGCTGGAAATATAGACATCACGACAGGTTCACTTTCGGTAAAAAATGGCGCTCAAATAAATAGCTTTACTCGCGGACAAGGAAATGCGGGAAATATCACGATTCAAGCTAGGGATGCAGTCACTTTTGATGGGAAAGATAGTAACGGAAATTCCAGTGCTTCATTGAGTAATGTTTTAGCTGGTGGAGTGGGTAATGGTGGCAGTATAAATATTACTGCGGGATCGCTGTCTTTGATGAATAGTGGGCGATTACAGGTTGGTGTGAACGGAGCCTCTAACACAAGTCCAGGTGGGCAAGGGAATGGCGGTACTCTAAATGTCAACGTGCGTGATGCGTTTACTATTTCAGGAACAGGTAGTGGTATAAGCAGTAGTGTCGTCGCTAATCTTGGCGCTGGTGCAATTGGACGCGGTGGGAATATTAACATTTCTACTGGTATATTAAGGATTACGGGTAGAGCAGGAATTTTTACCAGCACTTCTGGACAAGGAAATGGAGGAAATATTACAGTTGAAGCTAAAGATTTAGTAGAAATATTGAGTGATGGTAATTTAGAGTCTGACGTTGGACAAAACGCTAGAGGTAATTCTGGAAATATCACTATCAAAACAGGAAGGTTAATTGTTAGAGACTCACAAATTGGATCTGGTGTATTTGGTGAGGGAAATGCAGGTGATTTTAAAATCATTGCTACTGACTCTGTAGAATTAGCCGGACAACTCCGTAAACGTGAAGGTGATACTAGTAATACGGGTTCAGTTGGTTATCCTGGTGGTTTATTCGCTCAAATAGATTTACTTGGTAAAGGGAGAGGCGGTAACTTAACTGTCGAAACTAGGCGCTTGAGTGTGAGTGATGGGAGCAAGATTCAAGCAGCAACCTTTGGTGATGGTGATGCTGGTAATGTTTATATTCGTGCTGATAAAATAGATTTATTTGAAACAGAGAAACCTAACTTTTACAATACAGGTATCTTTGCAGGTGTTCAAACGGATGGAAGAGTCGAAGCAGGTATTATAGACCCTCGAAACGGCAAACCACCTGTAGGAAAAGGTGGGAATTTGACGATTGAAACTAGAACATTAAATGTAAGAGATGGTGCAGAAGTTTTTGTTCAAACCACAGGAGAAGGTGACGCAGGAAAAATCTTCATCCGCGCTAGTGAATCTGTAAATGTCACAGGTGTATCCACAGGTACATTGGAAAAACAAAGAACTAGCAAAATCACTGCTGCTGTGTCAGAAAGAAGTACAGGTAATGGTGGAAGTTTGACAATTGAAACTCCATTGTTGAACGTCGCCAATGGCGGATTTATCAGCAGTAGCAGCCAGGGAAAAGGTACAGCAGGCGATATTAATATTACTGCTAACGTTATCCGCCTTAGTAACGGTAAAGTTATTGCCCAAACAGCTTCTACTGATGGAGGGAATATCAATTTAAACCTTGAACAATACTTATTTCTACGCAATGGCAGCCAAATTTCCACTACCGCAGGAACAGCCCAAGCAGGTGGCAATGGTGGCAACATCACAATTAATACACCCTTCCTCATTGCAGTTCCCAATGAAAACAGCGACATCACAGCCAATGCCTTCAAAGGTACAGGTGGTAATGTTAACATCAATGCTCGGGGAATTTTTGGTATTGAAGCTCGTCCCCAACCATCAAACCAAACAAATGATATGACTGCAAGTTCAAACCTTGGCTTACCGGGAACTATTAATGTTAATTCTCCTGATAACAGTTCCATTCAAAACAGCCTCACCGAACTCCCTACAAACGCGATCGATACCAACACACTTATCGCCAATAGTTGCATAGTCCGTAGTCAGAAAAAACAGGGCAGTTTCACCATCACGGGTACAGGTGGTTTACCCCATCGTCCCGGTGAAGCGTCGATGTCAAATTATTCTACCGGTGATGTACGTGATGTCATAAATGAAAATACATCTCGTCTTTGGAAAAAAGGCGACCCTATTATCGAACCGCTTGGGGTTTATCGACTCTCAAATGGTCAATTGGTGATGAGTCGAGAGTGTAGGTAATCACAGGGAATAATCATAGCGATACCTTTCCTGCGGAACGCTCGCGAACGGTGAGCTTCGCTAACGCACATAGCTAATAAACGTATTGTAAGTGAATAAAGCGGTTAGATTTCATCTGGATTGATGCCCAATTGACGCAAGCGTTCTGCTAATTGTTCTACTCTTCTTTTTGCTTCAGTTGCTTCTTGTTGAGCTTGTTGTGTTTCTTGTTTTGCAGCAATTGCTTCTTCGGAGGGTACAGGTATCAATTCACCTATCTGAGTGAACCATCGTAACCATAATCGGGGAATCCCGCGAAAAGACCCCTGCCATAATCCCAAACTTAAACCTATTTCTGGCATCAGCAAGCGTCCATCCGTCAAATTCATGGATTGATACTCACCATCTACCAACTGAAATCCTTGAAGTTCATTCGTGTATCGACTAAAAATCACATAGTAAGGAACTTGCAAAATCCGCTCGTACACGTACCACTTGCTAGGAGGTTTATCGGGTTCACTTTGGGTTTCTCCCAAATCTTCGTCTTCTGTACCGGGAGATAATAACTCAACGACAACAATCGGATTAACTTTTTCTTGCCAAGTCACGTAACTTAAACGTAAGTCTTGTCCTTGATATAACCTTGGGACGCCCACGACACCAAACCAATCGGGACGTTTATACCATTGAGTATGCTGCACATCATAGTAGAGATTCAGGTCTGCCGCACTATAAACCAGTTCTGAACTCCAATCAGGTGGCACAAAAGTTAACAGTAGTAGCAATGGCTGGAAGAAGTGAAATTCGTCTGGCAAACCGGAGTCCTCTGGATTGTCACTTGGTAAATCATACATTGTCGGCAGCGTTTCCTCTGTAGGAACTGGCGGTTGAGATTGAGGAATAAAGCGAGTTGGAGATGTCATAATGTGATGAGAGCGCTAGTAATGAAGAAAATCTGACAAGATGCTACTCGCGATACAGAGCAGATAACTTCATTATGACTAATGACTTGCCTAACGACACTGGTCTCTCAAAAGCTACTGCTCTGGAAGGAATTGATGACACCCTGCGGTTCCACGCACCTTTCTGCCAAAATAAAACAGCAATTGATACCAGACCACGAACATGACTTCAACATCAAACGGACAATCGGCGATCGTTCGTACAGAGCGTGGGTTGACGATCGCAGGCACAAGGGTAACCCTGTATGATTTGATGGACTATATCCATGCTGGCTATCCACATTCGTTGATCCGCAATAAATTCCATATTACTGACGAACAATTTAGTAATGCCATGTCATACATAAAGTCAAATTATGCTGAAGTAGAGGCAGAGTATCAGATTGTTCTACAACAGGCAGAAGAAATTCGGCAGTATTGGGAAGAGCGCAATCGCGAACGAATTGCCCAAATTGCCAACATACCACCGAAACCAGATCAGGAGGCAGCTTGGGCAAAACTTCAGGCACGAAAAGTCAAACGTGCTGAGTCAGATTTATGATTTTTCTTATTGACCATAATATTGAAGGACAAGCCCTTGTTCTTCTTGGAAGCATCACTACTGGAGGTTGGCTCGACTTACTACCAATTCGCTTCGTCACCTTTGAAGAAGTTCAGTTGCCAATTAATAGCAATGACCGAATGGTTTGGCGATTTGCTCAACAGAATCGAATGATTCTGCTAACAGCTAATCGTAGTATGAAAGGAAAGGACTCATTAGAGCAAGTCATTCGTGAGGAAAGTTCATCAACTTCTCTGCCTGTAGTTAGGGCTTGCTGAATACAATCGGAAGGTAGGACAGATAAGAGTTTCAAGGTGATATAATATAGTATTGGTATATAATAGGCAATAAAGGGATGAAAGTATGCAAGTTGAGCTTTCCTCAGCAGATGCAAGTTATATTAGCGAATTAGTTAAAAACGGTTACTTTCAGAACGAGGAGGAAGCCGTTGCAGCCGTTATTAGGCATGACAGGCAGCAATATGAAGCTAAAATTAACCGACTGAATACTGCGTTACAAAAGGGCATAGATGATGTAAAGGCAGGCAGAGTCACCCCTTACACGTTAGAGCTATTAGATGAGCTATTTGAGGAGGCGTTGGCGGAAGAGGAAAGAGGCGAACCATTAGAGATTGATGCCGATGTTATCCCTTGAATTGACTGAAAGTGCCAAAAAAGATTTAAAGAGTATCACGCGATACACTAAGCGGGAATGGGGTAAAGAGCAGGCAGTTGCCTATAAAGCTATGCTGGATAAGCAGTTTGATTTGCTCAGACAAAATCCCCGCATGGGACATCAAAAGTCCGAAGTAAGAGAGGGTATTTTGTGTGTGGCAGCAAGACAACATCTTATTTTTTACCAGCTAGAAGATACCACCATTTATGTCTTGCGTATCTTACATAGCAGTATGGATTACGCACGGCAGTTGCAATAGGGTGTAATGAACGGCTGTAACTTTTCGTTCCAGCCGTTTGCTGTATTGGAGTCAAGACGTTTCATGAACTTTCTTGCCTATACTGAAAAGGGCTAATAGCTATCGCATACTGGAACTTGCAGCGATCGCCATTTGAGCCTTTTCGGAACGCTGCATCTGAAGATGAAATCGGAGATTGCATTTTTAAATTGTGGCAGATAAAAGCTGAACTAAGACGAGAAGCTAAACGAGATAACACTTCTCGTCAGGAGTCAGATATACCAAAATTATGGGTACTCACTCCAACTGCGTCTTCAAAAGTATTATCTAGCTTTGGTGCTACTCAAAAAAAAGGTTGGTTACCTGGAGTACATTTCACCGACAATGCTTTACGAACAGCAATTGTTGCAATTCATCAACTTCCTGATATCTCAGAAACATTATGGCTAAGGATTCTTGGACGAGGAAGCATACAAGAAAAAGCAATATTAGAATTACAATCATTATCAATACATCATCCATTCCGTCAAGCTACGCTAGAATTAGTTTACAATTTGCAGAAAAATTTAAGAGTTAATCAACCTTTGGAGCCAGATGATAGGGAGTTAATTATGCGGTTAGAACCACTTTACCAACAAGACCGAGAGCTTGCTAAGCTTGAAGAAAGACGACAAATTATTGAAAATATGCTTGAAGTCCGCTTTGGCTCACTAGATAGCGAACTGATAACTCTCGTATCAACAATATCAACTTTACCAGCAAAAGAATTTACCCCCTTACTTATGCAACTATCTAGAGAAGAATTAATTGCAAGATTTGGTACTTAATCTTCATAAATTCTTGGAGAATATAGATGAACAACGGATATTTGTTAACCAAGTTCCACTCATAATCTTAGGATCGGAGTGAATAATTTGTCGCTCCCGTAAATGCGATTGAATGTCCATCTTTGCCATACTAGCCAGAAATCGAACATAAAAAAAGTTATGTAACCGCAGCCTGTAGCAGACGAACGCAGATAAATCTGTACTTTATTCAAGTGAGAACCGCTATAGTCATGTATTTTCTTACCTATATCCTGTAGCATCGGAAGGTTTACTAACCTCTTGCACCTCCTGAATATAACGAAAAGCATCAGGTTGAGAGCCGTCGAGATCGCTAAAGTTATAGATTTGTGCCAGTTGACCGCTTGAAAGGGACTGACCGTTCCATTGAGCAACTTCCAAATCGCTAGCTAGATGAGCGACAGCTCGTCCGATGTAATGCGGCGTTTCGGAGATGACGAAGTGCGGTTCTTTTGCAATCGCATCCCGCCAATTTGCTTCACTCACTCCAAAATGCTCCAGCATAATCTCCGATCGCATCCAGCCTGGAGTCAGAGCCACAGCGGTGCAGTTATACGGCTGAAGCTCTTGCGCTAGCGACCATGCCATACGTATGACAGAAGTTTTGGCAAGGTCATAAAACAGTGAGAGTCGGTAGTGGGTGTCGTTGTATTCAGCCGTACCATCGGTGACTTCCACCACTAGCGAGCCTGGATTTTTGATTAAAAGCGGTAGTGCAAAGTGGTTAGTAATAATGTGAGTGTCGATCGCTAACCTTAACATCCGAAGTCCTTTGTCGAGAGAGTGTTTCCACACGGGAGTATTCCACTCTGCTAGGTATTCAGCCCCCCAAATATCGTTAACTAACACATCCAAACGACCTTGCTCGTCTTCGATACGAGCTATCAGTGCTTGCACTTGCAGGGGATCTAAATGATCGACTTGAATGGCAATTCCCTGTCCGCCTGCCTGACTTAGTACAAGACTTAGACAACCTCGAACGTGTGCTTAGCGAACGATGATTGTCATTTGCGACACCTCTCCTCTGTGCTACTTGTTATTAATTGGACAAGTTGGTATCTTACCGCAACTTTTTGGACGCATCATCATCCCTAATGCTGTTCGGGAAGAACTTTTAAATGAAAATGCTGATGCGATCGTCCAAAACTGGATTGCTCAACCTCCGAATTGGTTGGAAATTCACAAAGTTGAACATTTACTCTCAGATTTACCAAGCAAACTTGGTTCTGGCGAGTGCGAAGCCATTTCGTTAGCAGTCGCGTTAAAAGCAAATCTTCTCATCATGGATGATTGGGAAGCACGACAAGCAGCGAGTAATCGTGGATTCACAGTCACTGGACTGTTAGGTATCCTCTATCGTGCGGGAATGAGCGATCTACTTGATTTTCCCAATGCCATCTTTCAACTTCAATCTACAACTTTTCGAGCTTCGCCTTCTTTAATTGAGAGTTTCTTGAGCCGCTACAGACAGGAAAAACGTTAGTAGAAATTTTAGTGGAATATAAGCTTATATGAAAACTAACAATTTCCCGCATATGTTACCTAGACTTTCTGATCCCTGGCAGATAAGTAGTTATACACAGCGTCGCCATAAAATTCAAACACTAAATTACGGTTACAATGAGATTCAAGAAGCTCTCAATGCTTTAGAGCAATGCTTAGAAACTATTTCACTACTTACGCTTCCCCCTATAGAATCTATTCCAGAATCTATAAGGGAGTCTTGGGATTTTTCAACTGAAGAATTAGCAGAAAGGATGCCAACATTAGATGACTTCAAATTTAATCAAGTCACAGAATTTTTAAAAGAAGAAGCAGCTGAATCTATTTCTAGACAAATGATTGAGGATGTCGCATCATGGTGAATTTGGTCAGTAATACAAGATATTATTCAAGTAATTTTAAGATGGCTAGAAGACTCTTTGAGGAAGATAAATAATGATGTTTTAGTTTCACGTTTTATTAAGATTGCTCAACATTATTGGCTGCGTATTGAACCACGTTTAGCAGAATCTCTCTTAAGCCGTAGTGCTATCATAGGTGGGGAAAAAGCTTTACCTCTTCTTGAATCTGTAGAAACTAACACGCAAGCTTTGTCAAAAGTAAAAGCTACAGCACAAGATTATAAAGAATTGATATTAGGAGTTGGTCATAAAAATTCAAGCTTTGGTTAGGTAGGAACAAACAAAAATATTTCAGATGTTGAATTAGGGGAAGCTGGCTCAAAATGCAGTACCATAAATTGGTCTGGACGTAAACCAACTGACTCATAAGTACGCCCACTGCGTTCGTCCGAAGGACGCGACGAAGCCGTTCGCGCTCACTGAACTTCAAATGCATTACCACCAGCCAATACTTCCACTACTGTACCTACCTGTCCGCATAACAGATTGTAATCGGGAAGGTCAATGGTTTTAAAGACAACGTTACTGTTTGCAAATTTTAGAGTTACTAAATATGTAGATGTGCTTTATTCATTAGTGGTTTGCATCACTAGTGTTGTCACTGAAATATTTGAGGGAGTGCAATGCCCATTGCTTGCCTTCGAGACAGCTTGTCTTGAGTCGCGAATGTTCTTAATAATCATCGGTTAGTGTCGCGATTCGGCTAAAGCCGAAAAGCTCCGCTTATCGCGTCCTGATTATTCAAGTTTCATTAAATAGTTCAATATTCTAAATGATGAAAACGAGCCAATGACATTTTATTTCTAAATCTGCATAGGTAGAAAAATGTATTCTTTGTTGCAGGTCTAGGCAATTCAATTTTCAAAAAAAAGGTGGTATCGTCAAGAAGAGGTAGTTTAAACAGTATGGCCTATTTAAACGCAATCGGCTGTGAGAGATTAGCAATCAATCGCTGATATGATTTTGGGGGACTTTTATGGCTCAGTGTTCGCAGCGACAGAACTGGAAATTATTGCTGGTCATTACATTGGTGTTTTGTGGAGTCAGCACCAACTCTAGAAATTGTGCTCTAGCCCAGCTCGCACCTGATACTACTCTGGGTGCTGAAAGGTCTGTTGTTACTCCCAATATTCTTATCAACAATCAGCTTAGCGATCGCATTGATAGCGGAGCGATTCGAGGAGCAAACCTATTCCATAGTTTTAGTGAATTTAATGTTGGTAATCAACGGGGTGTGTACTTCACCAATCCTGTTGGAATTCAGAACATTTTGAGTCGCGTGACGGGGAATAATCCCTCCAATATTCAAGGGACGCTCGGTGTATTGGGTAATGCCAATCTGTTTCTAATTAACCCAAATGGAATCATTTTTGGGCAAAATGCCAGTTTGGATGTGAATGGTTCGTTTGTGGCGACGACAGCGAACGGGATTCAGTTTGGAAACTTAGGGACTTTTAGTGCGACAAATCCAGAAGCACCTTCATCGTTACTGACTATTAATCCTTCAGCGTTGTTTTTTAATCAGATTAATCAAACTGCATCGATTCAGAATAATTCAATTGCAGATGCAGGAAAAGACCCTGCAGGTATTGGCACCATTGGTTTGCGGGTTCCAGATGGTAAGAGTTTGCTGCTTGTTGGTGGTAATGTCAGCATGGACGGGGGAGAATTGAATGCTTATGGTGGGCGAATCGAGTTGGGAGGATTGGCTGCTCCTGGTAATATAGCACTTTTGTCAGATGGTAATAATTTCAGGTTAACCTTTCCTGAAAATGTTCCGCGAGCAGATATATCTCTGACCAATGGAGTTGGGGTATATGTGGAAGCTGCTGGTGGTGGAAGTATTGCTATCAATTCCCGCAATTTAGAGATTTTAGACGGTAGTGAAATTGTTGGAGGGATCGGACCAGGTTTAGGGACAACAGGAACTCAGGCAGGAAGTATCACAATTGATGCTACAGGGCAAATAAAACTTGCAGGGACAAATAGCGTAATTGCCAACGCAGTTCGAGAAGAAGCAGTAGGTAATGCTGGTAATATCACGATTAAAACTGGCTCTCTTTCTGTGACTGATAGTACTCAAATTAGTTCGTTCACCCGAGGACAAGGAAATGCTGGAAATATAACGATTCAAGCAAGAGATGCAGTCACTTTTGATGGAGGACTTTTATCAAGCGGAGTTGATAGCAGTGCAGTGGGGAATGCTGGAAAAATTGACATCACTACTGGTTCGCTTTCTCTAACAAATGGCGCTCAAATAATTTCCTTAACTAGAGGACAAGGGAATGCGGGCAATATAACCATTCAGGCAAAGGATGCAGTTACTTTTGACGGCTTTAAATTTTTGAACGATAAAAGTAGTTTTTTTACAGTCTTACTGAGTAATGTGGAGGCTGGTGCAGTAGGCAATGGTGGTAATATCGATATCACTGCCGGTTCATTATCTCTAACTAATGGTGGACAATTATTGGCTGGAGTGAATGGAAAAACTAATACGCTTCCCGGTGGGGAAGGTACTGCTGGTAATGTAAAGATCAACGTGCGTGACTCCTTTACAATCTCTGGGACAGATAGCAGAATTTCTGGACGTTTGGATACTGGAGCCGTAGGACGAGGTGGAGATATCAACGTTCAAGCTGGAAATGTTTTTGTAAAAGATGGTGGGGAAATCGCTGCTTTTACTGACGGGAAAGGGGATGCAGGTAACATTTCCATTGGATCTCGTAATGTAATTTCTCTAGATAGAAGTGCCGTTGCAAACTTAGTTCTTAGTCGTGAAGCTATTGGTAATGCAGGAAAAATTGACATTACTACTGGTTCACTTTCTCTAACAAATGGCGCTCAAGTAAGTTCTTCCACTCGTGGACAAGGAAATGCGGGAAGTATCACCATTCAGGCAAAGAATGGGGTTACTTTTGACGGATTCCAATTCTTTGACAATAAAAGTAGTATTTCTTACACGGCAATACTTAGTGAGGTGGACGCTGGTGCAGTAGGTAATGGTGGTAATATCAATATCACTGCTGGCTCATTATCCTTGACAAATGGCGGAACATTACAGACTGGTATTCGTGAAAAATCTGAGACTCTTCCTGGTGGTCGAGGTATCGGTGGTACAGTAGATATTAACGTGCGTGATACACTGACAATTTCTGGCGCAGATAGTAGCATCCTTGGAAGTTTAGGTACTGGTGCAATTGGGCGTTCTGGGGATATCAAAGTTCAAGCTGGAAATGTTTTCGTAAAAGAGGGTGGGCAAATAATTTCTAGCACTTTTGGTAAAGGTAATGCAGGTAATATTTCCATCACAGCTAGTAATGCCATATCTCTAAATACATCATATATTATTAACAATGTCCAGGATCGTCAAGCAGAAGGCAATGCTGGAAAAATTGACATCATAACTGGTTCGCTGACTGCAACTAATGGCGCTCAAATCAATTCCTTTACTCGCGGACAAGGAAATGCAGGCAATATCACGATTCAAGCTAGGAATACAGTCATTTTTGATGGGAAAGATGATGATGGACTTCCCAGTGCTTCTTTTAGTGATGTGCAAGCTGGTGCGGTGGGTAATGGTGGCAGTATAAATATTACGGCTAGCAACTTGTTTCTAACAAACGGTGGCGACTTAGGTGTTGGCGTCTTCGGAACCTCTGGCAATCTTCCACCTGGAGAAGGTAATGGTGGCATCATAAATATAAACGTGCGGGATACACTTACCGTTTCAGGGACGGATAGTATTATACGATCGGGTTTAGGTATTGAAACTTTAGGGCGTAGTGGCGATATTGAAATTGAAAGTGGGAAAGTTGAAATCATAGACGGTGGAATTATCACTAGTCGTAGCAGAGGAAGAGGTGCAGCAGGCAAGATTGATATCAAAGCTAACTCTGTCCGCCTCAATAAAGGTCAAATCATTGCCCAAACAGCTTCTAGTGATGGAGGGAATATCAATTTAAACCTTGGACAATACTTATTTCTACGCAATGGAAGCCAAATTTCCACCACTGCAGGCACAGCCCAAGCAGGTGGCAATGGTGGCAACATCACAATTAATACACCCTTCCTCATCGCAGTTCCTGATGAAAACAGCGACATTACAGCCAATGCCTTCAGGGGTACAGGTGGTAATGTTAACATCAATGCACGTGGAATTTTTGGTATTGAAGCCCGTCCCCAACCATCAAACCGAACAAATGATATTACTGCAAGTTCAGACCTTGGTTTATCGGGAACTATTAATGTTAATTCTCCTGATAACAGTTCCATTCAAAATAGTCTCACCGAACTCCCCACAAACGCGATCGATACCAACACACTTATCGCTAATAGTTGCATAGTCCGCAGTCAAAAAAAACAACAGGGTAGTTTCACCATTACGGGTACAGGTGGTTTACCTCATCGTCCCGGTGAAATGTCGGGGTCAAGTTATTCTACAGGTGATGTCCGTAATGTCACGATTGAAAATACATCACGTCTTTGGAAGAAAGGCGACCCTATTATTGAACCACAAGGAGTTTATCGACTCTCAAATGGTCAATTGGTGATGAGTCGAGAGTGTCAGTAGTTACTGTCAAAAGTCCTTTGTCATTGGTCATTAGTAAGAGTTTCAAACTTGTTTATGTTTCGTAACATAGTTTAGTTTATTTCAACCGACTTACTTATTGGGTAAGAATATAATTAGAGTGTATGCCAAAAAAAATCAGAGAATTAAAAAGCCTGTTACTACAAGCAGGATTTACATATAAACCTGGGAAAGGTAGTCATACTAACTGGTTTAATCCTTTACTGTTAGGTAGAGTTACTTTATCGGGCAAAGATGGAGATGATGCTAGATCTTATCAGGAAAAAGACGTAAAAAATGCAATTTGATTGGGTAGAAACAATTAGAAGAGAGCAGCAGGAGGAAGAACAAAAAAGAACAAGAACTCACCCAAGCAGTCCTGAATGATTCAAGATGGGCGATCGACCTAAATTCATCTTAGAATAAGATATCGATTAAAAAACACGACTACCATGAGTGCTCATCCCCTCCTCAAAATTGAAATTTCTCAACTTAGTATCGCTGAGCGCATCCAACTTGCTGAAGATCTTTGGGACAGCATCCTAGAGCAGCAAGACGAAGTTCTTTTTACCGACGCACAGCAGCAAGAACTCGATCTCCGCCTAGAAAGATATCACCAAGAACCTACCTCTGGCTCGACATGGGAGGAAGTCAAGCAAAGATTAGGCTTTTCCCAATGAGCTATAAACTTATCATTCGTCCAGAAGCAGAATTGGATATTCAAGACGCTTTTGAGTGGTACGAAGCATAAACTTTAGGATTAGGCTCTGAGTTTGTCCGAGCAGTCGATACTTGTTTATCAGGGATTGGACGTAACCCCCTCATCTATTCAATGACTTACAAACAAGCACGACGAGCATTAGTTCGACGTTTTCCCTACGCAATCCTTTACGTGTTTGAGCAAGACATCGTTTCTATCATTGCTTGCTTTCACAGCAAACGTAATCCTAAATCATGGCAAGATAGGCTTTAAAGAGGGAGCATCCCAATTTGGAAAAAACACCTGGCGATGTTCGTAATCGCGGCTATACAAGCTAAGTCCGCCTGCGCGGACTAATACGAAGTCCACGTAGGTGGACTTTGTTTGTATAGCCCCAGAATTCCATTCTTGCAGGCTTTTGCCAAAACGGGATGCTCCCTTTAAAGACTAAGCAAAACCATCTACCCGTCTGATTACACGATCGCCATTTCAGAAGTAGAATTAGGGGAAGCAGGCTCAAAAGGCAGTACCATAAATTGGTCTGGACGTAAACCAATTGACTCATAAGTACGCCCAGTGCCCTCAGTCATACCTATCCATTCATTGCTCTAGTTTGTATAGGCAGAAAAATGCACTTTTTGTGGCAGTTCTATGCGATTATATTTCCAATTTAGGTAAATACATCGGCGGGAAAGGTGAATGTTTTCTCTACCTATCTTCAGTATTGTATGAATCATACAAACAAAACAGCAAAACGAACCGCCAAGAACAAAGATAAATCTTACAACTTTTTAAGGTTTGCTAGATATCTTTTATTAACGATTAAATATTTGCATGATTTCAGGAGCTTTGAACTAATGATTGCGATCGTGAAATCCGATACCCCAATTGCAGAAATTGAGCGAATTAGTGAAGCCGTTCTTCGTTGGAACGTAAAACCAGAAAAATCTGTTGGCAAACATAAAGTAGTCATCGGTTTAGTAGGTGACACTTCAGAGATCGACCCATGTCAAATTCAAAATCTCAGCCCTTATATCGAGCAAGTTATACGGGTAAAAAAACCTTTTAAACGGGCTTCTCTAGATTTTCGTGGAGAATATAGTGAAATTGTTGTACCCACACCTAATGGCTCTGTCAGTTTTGGTCAAAACCATCCTGTCGTTATAGTTGCTGGACCTTGTGCTGTAGAAAATGAAGACATGATTGTTGAAACAGCACAGGTTGTAAAAGCAGCAGGAGCGCAATTTCTGAGAGGAGGAGCTTACAAACCACGAACTTCACCCTATGCTTTCCAAGGTCATGGCGAAAGTGCTTTAAATTTGTTAGCTAAAGCTCGTGAAGCAACAGGTTTGGGGATTATTACGGAAGTGATGGATACGGCTGATGTGGAAAAGGTCACCGAGATAGCAGATATCGTGCAAATTGGTGCTCGCAATATGCAGAATTTTTCCCTATTAAAGAAAGTTGGTGCTCAAGGTAAACCAGTTTTATTGAAGCGCGGACTAGCGGCAACAATTGAAGATTGGTTGATGGCTGCTGAATATATTCTGGCAGAGGGCAATCCTAATGTAATTTTGTGCGAGCGAGGGATTCGCACTTTAGACCGACAGTATACTCGCAACACTCTTGATATATCTGCAATTCCAGTCTTACGATCGCTAACCCACTTACCAATTATGGTTGACCCCAGCCATGCAACAGGCAGATCGGAGTTGGTTCCAACGATGGCAATGGCTGCAATTGCATCAGGAGCAGATTCCCTCATGATTGAAGTTCACCCCAATCCAGCCAAAGCACTTTCAGATGGACCTCAGTCTCTCACACTAGAAGGATTCGAGCAACTCATGCAAGAGTTGGCTTCTTTAGGTAAATTCTTTGGTCGTTGGACAAAAAACAACACTGTGACGGGAGCAGCAAATTTGACAAAAGGATTGTTAGTGGTTAGTGGTTAGTAGGGGTGCAACGCCTTGCGCCCGTACAGTGGTTCTACAAATCATGCGATCGCAATTCACTACAAGCAATTCTCATTATTCACAAAATAGAGGTAAATCTTTGATGAATACAACAACATCCTTATCTTTAGCTAAAAACACAACTTCTCATTTTTCATCACCCTGGGTTGAAAAAAAAGACAAAACCGTAGTTGTTGGCAATCACAACCTGACAATAGAAGAAGTTGTTAGTGTAGCACGTCATGGTGTCCAAGTCCGCTTAACCGATAATCATGAGGTGATGCGGGGTGTCCTAGCATCGTGTGACTACATTCAGAATGCTGTTGAATCCGGTCAGCCAATTTACGGCGTGACGAGTGGTTTTGGTGGTATGGCAAATGTTGTGATTTCCCGTGAATGTACAGCACTGCTTCAAAACAATCTGATTTGGTACCACAAAACAGGAGCCGGAAAAAGATTGCCAATCGCTGATGTCCGCGCTGCTATGCTTTTGCGTGCAAACTCTCATTTGTATGGTGCTTCTGGTATTCGTTTGGAACTTATCCGTCGCATGGAGACATTTCTCAATGCAGGTGTGACACCCCATGTCTATGAATTTGGCTCTATTGGTGCGAGTGGAGATTTGGTTCCATTGTCCTACATCACTGGAGCATTAATTGGTTTAGATTCAAGCTACACTGTTGACTTTAATGGCGAAGAAATGGATGCACCAACAGTTCTTAGCAAACTGAGTTTAAAGCCACTGCAACTTCTTCCTAAAGAAGGGTTGGCGATGATGAATGGTACCTCAGTCATGACGGGTATTGCTACCAATTGCTTGTACGACACTCAAGTTTTACTAGCGCTAACAATGGGTGTACACGCCTTGGCTATTCAAGGTTTGAACGGTAGCAATCAATCATTTCACCCATTCATCCATACCCTGAAACCTCATCCCGGACAAAAATGGGCTGCGACTCAAATGCTCAACTTGCTAGCAGGTTCGCGCTTAATTCGTGAAGAGTTAGATGGTTCCCATGATTATCGCGGCGAACATCCAATTCAAGATCGTTATTCATTGCGTTGTTTACCACAGTACATAGGTCCTATTGCTGATGGTATTGAGCAGATTAAAAGACAAATTGAGGTAGAAATTAACTCTGTGACTGATAACCCGCTCATTGATGTTGAGAATCAAGCTAGTTATCATGGCGGTAATTTCTTGGGACAGTACGTCGGCGTAGGAATGGATCAACTGCGCTACTACATTGGGTTGTTAGCTAAACATTTAGACGTGCAAATTGCTTACCTTGTAGCACCAGAATTTAATAATGGATTGCCACCTTCTTTAGTAGGTAACCGAGAACGTATTGTCAATATGGGGCTGAAAGGTCTGCAAATAGCTGGAAATTCTATTATGCCCCTACTAACTTTCTATGGAAATTCTATTGCCGATAGATTTCCGACTCATGCAGAACAATATAACCAGAATATTAACAGTCAAGGCTTTGCTTCTGCAAATTTAGCCCGTCGTTCAGTAGAAATTTTTCAAGAGTATATTGCGATCGCTCTTATCTTTGGAGTACAAGCAGTTGATTTACGAACCTACATTGTTGCTGACCATTATGACGCTCGTGCAACTCTATCACCTGCAACTAGAGATTTATATATAGCAGTGCGAAATGTCGTTGGAGTACCACCATTCTCGGATCGTCCTTACATTTGGAATGACCACGAACAACCCCTCGACGAACATATTGCCCAAATTGCAGCCGATATTGCCTCTGGTGGAGAAATTGTCAATGCACTCAAAGCGCTTTGCACGGGAAAGTAATTATGAACATTGCACATCATATAGAACGAGGTCATTTATTATTCCCTGAGAAAATTGCACTGATTTTTGAGGAGCGGTCTTTTACCTACAAAGAACTGGATTTACTAGCAGGACGAGTAGCAAATAGTTTACGGGGATTGGGAATACAAAGAGGCGATCGCGTAGCCCTATTTTTGCCAAATATTCCAGAATTTATCATTTCTTATCTTGGCATTCTGAAAATTGGTGCTGTTGCTGTCTCACTTAATGTGATGCTCAAAACTTCTGAAGTTAGATACATTCTTAATGATTGCGCTGCTAAGGTAGTTATTACCACAGAGTCAGAGAGCGAGCAAGTACCAGTTGCCGATTTACCCGAACTGCAGCACATTTTGATTGCAGAAGGTAAAACCGATCGAGGCATAAGTTTAGCACAACTGATAGAAAAAGCTTCCCCAGAGGCTCGTGCTCTTGAAATGGATCGCCACGCTCCTGCTAGTATTGTATATACATCAGGAACAACAGGTTTCCCCAAAGGAGCTACCCTTTCTCACGGCAACATTATTTCCAATATGTACTCCCACAACCGTTGTTGTGGAATGCAACCAAAAGACCGATTACTACTTTACGTCCCACTCTTCCATTGCTTTGGTCAAAACGCGATTCTCAACGCTGGACTTAACATTTGTGCCACTATCATTCTGCAACGTCGTTTTGATGTCGAGCAAGTGTTAGAAACCATCGCCAGTCAAAAGATCACCATGTTCTTCGGGGTTCCAACAGTATTCATTAAAATGCTGAATACAGATACCTCAAAATATAATCTCAAAAGCGTGCGTTATTACTTTTCAGCAGCAGCACCTATGCCAATTGAAATTGCCCAGGCTTGGTACAATAAATATGGGCTAATTATTCATGAAGGTTATGGCTTAACAGAAACATCACCCTGTGCTTGTTATAACCACGACTTAAAATACAAGCTTGGTTCAATTGGTTCGCCAATAGAGAATGTAGAAATCAAGATAGTCAATAGTGATGGACATCAGCTACAACCTGGTGAATTAGGAGAGATAGTGATTCGGGGACCAAACGTCATGCTTGGTTATTGGAATCGCCCATTTGAAACAGCCCAAGTCATTAAAAATGGTTGGTTCCATACTGGAGATATCGGTCGAATTGACGAAGACGGTTTCTTCTATATTGTTGACCGTTTAAAAGATATGATTAACGTATCTGGATTCAAAGTCTATCCCACAGAAGTTGAAAACGTCATTTATCAACATCCAGCAGTTGCTGAAGTCGCTGTCTATGGAGTGCCAGAAGCAGTAAAAGGTGAAATAGTCAACGCAAATATCGTACTTAAAACGGGTCAGACAATCACAGAAAAGCAAATCATTGATTTTTGTTCTGAAAGGATGGCTGCTTACAAAATTCCCCGTGCAATTCACTTCGTTAATTCACTCCCCAAAAACTCAACAGGTAAAATCTTAAAGCGAGTTTTGCGAAACCAATCATTCTCTCATTCCGCTAGAGTTTCCCCTTAGTTAATCCTTTTCCGCCATAAGATTACCGATCTTCTTCTCCTCTTTCTTCGTGCTCTTTGCGTCTTTGCGGTTCATTTAATTAAGTAATCTTCAAGCGGGATAGGAGTAATCCAGAAATATTTCTTCTCAGCCCTCTCTGTACCTCTAGGGTTCATTCATTAATATCCTCCACAAGCAAAAGTTAACAACTATGAACATTCAATCTATCCAAAAAACCCTCCCTCTCAAACCGCAACAAATCTTCCTCGAACATGCAACAGGCTCTTCTATTTTCTCTCCACCATCCCAACCTATCTCCCCAAACTCAACCCAATTAACCATAGGAGAGGCTTTAGTCAAAACACTCGAAGATATGGGAGTCCGCTATGCATTTGGTGTATCTGGAGGTGGTATCGGACCACTTTGGGCAACACTGAACCGCAGCAATATCGAATTGCTTCACTTTCGTCATGAATCAGGAGCAGCTTTTGCAGCTTGCGAGGCATTCTTTGCCAGCGATCGCCCCGTCGTAGTCTTCACCACCACAGGTCCCGGTATCACCAATGCACTCACTGGGCTGTTTGCAGCACGAGGGGAAGGAGCAAAAGTCATTCTCTTGTCGGCGGCGACTCCTACAGGTAATCGGGGTCGGTGGGCTTGTCAAGAAACAAGTGCTTACACAATGCCCATGTCAGGAATTTTTACCTCAGGTCCGATTTTCAATTACGCTACTACTTTAGAGTCTGAAGATGAACTTCCCGAAATCTCTCGCCGACTTGCCCTAGGATTATCACAACCAGGAGGTTTCGTTGCTCATATTAGCATCCCAACTTCGCTTCAAACAATGCCACTCAAATTGCGGTTACCAGAGCAAGTCTTTTCTTATTCTGTACCAACTGCTAGTGAAGAAGCGATCGCAGAATGTGTTAAATTGCTTTCACAAGAAACATTTGCCATTTGGGCAGGCTTTGGTGCTAAAAATGCTGCTCGCGAAATTTGCCTGTTAGCTGAAAAAACAGGAGCAGCCGTGATGACCTCACCCCGTGGTAAAGGCATTTTCCCAGAGGATCATCCGCAGTATGTCGGCGTGACAGGCTTTAGCGGTCATATGTCGGTTCTAAAATATATGCAGGAACAATGCCCACAGCGCATACTCGTACTGGGAACGCGCTTGGGTGAACCGACTTCCTTCTGGCATCCGGCGATGGTTCCTGCTGGTGGGTTTATACACGTGGATATTGACTCTCAAGTTCCTGGAGTTGCTTATCCATTGGTAGAAACTCTTTCCATACAGTCGGAAGTCAAGGTGTTCTTGCAAGCACTCTTGAAACAGTTTCCTTCCTCTCTCGATTTTCCCGTTTTCATGTTCTCTCGTCCCGAACGTACCGTAAGTCCTCGCCGTCCAGAGGGTTTAGTACAACCCGATGTGCTTATGGATGCTATTCAAAAAGTCATCGTTGGGGGGAGTCATGTGATCGTTATGGCTGAGGCGGGTAACTCTTTTGCTTGGGCAACTCACTTGCTGCGTTTTACTGAACCAGGTCGTTACCGTATAAGTACTGGTGTTGGGGCTATGGGTCATGCTGTGACTGGAGTTTTAGGTGCAGCATTGGGGCGTAATAGCAAAGCTGTTGCTATTGTTGGGGATGGAGCGATGCTGATGAATAGTGAAGTCAGCACTGCTGTAAAATTCCAAATTCCTTGTGTATGGATTGTACTGAATGATGGACGTTACAATATGTGCGCTCAAGGGATGGCTTTGCAAGGGTTTAAAGGTGTGGATACGGAGATACCGTGTACGGATTTTGTCATGCTTGCTAAAGCTATGGGTGCGGATGGTATCTGTGTTAAGCGAGAGTCTGACATAGAAATAGCGTTGGAGACAGCACTTTTGTCATCTATTCCATTTGTTGTTGATGTGAGGATTGATGCAACTCAACTTGCACCCATTGGGGGTCGTATTCGGAGTTTGATTGAGCAAGGTGCGAAGGAATAGGTTATGGAACCGCAGATGAACGCTGATGTACGGGGATGAAATCCAAAATCTAAAATCCAAAATCTAAAATCTTTAAGAGGTGAAATAAATATGAAATTAGATCCGGTGGGTATTTGTGCGATCGCTGTTAATTTTCCTAGTATAGTTCGCACGAATGATTACTACAGAGAGAATTACCCGGAATTGATTGCTGAGGCTGAGAAAAAAACTTTGTCTAGAGTGTTTTCAATGACTGATTCTACTTTTAGTAATGAGTTTGAGCGCGAGATGACACCTTATTTGTCCGATCCTTTTCGCGGTACTGTTGAGAGACGAGTGCTTGGTGCTGATGAAACGTCGCTGACTCTATCTTATAAGGCGGCTCGGGATGCTCTCAGTGCAGCAAAGCTATCTCCTAAAGAGATTGATTTAATGCTGGTTGCTACAATCTTTCCCGAGCACATTGTACCGGGTAATGCTGCTTTTCTTGCCGATAAACTGGGATTACAGGGTGCTGCTTGGAATATTGATTCTACTTGCTCAAATGCTATAGTTGCACTTCAGAGTGCTTGTGCGTTAGTACGGGCGGGAGAGTATCGCAATGTATTAGTTGTTATCTGTACGAACTACTCATATTTTACTGATGAAAATGATACCCTCTCGTTTTTATCAGGTGATGGAGCAGGAGCGTTTGTTGTTAGTTCACTCAAGCCTAACCAGGGAGTTCTTGGTACAAAGATTATTAACACTGCTTCGACTTGTGGGACTTTCTTTAATGAATTGACAACAGATGCTCAAGGAAAACCACGGATGTTTATTCGAGCAGGTAAAGGTGCAGGAAAAGTGTTGGGTGATACGGCTGTTCAACTTCTCCAGCAATGTTGTTTCGGAGCTTTAGACGCTGCTGGCGTGACCATTGATGAGATTAACTTTTTTGCATTCAACACACCGACTGCTTGGTATGCAAAACTCTGCACCCACGCACTTGGGGTGGATTTCCAACGCACAATTGACCTTCACGATCGCTATGCCAATATTGGGCCAATGTTTCCTCTTGCAAATCTCTACCATGCAGCAGAATCAGGCAAGATTCGAGAAAACGATTTAGTTTTAGTTTACACCATTGGTTCAGTCTCTAATGCTGGTGCTAGTGTCATGCGCTGGGGTGATGTTGCTTTGGGACCGTTTACACCAGGTGACAGATAGCGAGATGACAGAAAGTCTAGGTAAGAGTTTTTCAATCCAAAATCTAAAATCCAAAATCTAAAATCCGATCGCGAGGAGTTCTTTTATGAAGATGACTGAAGAAATGGCAAAAGTGCTACCTAATTCAAGCTCTCTGCTCAACAATTCTACTTTTGTTCAAGCTTTTTTAGCTATAGCGGCAGATCCGAACGATCCCGAACTGGCATGGTACTTTAAGCTAGAAGAGGTCATGAGGCATCTTGACGAAGTACAAGCTTCTGACCACATTGAGCAGTTGCGACTTGACCCAGACATGGCAGAGATGATTTCACAACGTTATTTCGGACCTCAACTTAAATTAGAAGACCTTAAAAAAGATTGCGCTCCAGGGACTTTGGGTAATGCTTACTACTATCATATGACCAACAACGGTATTCCCGCCTATGACTATACTGCTTTTGAGTCGCCTGATGACGTGAGCTATGTAAAGCTACGTAAAATGCAAACCCATGACATCTGGCACGTGCTGACTGGTTATAATACCAATGCTTTAGGAGAATTAGCGCTTCAAGGTTTTTGTCACGGTCAAGGACCAACGGTCTACCAAACATTATTAATGACAGCGCTGGTTCTACATTTTGCTACTGTTCAAACAACACAGTTGGGTCTAGCTTTGGAAGCACTTTTTGAAGGCTGGCAACGCGGACGTGCGGCTCATCCTCTTTGGGCTGTTCGTTGGGAAGAGATGTGGGATCGTCCGCTAGCAGATATTCAAGCAGAGTATAATATACTACCTGGTCACGTGTTAGTTAGCGATCGCTTATCCACTGATACAACTTTCAACCTTAGAGTATAACAAATTTTATCTTGTGGGATGGGTATCTGACATCTTACACCTTCTCAATAAGACTTTGGTGAGCAGTGACCACCTAGCCCTGTCAAGGTGATGTTTGAAAAACAAGTATTCTCTTCGCGCTCTTTGCGTCTTCGCGGTTCAAAAACATTTTTTAACCGCAAAGACGCAAAGGACACAAAGGAAAAATACCGAGAATTGAGCAGAATTTGCCTAGTTTTTTAATCCACCTTGACAGGGCTAGCACTGCCCACCCTACGAAATAATACTCTTTTTAGGCTACCACTCTCTCGTTCTTAGTTAGACGCTGGGAACGAGGTCAAAGCAAGTAAAAAACAACATGGGAGATGTTTAGAATGAAATCGCAACGAGTGACTGTCATTGGTGGAGGTGGTAAAATGGGTCGTTTCTTCACGCAGTGGCTAACCGCATTAGGACACCATATTAGTATTCTGGAACAGAATGACTGGGAACGCGCTGAGCATTTACTAGCTGATGCAGATTTAGTCTTAATTTGTGTTCCCATTGAATGCTCGCTAGAGGTTATTCGTAAAGTGACTCAGTACCTTTCTCCAACTACCGCCTTAGCAGACATCACAAGTATTAAAGCTCCTGCAGTTAGAGCTATGTTGAAACACCACACCGGACCTGTTATGGGTTTACATCCAATGTTTGGTCCAAGTATTCAATCTTTGGTGTCTCAAATAGTGGTAGTTTGTCCGGGTCGTGGAGATGAATCTTTCCAATGGTTGTTGAATCTTATTGAAGGTGAAGGTGGCAAAGTGATGTTTTCTACACCTGAAGAACACGACCAAATGATGGTTGTTATTCAAGCGATTCGGCACTTTGCAACTCTCAGTTTTGGTATTTTCTTATCAGAAGAAAAGATCGATATCCGCCGGAGTTTGGATTTTTCTAGCCCTGTCTACCGTCAACAAATTGATATAGTCAATCGATTACTCACACAATCTGCATCTTTAGTAGTAGATATTATGCTAGCTACGCAAGAACGTCGTGAAGCGATCGTTAGACTAGCAAACACTTACAGCAGATTGGCTCAATTGGTGATGCAAGGCGATCGCGAAGCTCTCCTTCTTGAGTTGAAAGCAGTGAATAGCTTTTTTGCTGAAGAGATTGCTTGTAACTTCAGAGAAAGTACTTGTTTTATTAACAATCTTATCCCGTTGAAGGAATCTTTAATTAAGAACCGCAGAGTCGCAGAGAACACAGAGGGTATATTTCATGAATACAGTTTATAAACGCTCTCGCGCTCGATCGCAATGGGTATTGTCAGTCACAACGATTCTGATTTTAATAGGTACGGTCAGTTTGGGTGCGATCGGTTGGTCTCGGCGACAGACTACCTCCAAACCGAATCTAACTCACTTAACAGTATCAGTCCAAACTAAAGCACTAACTATTCGAGTCGAAGCAAGCGGAAGGGTACAGCCCATCAAAACTGTTAATATCGGCTCAGAGGTTTCTGGAAGATTGGTAGCTCGTTATGTAGATCGAGGCGATCGGGTAAAAGCCGGTCAGATTTTAGCCCGTATGCGAACTGCTGAAAAAGAAGCAACACTAGCTCAGTCAAAAGGTCAATTGGCTGAAGCTGAAGCGGAGTATAATAAAGTTCGTAACGGTAACCGCAAGGAAGAAATTAGCCGAGCTAAAGCTCAAGTAGCATCAGCCCAAGCACAACTTAACTTCAGTACAAAGAAGCTAGAGCGGTATCGTTGGTTAGCACGAGAGGGCGCGATCTCCCAAATGAACTTGGATGAATTTATCAAAGAAGAGCAGAGTGCTCGTGCTAGTTTGCAAGAAGCTCTACAACGATTACAAGAACTCACTAGTGGCTCCCGTCCAGAAGACATTCAACAAGCAGCCGCGAAAGTGACAGCAGCTCGTGCCAAGATTAAGGAGATTCAAGCTCAATTAGATGCATCTGTGATTCGAGCGCCTTTTGATGGTATCGTGACTCAAATATACGCTGATGTTGGAGCAATTGTGACCCCTAACGCGATCTCCTCAACAACCACCTCAGCAACGTCAAGCTCGATTTTAGAACTTGCTTCAGGTTTAGAGGTTTTAGTAGATGTACCAGAAGCGAATATCTCTCAGATTAAAGTTGGACAAAAAGTCAAACTTATCGCCGATTCTTATCCAAACCGCACCTTTGAAGGTCGATTGCTCAAAATTGCTCCAAAAGCAGAAGTGGAAGATAACGTAACCACATTTCAGGTACGCGTACAACTTGTGACCGGACAATCATACTTGCGTTCTGGGATGAATGTTGATGCCATTTTCATCAGCCAATCTACACCGAATGCTCTGATGGTACCAACAGTAGCAATTACGACTCGCGACAACCACATGGGCGTGTTAGTAGCCGATCGACAAGGGGAAACAAGATTCCAACCTATCAAAGTCGGTGTCACTCAGGATGGTCAAACACAAATCATCAAAGGGTTAAAACAAGGAGAGCGAGTTTTTGTTGACTTCCCAGAGGGTAAAACTCCTCAAACTTCAGTTAACTAATGAGGCTCGTCATTAGTCATTTGTCATTCGTCATTGGTAAAAATTCTAGGTGTATTGACAATTTGTAATATAGTTTGGTTTATTTGCGCTTAGCTACTTAGCTTAAATCAAATCTAGACATGACTTTTTCAATCCAAAATCCAAAATTTAAAATCCAAAATGGTATTGACTTCTTCAATCCAAAATCCAAAATCCAAAATCCAAAATCCAAAATCCAAAATCCAGAATGATGAGTATAGACTTTGCAGAAAACCTGAATATGGCAGTGCGAACGTTAAGCGCTAACAAATTGCGTAGCAGCCTAACGATGCTAGGAATGATTATTGGTAACGCGTCAGTCATTGCCATCATTTCAGTAGGACAAGGAGCACAGCAATTTGTCAGTCAACAGTTTGAATCCCTGGGAAGTAATATGCTGTTTGTGATTCCAGGTGTTGCTCAAGATGGTCCCTTATCATCAGCCGCGTCTTCCAAAAGTTTAGTTCTAGCAGATGCTATTGCGATCGCTCGCGAAGTTCCGGCGGTGGCTGGTGTCGCTCCAGAAACAACCGAGAACTTTCGAGTCACTTGGACAGATCGGGACACTCAAGTGAATGTCACTGGGACAACTCCCCAGTACCCTAATGTCCGAAATGCTAACGTTTCCATAGGTCGCTTTTTCAGCGATTTAGAGTTAGACCAAAATCATCGAGTGGCTGTCCTCGGTGGCGAAACTGCTCGTTCGCTATTTGGTACCTTAGATCCTCTTGGCAAAAAAATTCGCATTCGCAACCTGAGCTTTCGCACGATTGGTGTGATGGCAAAAAAGGGAGCTGCAATGGGAGCCAATCAGGATGAAGTGGTTTTTATACCAATTTCAGTTATGGTAAACCAACTGACAGGGCAAGAAAATTCTCGCACAAGTCCAACTGTACAATCTATCGCTGTCTCAGCTCGAAATTCAAAAAGCATGAGTGCTGCTCAGTATCAAATTACCAATTTGTTACGCTTGCGCCATAACATTAAAGGCGAAAATGACTTTACAGTACGCAGTCAGCAAGATTTGTTAAAGACTGTTAATAGTATTACAGGGATGTTGGTGATTCTCCTTGCAGCAACAGCAGGAATTTCCCTGTTAGTCGGAGGTATAGGCATTATGAACATTATGTTGGTGTCTGTCACCGAGCGAACCCATGAGATTGGCTTGCGTAAAGCTATCGGAGCAACCAGTACTGATGTTCTGATTCAGTTCGCGGTTGAAGCTGTCATTCTCTCTTTGGTTGGCGGGAGTTTCGGAATTTTATTAGGATTGGTTGGCACAGTCATTTTAGCGACCTTAACTCCTTTAGAAGCGGTCATTAGTCCCATCGCCATCATTCTAGCAGTTGGTGTATCTGGAGTCATTGGTTTGGGATTTGGTGTAGTTCCTGCTCGCAATGCTGCTCGTCTTGAGCCGATTGTAGCGTTAAGGAGTTAAGGATAATGTCAGCGTTTGAGTTATCAACAACGACTGAAATCATCCGTTTGGAGCACATCGAAAAACGTTATGGTGATGGCGAATTAGAAGTCTTGGTTCTTCAAAACGTTAATCTGACTATTTATAAAGGAGAGTATTGTGCCATCATGGGTCCCTCAGGTTCGGGTAAATCCACCACTATGCATATCATTGGGTGTTTGGATCGACCGAGTCGTGGATACTATTATCTGGCAGGAGAGGCAATATCTCAAATTAATGACGATGAGTTAGCTTATATTCGGAACCGCAAAATCGGTTTTGTTTTCCAGCAGTTTCACTTATTACCTCAATTAAGCGCTCTGGAAAATGTAATGCTACCGATGACTTATGCTGGTATTTCTCGTAATGAGCGCCGAGAGAGATCTGCATTTGCTTTAAGCCGTGTTGGGCTAGAGCAACGAATGCACAATCGTCCCAATCAACTTTCTGGAGGTCAGCAGCAAAGGGTTGCGATCGCCCGCGCTATTGTCAACCAACCTATTTTGCTCCTAGCAGATGAACCCACTGGGGCGCTAGATTCCCGCACTAGCCGAGAAATTTTAGAAATTTTCCAGAATTTAAACGATGAAGGGATGACCATTGTGATGGTTACTCATGACCCTAGCATCGCCCGATTGTGTCAACGCATTATTTGGTTTCAAGATGGCAAAATTACTGATGCCAATCGGACTTTAACAGAGTTTGAAGAATGGCGATCGCCCCACTATCTTTGAATTTTAAGGAGAATAATCATGAACTTACCAAGTGGTCCCAAAACTTCTCAATGGTTACAGCAAGTGCAATGGGTAACCGATCCAATAGGTTATATGGAAACTGCACAAAAATGTTATGGCGATATTTTTACTACATCTGTTATTATTCCCAAACCTGTTGTCCTGATTAGCAATCCACAAGCACTCAAACAAGTATTGAACGATACTAAATATTTTACAGCCCCTGGTGAGTTAAGCGAAGCCATACTCCCGTTGTTTGGAAATTCCTCCGTGCTCATTCTCAATGGTGAGAAACATATGCGTCAACGCAGACTTTTAATGCCTCCATTTCACGGTGCGAGGATGCAAGCCTACGGACAGTTAATCTGTAATATTGCCGAGCAAGCCATGAAACAACAGGTTACGGGTAAAACTTTTTCTATCCGCTCTGTTATGCAAGACATTTCTTTACAAGTTATTATAGAAGCTGTTTTTGGTTTGCATGACAAAGAACGTGGAGAGCGATTTCGACAAGTCATACTTTCCCTGTTTAGTGATTTTCGAGCACCCTTAGCTGCTATCGCCTTGGTTTTCCCCTCCATGCAACAAGATTTAGGTTGGTGGAGTCCGTGGAGACAGTTTCGTCGTGTCCGTCAAAAAATTGATGAACTGCTTTATGCTGAAATCAACGAACGTCGTCAGCATCCAGATCCAGAGCGCAAAGATATTCTGAGCTTACTGATATCAGCTCGCGATGAAGATGGTCAAGCAATGACAGACGAAGAGTTATGCGATCAATTGACAACTTTGTTATTTGCCGGTCATGATACCACAGCAACTGCAATAGCTTGGGCATTTTACGAGATTCATAAACATCCCGAAATTCGTGACAAACTGATCCAAGAATTGAATAGTCTTGATGATTCACAAGACGCAATGAGCATTTTCCGATTACCCTATTTAACTGCTGTCTGCAATGAAACTTTACGAATGTACCCGGTGAATATGTTAACGACAGGAAGGATGGTTAAATCACCAGTAAATCTCATGGGTTATGAGTTGAACCCAGGGACTGTGTTATTTGGTTCTATTTACCTGACGCATCATCGCGAGGATATTTATCCAGATCCCAAACAATTTAAGCCAGAGCGTTTTTTAGAAAAGCAGTTCTCTCCCCATGAATTTTTGCCTTTTGGTAGTGGAACTCGACGCTGTATTGGTGAAGCTTTAGCACAAATGGAAATGAAGTTAGTGTTAGCAACTGTCTTGTCTCGCTATCATCTTGTACTAGCTAACGAGCAACCAGAGCAACCTCAGCGTCGAGGGATAACTCTAGCTCCTGGTAATGGGGTGAAAATGGTGATTCAGAGCGAGAGATGTCAAGAACAACTTCTTGCAACTACTGTTCGATAAGCGTCTAGGAAGAAACGTATAACATATAAAAGAGGTTCACAATGAAATTACCTAATAGTCCGAAAACTCCCCATTTCTTACAACAATTTCAATGGTTTACTAATCCTGTTGGTTATGTGGAAGCTGCACAGAAGAGTTATGGCGATATTTTTACGACATCAGTAGTACTTCCTAGACCGATTGTACTTGTTAGTCACCCAGAAGCACTTAAACAAGTGTTAAATGATACACATAACTTGACTGCTCCTGGTGAGTTAAGTGAAGCTATACGTCCATTATTCGGGAATGACTCAGTAGTTATTCTGGATGGTGAGAAACATATGCGTCAGCGCAAACTCTTAATGCCTCCATTTCATGGTGCAAGAATGCGAAGTTACGGACAGTTAATCTGTGATATTACTGAGAACGTAATGAAGCAACAAATTGCGGGCAAAACTTTTTCAATTCGCTCTGCTATGCAAGATATCTCTTTACAAGTCATCATAGAGGCTGTTTTTGGATTCCGTGACAAAGAGCGTGGAGAGCAATTTCGACAACTGTTTCTTTCTTTATTTAGCGATTTTCGAGCACCTTTAGCTGCGATCGCTTTCGTTGTTCCTTTCTTACAACGCGATTTAGGATGGTGGAGTCCATGGAGACATTTGCTTCGTGTCCGTCAGAAAATTGACGAACTGTTTGACGCTGAAATAGAAGAGCGCCGCAAGTACCCAGATAGCGATCGCGTAGATGTTCTAAACCTACTGATATCAGCCCGTGATGAAGACGATCGACCAATGACCAACCAGGAGTTGAGCGATCAGTTGACAACTCTTTTATTTACTGGTCAAGATAATACAGCAACTGCAATAGCATGGGCATTGTACTGGATTCACAAACAACCCGGAGTGCGCGACAAACTTCTCCAAGAATTGGATAGTCTTGGTGAAACAAAAGATCCCATGAGTGTTTTTAGATTGCCCTATTTGACTGCTGTTTGCAACGAAACTTTACGGATGTATCCTGTTACAATGTTAACCAGTGGAAGGATGGTAAAATTACCAGTCAATATCATGGGTCATCAACTTGAGCCAGGGACACCACTGTTTGGTTGTATTTATCTAACTCATCATCGCGAAGATATTTATCCAGATCCCAAACAATTTAAGCCAGAGCGCTTTTTGGAAAAACAATTCTCTCCCTATGAATTTTTACCCTTTGGTGGTGGAGTCCGGCGTTGTATCGGTGAAGCGCTAGCACAGATGGAAATGAAGTTAGTATTAGCGACAATCTTATCACGCTACCAACTTGTACTAGCTGATAAGCAACCAGAAAAACCTCAAAGTCGAGGATTAACCCTTGTCCCTGCAAATGGGGTAAGGATGGTAATTCAAGGTCAGCGTGGACATTAAGATCAAATTCTGACCACCGCTGTTTGACAAGCAAACCCAACCAAACGGGTGCTTGTTTAAACCAAGCGATCGCACTAATATCATGTTCGGTTAAACGTTTATAATTTTTGTAGGTTGGGTTGAGGAACGAAACCCAACATGAGTGCAGAGTTTGTTGGGTTTCGCACGCGCCTCAACCCAACGAGGGTTGATAAATTTTATGATAAGTCATCACCCGAATTTGATATAATATACAAGCGATTTAATTCCAGAAAACAAAAACATTTCTCTTATTTTTAAATGAAGTTATAAGTGAGCGATTACGGCTATACTGCCGAATCGCTCTCAAATTCTTACTCCACTTCATCTAAATCTATGCCCAACTGACGCAAGCGTTCTGTTAATTTTTCTGCTCTTCTTTTTGCTTCATCTGCTTCTTGTTGGGCTTGTTGTATTTCTTGTTTGGCTTGTTGTATTTCTTGTTTGGCTTGTTGTGTTTCTTGTTTAGCTTGTTGTGTTTCTTGTTTAGCTTGTTGTGTTTCTTGTTTAGCTTGTTGTGCTTCTTGTTTAGCAGCAATTGCTTCTTCGGAAGGATGGGGGATTAATTCACCATTCAAAGTCAGCCATCGCAACCATAATCGTGATATCCCGCGAAATGACCCCTCCCACAATCCCAAACTTAAACCGATCTCTGGTATCAGCAAGCGTCCATCCGTCAAATTCATCGCTTGATACTCACCATCTACCAAGCGAAATCCTTGTAGTTTATTCGTATAACGACTAAAGATTACATAATAAGGAACCTGTAAAATCTTCTCATACACGAACCACTTGGTAGGAGGTTCATCTGGCTCACTTTCAGTTTCTCCCAAATCTTCGTGTTCCGTACCGGGAGATAACAACTCAACTACAACAGTGGGATTGACTTTTTCTTGCCAAGTCACATAACTTAAACGTAAATCTTGCCCTTGGTATAACCTTTGAACTCCCACGACACCAAACCAATCGGAACGTTTATACCACAGAGTATGCTCCACATCGTAGTAGAGATTCAGGTCAATCGCACTGTAAACTAGTTCTGGGTTCCAACCAGGTGGTAGAAAAGTTAGCATTAGTAGCAATGGCTGAAAGAAGTGAAATTCGTCTGGCAAACCGGGTTCCTCGGGATTGTCACTTGGTAGATCGTACATTGTCGGTAGTGTTTCGTCTACAGGAATTGGCAGTTGAGATTGAGGAGTCAAGTGAGTTGGAAATGTCATATTGTCGTCCTAATATCATGTTCGGTTAAACGTTTATAATTTTTGTAGGTTGGGTTGAGGAACGAAACCCAACATGAATGCAGAGTTTGTTGGGTTTCGCACGCGCCTCAACCCAACGAGAGTTGATAAATTTTATGATAAGTCATCACCCGAATTTGATATAATATACAAGCGATTTAATTCCAGAAAAGAAAAACATTTCTCTTATTTTTAAATGAAGTTATAAGTGAGCGATTACGAATATATTGCCGAATCGCTCTCAAATTCTTACTCCACTTTATCTAAATCTATGCCCAACTGACGCAAGCGTTCTGTTAATTTTTCTGCTCTTCTTTTTGCTTCATCTGCTTCTTGTTTAGCTTGTTGTGTTTCTTGTTTAGCTTGTTGTGTTTCTTGTTTAGCTTGTTGTGCTTCTTGTTTAGCAGCAATTGCTTCTTCGGAAGGATGGGGGATTAATTCACCATTCAAAGTCAGCCATCGCAACCATAATCGTGGTATCCCGCGAAATGACCCCTCCCACAATCCCAAACTTAAACCCAGCTCTGGTATCAGCAAGCGTCCATCCGTCAAATTCATGACTTGATACTCACCATCTACCAAGCGAAATCCTTGTAGTTTATTCGTATAACGACTAAAGATTACATAATAAGGAACCTGTAAAATCTTCTCATACACGAACCACTTGGTAGGAGGTTCATCTGGCTCACTTTCAGTTTCTCCCAAATCTTCGTCTTCCGTACCGGGAGATAACAACTCAACTACAACAGTGGGATTGACTTTTTCTTGCCAAGTCACATAACTTAAACGTAAATCTTGCCCTTGATATAACCTTTGAACTCCCACCACACCAAACCAATCGGGACGTTTATACCACAGAGTATGCTCCACATCGTAGTAGAGATTCAGGTCAATCGCACTGTAAACTAGTTCTGGGTTCCAACCATCTGGTAGAAAAGTTAACATTAATAGCAATGGCTGAAATAAGTGAAATTCGTCTGGCAAACCGGGTTCCTCTGGATTGTCACTTGGTAGATCGTACATTGTCGGTAGTGTTTCGTCTACAGGAACTGGCAGTTGAGATTGAGGAATAAAGCGAGTTGGAGATGTCATGATGTAATCAGAGCGCTACTAGTCAAGAAAACCTTCTGCTCGCTATGTAGAGCAGATACGTTCATTATGACTAATAGTTTGCCTAACAACACTTTTTACTGCTTTACAAACCGATTTCAGCGAATCGCACTAGCCCTTATGCTCTGCTTATCGCGCCAAGGGTAGTCCTTGTCAGATGAAAGAGCATTGATGTCGTTCTTAGTTTGTGGCAATTGTGTGAGACTTTTAAGTTCTTAATAATTATTTAGGGCTTGCTGAAAAAGAAAAAAAGGAGACAGTCTCTAAATTCTCAGACTATAGAAGTATATTCAGGTGCAAGAGAGGAGGGTAGAATAGCCAAAAATGCTTGCATCACTGCGATCGGCAGCATCAAGTATGCTGTTAGTAACCATGTACCGAAAACAGGGACAAACTTCAATCCCAACTGAAAACTTTGAACTCCCGTTCGAGGGCAAGTTATCAGAAGATAATCGTTGGGTAATGATGGCTGCTTTCATTCCTTGGACAGAATTTGAAGAAGAATATTCTTCATTTTTCTCAGTAGAGATGGGAGCACCTGCCAAATCTTTTCGGATGGCATTAGGGGCATTAATAATCAAAGAAAAGTTGGGGATAAGCGATAGAGAAACAGTAGAGCAAATTAAAGAAAATCCTTATCTACAGTACTTTATAGGAATGTCATATTATAGTAATGAAGCTCCATTTGATGCATCAATGTTGGTACATTTTCGGGAAAGAATTAGTGTGGAGCTTGTTAACAAAGTGAATCAAGAAATGGTGAAGAAGATGCTAGAAGCAACATCTTCTAAACTATCTGAAAAAAAAACAGAATCACCAGAAGAAGAAGGTGAGACACCCAAAAATCGGGGAAAATTAATAATAGATGCAACTTGTGCTCCGGGTGATATCAGCTATCCGACAGATTTAGAGCTACTCAATCAAGCAAGAAAACAGACAGAGAAAATTATAGACTTACTTTACGAACAGACTTTGGGTCAATTAGAGAAAAAACCAAGAACCTATAGAGAGAGGGCTAGAAAGGATTATCTAGCAGTCGCTAAAAAACGTCGCGTTTCCCAAAAAGACAGGAGAAAAGCAATTAGAAAACAACTTCAATATATCAAAAGAAACTTATCTCATATTGAACAGCTAATTATTTCAGGAGCCTCTCTGGAAGATTTAAGTCACAGACAATATAAGATGTTGCTTGTAGTTGCAGAAGTCTACCGTCAACAACTCTGGTTGTATGAAAATAAAAAACAGAGTATTGACGACCGCATTGTCAGTTTAACCCAACCACATATCCGTCCAATTGTCCGAGGGAAAGCTGGTAAATCGGTAGAATTTGGGGCAAAATTGTCTGCTAGTTGCTTTGAAGGATATATATTTTTAGACCATATAAGTTGGGATAATTTTAATGAATCAGGAGACTTAAAAGCTCAAGTAGAAGCCTTTAAAAATTACACAGGGTACTATCCAGAATCTGTTCATGTTGATAAAATTTATCGCACAAGAGAGAACCGAGCTTGGTGTAAAGAAAGAGGTATTATAATGAGCGGACCTCCTTTAGGAAGACCCCCAGCTAATGTTAGTAAAGAAAAAAAGAAACAAGATTTAGAATCTGAGAGAATTCGTAATTGTATTGAGGGAAAATTTGGACAGGGGAAAAGAAGATTTAGCCTCAATCGCGTGATGACGAAACTTGCTCATACTTCTGAAACTGCAATTGCTATTACTTTTTTAGTGATGAATCTTTCTACTCAGCTCTCGCGGCTATTTTATGCTTTTTTATGTCTATTTTTTAAAACTACACCTTTTTCCCCATTTACTATTATTGAAAATAATCAGTCCTTAAATCATAGATAGCATCTGCTTATATTAGACCCTTGTTGAGTAACTAATCAATTCTTATCTTGCTGTTTTCTGACTTTTTCAGCAAGCCCTATTTACAATAGCGTTGTTGTCAGGTGCAATGAGATTAACAGCACCTGCAACGCCTAAGTCAGAACTGGCTGTAATATCACTTTTCTCAGTTCGCCTTGGACGTGACTCGATTCCAAAGATACCTTGAGAATTTATTTGGACGTTACCACCTCTACCTTGAAAAGCATTAGCGGTGATATTGCTATCTTCTTCTGGAATAGCGATGATATACTTCGAGTTGATGCTGATGTTACCGCCATCACCACCCAGCCGTGCAGTTCCTGCAGTCGTAGAGATTTGACTTCCACGGCGTAGAAGCAGTAAGTCTCTGACTTGTAGTGTGATATTGCCGCCGTTACCTGATGCAGATTCAGCAATGAACGTCGCGCTATTGTCTAAACGAATTTGGGGTGCGGTAACTTCAATGTCGCCTGCTGCTCCTGAACTTAGAGAACGAACAAACAAGCCACTGACAGCTTCAGGATTTGCGATCGCACTGAAGCCAGAAACATTGACATAATCTGTGGCGTTGATTTGAATTTTTCCTGCATCTCCTTTTCCAGAGGTACTGGCAGTTAGTTGAGCGCCATCAGTTAAAGAAACTGAGCCAGATGTAATGTTAATGTTTCCCCCTTTACCAATTGCCCCACTTCCCAAGGTGCTGACAATACCACTAGCTCCATTCTTCCTCCCAGCAATCGTCACCGCGCCTGTGACATTCACGTTGACATTCCCCGCCTGACCTTGTCCGGCACTCTGATTGAAAGATGCTTGACGAACAAAGGTTCCTAGTTCAGCACCATCTTTGAGGGATAGTGTTGCAGCACTGATGTTGATGTCGCCACCTTTGCCCACACCTTGTGATTCCACACTGGTGAAGATGTAACTGTTACTAGCAGCAGACACAGAATCCTTTGCTTGCACCAACACACTGCCTGCATCCCCTTTTCCAGAGGTGCTGGCACTCAATTGAGCATCATCAGTTAAAGAAACTGAGCCAGATGTGACATTAATGTTTCCCCCTTTACCAATCGCCCCACTTCCCAAATAGCTGAAAATACCACTAGCTCCATTGTTCTCCCCAGCAATCGTCACCGCTCCTGTGACATTGACGTTGACATTCCCCGCCTGACCTTGTCCGGCAATCCGGTTGAAAGATGCTTCACGAACACTGGTTGACAGTTGAGCGCCATCCTTGAGGGACAGTGTTGCCGCACTAATGTTGACGTCGCCACCTTTGCCCACACCTTGTGATTCCACATTGCTGAAGATATAACTGTTACCAGCAACAGACACAGAATCCTTTGCTTGCACCAACACACTGCCTGCATCCCCTTTTCCAAAGGTGCTGGCAATTAGTCGAGCACCATCAGTTAAAGAAACTGAGCCAGATGTGACATTAATGTTTCCTCCTTGACCAATCGCCCCACTTCCCAAGGTGCTGAAAATACCACTGCGATCCCCATTCTTAACCCCAGCAATCGTCACCGCTCCTGTGACATTGACGTTGACATTCCCCGCTTGACCTTGTCCGGCACTTTGGTTGGAAGATGCCCCACTAACCCTGGTTGACAGTTGAGCGTCATTCTTGAGGAACAGTGTTGCTCCATTGATGTTGATGTCGCCACCTTTACCCACACCCTGTGATGCCACATTGCTGAAGATGTTACTGTCAGCAACAAACACAGAATCCTTTGCTTGCACCGATATACTACCTGCATCCCCTTGTCCAGAGGTACTGGCAATTAGTACAGCGCCATCAGTTAAGGAAACTGAGCCAGATGTGAGATTAATGTTTCCCCCTTTACCAATCGCCCCACTTCCCAAAAAGGTAGAAATACCACTAGGGAGTCTTTCCTTCACTCCAGCAATCGTCACCGCGCCTGTGACATTGACGTTGACATTCCCTGCCTGACCTTGTTTGGGTGACGGGTTGGAAGATGCTCCAAGAACACTGGTTGACAGTTGAGCGCCATCCTTGAGGGACAGTGTTGCCCCATTGATGTTGATGTCGCCACCTTTGCCCACACCCTGTGATGCCACATTGCTGAAGATGTTACTGTCAGCAGCAGACACAGAATCCTTTGCTTGCACCAACACACTGCCTGCATCCCCTTTTCCAGAAGTGATGGTACTCAAATAAGCACCATCAGTTAAAGAAACTGAGCCAGATGTGACATTAATGTTTCCCCCTTTACCAATCGCCCCACTTCCCAAATTGCTGAAAATACCACTAGCTCCATTCTTCCTCCCAGCAATCGTCACCACTCCTGTGACATTGACGTTGACATTCCCCGCCTGACCTTGTCCGGCACTCTGGTTGGAAGATGCTCCACGAACACTGGTTGACACTTGAGCACCATCGTTGAGGGACAGTGTTGCTGCACTAATATTCACGTCGCCACCTTTGCCCACTGCTCCATTTCCCACATTGCTAAAGATGTAACTGTTATTAACGACAGAAACAGAATCCTTTGCTTGCACCGATATACTACCTGCATCCCCTTTTCCAGAAGTGCTGGCAGTTAGTCGAGCGCCATCAGTTAAGGAAACTGAGCCAGATGTGACATTAATGTTTCCCCCTTTACCACTTGCCCCACTTCCCAAATCGCTGGAAATACCACTAGGGAGTCCGTCTTTAACCCCAGCAATCGTCACCGATCCTGTGACATTCACGTTGACATTTCCCGCCTGAGCTTGTCTGAGTGACGGGTTGGAAGATGATCCAAGAACACTGGTTGACAGTTGAGCGCCACCCTTAAGGAATAGTGTTGCCGCACTGATGTTGATATCGCCACCTTTGCCCACAGCCTGCGATCCCACATTGCTGAAGATGGTACTGTCAGCGACAAACACAGAATCCTTTGCTTGCACCAACACACTGCCTGCATCCCCTTGTCCAGAGGTGCTGGCATTTAGTCGAGCGCCATCAGTTAAGGAAACTGAGCCAGATGTCACATTAATGTTTCCCCCTTTACCAATCGCCCCACTTCCCAAATAGCTGAAAATACCACTAGCTCTGTTCTTCCCTCCAGCAATCGTCACCGCGCCTGTGACATTCACGTTGGCATTCCCCGCCTGACCTTGTCCGGCACTCTGGTTGGAAGATGCTTCACGAACAAAGGTTCCTAGTTGAGCGCCATCCTTAAGGGACAGTGTTGCTCCATTGATGTTGACATCGCCACCTTTGCCTACTGCTCCATTTCCCACAATGCTAAAGATGATACTGTTACCACCAACAGATACAGAATCCTTTGCTTGCACCAATATACTGCCTGCATCTCCTTGCCCAGAGGTGCTGGCACTCAATTGAGCGCCATCAGTTAAAGAAACTGAGCCGGATGTCACATTAATGTTTCCCCCTTTACCAATTGCCCCACTTCCCAATCTGCTGAAGATATAACTGTTACCAGCAACAGACACAGAATCCTTTGCTTGCACCAACACACTGCCTGCATCCCCTTTTCCAAAGGTGCTGGCACTCAATTGAGCACCATCAGTTAAGGAAACTGAGCCAGATGTCACATTAATGTTTCCCCCTTTACCAATTGCCCCAGTTCCCAAATAGCTGAAAATACCACTAGCTCCATTCTTCCTCCCAGCAATCGTCACCGCTCCTGTGACATTGACGTTGACATTCCCCGCTTGACCTTGTCCGCCAGTCTGGTTGGAAGATGCTCCACGAACAAAGGTTCCTAGTTGAGCGCCATCCTTGAGGGACAGTGTTGCCGCACTGATGTTGACGTCGCCACCTTTGCCCACTGCTCCATTTTCCACAGTGCTGGAGATGGTACTGTCAGCAGCAGACACAGAATCCTTTGCTTGCACCAACACACTACCTGCATCCCCTTGTCCAGAAGTGCTGGCACTCAATCGAGCACCATCAGTTAAGGAAACTGAGTCAGATGTGACATTAATATTTCCCCCTTTACCAATCGCCCCACTTCCCAAAAAGCTGAAAATGCCACTACTGAAACCGTTCTTCCTCCCAGCAATCGTCACCGATCCTGTGACATTGACGTTGACATTTCCTGCCTGAGCTTCTCTGGGTGGTTGGTTAGAAGATGCTGCACGAACACTGGTTGACAGTTGAGCGCCATCCTTAAGGGACAGTGTTGCTGCACGGATGTTGATATCGCCACCTTTGCCCACACCCTGTGATTCCACATCGCTGAAGATGGAACTGTTACCAGCAACAGACACAGAATCCTTTGCTTGCACCAACACACTGCCTGCATCCCCTTTTCCAAAAGTGCTGGCAATTAGTACAGCGCCATCAGTTAAGGAAACTGAGTCAGATGTGACATTAATATTTCCCCCTTTACCAATCGCCCCACTTCCCAAAAAGCTGAAAATACCACTGCTGGAACCGTTCTTCCTCCCAGCAATCGTCACCTCTCCTGTGACATTCACGTTGACATTTCCTGCCTGACCTTGTCCGGCAGTCTGGTTGGAAGATGCTTCACGAACACTGGTTGACAGTTGAGCGCCATTCTTGAGGGACAGTGTTGCCCCATTGATGTTGACGTCGCCACCTTTGCCCACACCCTGTGATTCCACAATGCTGAAAATGATACTGTCAGCAACAGACACAGAATCCTTTGCTTGCACCAATATACTGCCTGCATCCCCTTTTCCAGAGGTGCTGGCAGTTAGTCGAGCACCATCAGTTAAGGAAACTGAGCCACTGGTGACATTAATGTTTCCCGCTTTACCAATCGCCCCAGTTTCCAAGGTGCTGAAAATACCACTAGCTCCATTCTTCCTCCCAGTAATCGTTACCTCTCCTGTGACATTGACGTTGACATTCCCTGCCTGACCTTGTCCGGCAGTCTGGTTGGAAGATGCTTCACGAACAAAGGTTCCTAGTTGAGCGCCATCCTTGAGGGACAGTGTTGCCGCACTGATGTTGACGTCGCCACCTTTGCCCACACCCTGTGATTCCACAGTGCTGAAGATGTAACTGTTACCAGCAACAGACACAGAATCCTTTGCTTGCACCAACACACTGCCTGCATCCCCTTTTCCAAAAGTGCTGGCACTCAATTGAGCACCATCAGTTAAGGAAACTGAGCCACTGGTGACATTAATGTTTCCCGCTTTACCAATCGCCCCAGTTCCCAAGGTGCTGAAAATACCACTAGCTCCATTCTTCCTCCCAGTAATCGTTACCTCTCCTGTGACATTGACGTTGACATTCCCTGCCTGACCTTGTCCGGCAGTCTGGTTGGAAGATGCTTCACGAACAAAGGTTCCTAGTTGAGCGCCATCCTTGAGGGACAGTGTTGCCGCACTGATGTTGACGTCGCCACCTTTGCCCACACCCTGTGATTCCACAGTGCTGAAGATGTAACTGTTACCAGCAACAGACACAGAATCCTTTGCTTGCACCAACACACTGCCTGCATCCCCTTTTCCAAAAGTGCTGGCACTTAATTGAACACCATTAGTTAAGGAAACTGAGCCAGTGGTGAGAATAATGTTACCCCCATTGCCATTTGCGCCTTTATA